>CALGYO010000224.1 GCA_937934715.1 uncultured Desulfovibrionaceae bacterium | reverse complement strand
GGCGAGGCCGGGGACTGCCGCAAATTCACCTATTACGAACTCTACCGCGAGGTGAACCGCTTCGCCAACGCCCTGCGCTCCCTGGGCGCCGGACGCGGCGACGTCATCGCCCTGTACATGCCCCCCCTGCCCGAAACCGTGGTGGCCATGCTGGCCTGCGCCAAGATCGGGGCGGTCCACAACCTGGTCTTCGCCGGATTTTCCGCCAAGTTCCTGCGCCTTCGCATCAACGATTCCCGGGCCAAGCTGGTGGTGGCCGCCGACGGCTTCTACCGGGGCGGCCGGGTCATCAACCTGAAAAACATCGTGGACGAGGCCCTCATGGGCGTGGACCGCGATCTGGCCGAAACCGTGGTGGTGGTCAAACGCGCCAACGCGGACATCGAGATGCACGAGCCGCGCGACATCTATTACCACGACCTCATCCGCCAGGAATCCGTGGATTTTCACACCGAGGTCATGGAGGCCGGGGATCCGCTGTTCATGCTCTACACCTCGGGCGCCACGGGCAAGCCCAAAGGCGTCGTCCACTGCCACGGCGGCTACATGGTCGGCGTGCGCCATACCTTCAAATGGGTCTTCGACATCAAGCCCACGGACATCTACTGGTGCGCGGCCGACCCGGGCTGGATCACCGGTCACAGCTACGGGGTCTACGGCCCGCTCATGTGCGGCGCCACCTCGATCATGTACGAGGGCCATCCCCTCTACCCCCAGGCGGACCGGCTCTGGAGCATCGTCTCCCGCTACGGCGCCACCATCCTCTACGCCACGCCCACGCTGATCCGCATGCTCATGCGCTACGGCCCGCAGTACCCGAAAAAGCACGATCTGAGCACCCTGCGCCTTCTGGGCACGGTAGGCGAGCCCATCAACCCCGAGGCCTGGGTCTGGTTCCACAAGATCATCGGCAATTCCCAGTGTCCCCTGCTGGACACCTGGTGGCAGACGGAAACCGGCATGATCATGCTGAGCCCCCTGCCCATCTCGGCGCTCAAGCCCGGTTCCGTGGGCAAGCCCCTGCCCGGCGTGTTCGCCGACGTGGTGGACAAGGCGGGCGTCCCCGTGCCGCCGGACAAGGGCGGCTTTCTGGCGCTCAAAAAGCCCTGGCCCGCCATGATGCGCGACCTTCGGGCCGAGGAAGGGGTCTTCGAGGAAACCTACTGGAACAAGATTCCGGGCTGCTATTTCGCGGGCGACGTGGCCCGGCGCGACGAGAACGGGCTTTTCTGGATCCAGGGCAGGGCCGACGACGTCCTGAACATCGCCGGGCACCGCATCGGCACGGCGGAGCTGGAAAGCGCCTTCGACGCCCACCGGGCCGTGGCCGAATCCGCCGTCATCGGCCTGCCGGACAAGATCAAGGGCGAGGTGGCCAAGGCCTTCATCATCCCGGCCGAGAACTGGGAAGACCAATGGGGAACCGAGGACGATCTGCGCCAGGAGCTGAAGAAGCACATCCGCCGGGAACTGGGACCCATCGCCGTGATCGGGGCCATCGAATTCAGAAACGAGCTTCCCAAGACCCGAAGCGGCAAGATCCTGCGCCGGGCGCTCAAGGCCGAGGAGCTGGGCCAGGACCCGGGAGACATGTCCACCCTGGACCGCTAGGACGGCGTCCCGGCAAAAACATGTCCGCATGGTTTCATGAACGCATTGCGCATCCAACGGCGTATCCTCAAAAACCCGTTGCGCCCGTTTTGAGGACGCGACTCGAGCCCAGCCCCTCCCGGAACGCGGACCGCCGCCGTCGGGGAAACAGCGCCCGTCCGGCCTGTGGCCGTTTCTCGGCCCGGACGCCCGTTTCGCGGACGCGTCGCGCGCCGGTCCGCCGGGGCCAAGCGGATACCTCATGTCCGAGAAGGCAATCACCCAGATAGCCAGCGTTTGCCGGGCCTGCCACGGGGGCTGCGCCGCCCGGCTTTTCGTCGAACGCGGCAGGCTCGTCCGGGTGGCGCCGGCCAAGGATTCGCACTTCAACAAGGGGCGCATGTGCATAAAGGGCCTGAGCGCCCCGGACATGGTCAACCACCCGGATCGGCTGACCCGGCCGCTCAAACGCGCGGGAGAACGCGGCGCCGGGAAATTCGTCCCGGTCTCCTGGGACGAGGCCTTGTCCGAAATCGCCGGACGCCTGGACCGCATCCGCAGGGAAACAGGGCCCGAGAGCGTGGCTCTCGGCCAGGGCACCGGCCGCCACCATTATTTCCACGTCATCCGCTTCGCCAACGCCTTCGGCACGCCCAACTGGTACGAGCCGGGCCTGGCCAACTGCTTCATCCCGCGCATCACGGTCAGCAATCTGACCTACGGCGGCTTCCTCGCCCCGGATTACTACGGCGAAACCAGGCCCAGGACCATCCTCTTCTGGGGGCACAACCCGCTCGTTTCCAGCCCCGACGGCAAGCTGGCCTTCCCGGTGGACCGCGTCCTCAAGGCCGGAGCCTTCGGCGTGGCCATCGATCCTCGCCGCTCGGAGACGGCCAAGCGCTGCGGCCTGTGGCTGCCCGTGCGCCCGGGGACCGACGCCGCCCTGGCCCTGGCCATGGCCCATGTCATCATCGAAGAGGGCCTGTACGACGCGGCTTTCGTGGCGGACTGGACCACGGGCTTCGACGCCCTGCGCGAGCGGGTCAGGGAGGCCGCGCCCGCCTGGGCCGAGGGCGTGACCGGAGTCCCGGCCCGCGACATCCGTGAGGCCGCCCGGCGCTACGCCACGGACAAGCCGGGCTGCATCGACTGGGGGGTATCGCTCGACCAGAGCCCCAACAGCCTGCAAACCGCCCGGGCCGTGGCAATCCTGCGCATCCTCACCGGCAACATCGACGTCCCCGGCGGCGACGTCTTCGGTTCGCCCGGCCTTCGGACCTACCCGACCCTGCACGACAAGCTGCCAAAGGACGCCATGGGGAAGCGCTTCGGGGCCTCGGAATTCAAGTTGCTGGGCGGATTCAGGGCGTTCATGCCTTCGGCCCATATCCCGGCCCTTTTCAAGGCCATGCGCGAAGACGCGCCCTACCGTGTGCGGGCGCTGCTCCTTTTCGGCAACAATCCGCTGCTCACTGTGGCGGACTCCAGGATGGTCTTGAACTCGTTGCGGTCCCTGGAATTTCTCGTGGCCAGCGAGCATTTCATGACGCCCTCGGCGGCGCTGGCGGATTTCGTCCTGCCCGCCGCCGCCTGGCCCGAGACGGACCAGATCATCGAGCTGCCGTTCGTGGCCCCGCGCGCGGTCTTCGCCCAGCAAAAAGCCCTGCAAACCGGCCAGTGCCGCCAGAACGAGGACATCCTGGACGATCTGGCCAGACGGCTGGGGCTTCCTGGATCGGACCAGACCCTTCGCGACGTGCTGGACTACCGGCTGGAGCCCTTGGGCGTGACGTTCGAGGAACTCAAGGCCCGGCGCATGATCTGGCTGCCGGACGGGTACGGGCGCTACGAGGAAAAGGGCTTCCGAACGCCCTCGCGCAAGGCGGAACTGTCCTGCAAGGCGCTGGAACGGTTGGGCTACGACCCTTTGCCGTCCTTTCGCGAACCGCCCGAAAGCCCGGTTTCCGATCCGGAAACGGCCGGAGAGTATCCGCTGATCTTGACCACCGGCGCCAGACGCCCGGAATATTTCCACAGCGACGGCAGGCAGATCGAGCGGCTGCGCAAGCGCCGCCCCGAGCCCCTGGCCGAGCTCAACCCCGAGACGGCGGCCGCGTTCGGGGTGGCGGACGGGGACATGGTCAGGATCGCGACGAAACGGGGAAGCGTTGTCATGCGGGCGCGGGTCACGCAAGACATGCGGCCGGGGACGGTCAGCGTGGACCACGGTTGGTGGTTCCCGGAACGCGGCGGCTTCGACTACGGGGTCTTCGAATCCAACGCCAATGTCCTCACCAGCGCCGATCCGCCCTACGACCCGGCCTTCGGCTCCTACCAGCTGCGCGGGCTGCTCTGCAAAATCGAAAAGGTCTAACGGCTCCTCCCTCGCGCGATTCGCGGACGACGCGCGTACATTCGCCGCCCCCCTCCGAAGACCGGCGTCCGTCAGGGCGCGCCTTGGCCGGATTTCCAGGCCTGAAGAGCCGCGAGCGCGGCCTGGTCCCGGGTCTTGCGTTCGAGATTCCTGGCCTTGCGCGAAAGGGCCTCGGCGTCGGCCATAAGCGTCCGGATCCCCTTGACGTAGTTCAGATTCTTGGCGGACAGCTCCTTGAGCCCAGCTCTTTTCAGGAGCGCGGCGTTCATGACGAAGGCCTCCTCGCCCGGGATGAGCGCGGCCCGAAGCCCGGCCGCGGTCAGGGCCTTGGCCGGGTCCGCCCGGCCCCAGAGAACGTAGCCCTCGTCCCAGAGCGGCTCCTTTTCCAGCAATTCCGGCAAGCGCGCCGGATCGGGATCGGCCGCCCAGGACGCCTTTATGGCCGCCGCCCGCTCGGGACCGGGAACCAGGATCAGGTCCAGCCAGGGCGTGAAGAACGGAACGTAGCCGTCGGCGGCCGCGAATCCGCACAAATCCTCAAGCGGGGCGTGGCGCCGGGAAACGAGCAGGCGCAGGTTGTCGCCCTCGCGGTCGAAGCGTCCGGCCGTGCGGTTGGTCAGATGGACCGCGCGGCTTTTGGGAACGACCGCGAAACGGCCGCCGTTTTTTGCCGCCCGGCAGCAGAAATCCACGTCCTCCATGCCGTTGACGAACCCCTCGTAAAACCCGCCGAGACCGGCGAAGAGCTTCGCCGGAACGAGCATGGCCGCGGCCGTTATGATCTGCATGCGCCGGGTCTTGCGGCAGGCTTCGTGGCTGGCCGGAAACAGTTCGTAGAGATGGCGGAATTCCGGCCCGCCGCTCACGGCGATGCCAAGATGCTGGATCCGTCCCGCGTTCACCCCCCCGTCCTTGGGAAAGGTCAACACCGGTCCCGCGCCCGCCAGCGACGGGTCCCCGCGCATGGCCTCCACAAGGGGATCGAGCCAGCCCGTTTCGGCCAGAGCGTCGTTATTGAGGAAAAAGAGGAACCCCCCCGAGGCGGCCTGAGCGCCCCGGTTGCAGGCCGCGGCGAAGCCCCGGTTTCCCGGCAGGCGGACCTGCCCGTACCGCTCGCCGAAAAGCGCCGCGCCATGGGCCGGACCGGCCAGGGCCGTCTCATCCGTGGAGCCGTTGTCCACGACGATGACTTGCAGCGCCTCAAGCGGGGTATGCGCGGCCAGCGCGGCCAGGCAGTCCTTTGTCAGCGCCCAGTTGTTCCAGGCGGGAATGATGACGGAAACGGGCGTGTTCTCCAAAAATGCTCCTTCATCGCCGCCGGGACGAGGCCCCGGCGCGGGTCCATGGGTTGCGGGGACAGGCGGGAGGCCGCCGCGCCCGGCTCAATCGTTGTCGATCCATTCGGCCTTGGCCTTGACCCAGGGGGCCACCGGCGTGCCGAACTCCTTGGCGCAGCGCACGTCCGCCAGAAAGGGCTTGCCCGAGGCGATGGCGGCCTCGAACACCGGCCCCAGATCGTCCGGCCGCTCGACCACGGCCGCGTCGAGCCCCAGGGCTTTGGCCATGGCCGCGAAATCATGGCGCGGGATGCTGGTCAGCTCGGCCGGTCCCGGACCCTCCTTGTGGGCCCGCAGCCAGACGTTGCCGAGAGCCGCGTTGTTGATGACCACGAACAGGACGCCCAGACCGTAGCGGGCGGCGGTCTGGATCTCCATGCCGTGCATGAGCATGCAGCCGTCGCCGGTCACGGCGGCCACGGGCGCGTCCGGCATGGCCGCCTTCACCCCGCAGGCGGCCGGAATGGCCCAGCCCATGGGACCGAGATTGGTGGCGGAAAAATAGGTTTTCGGGGCGTCGGCGCGGTAATAATGCCCGAAAAAGGCCCGATGGGCGCCGGAATCCACGACCACGGCCCCGTCCGGGGGCATGGCCCGGCGAAGCTCCGCCGCCACCCGGGCCGGATGGATGGGCGCGGCCTCGCTTTCCCTATCGGCCGCATCGTAACAGGACGGGCCCAGGGCGCGGATGTCCCGCATCCAGCGTTCCCGGGCCGGGGCGCCCGAAGCCAGGGCGGCCAGGCGCTCCTCGTCCGCGCTCAGAAGATAGCGCAGGATCTCCCCGCAGTCCCCGAGCAGCGGGACCTCGCTGCGCCAGGTCCGGCCGATGACCGTGGGGTCCACGTCCGCGTGGATGAGGGCCGTTTTCGGGAGCATCTTCACGTCCCAGAACATGGTGTCGCGCTGGGAAAGCCCGGAGCCCAGGACGATGAGGACTTCCACCTCCCCGGAGAGCAGGGCTTCGATGGCCGGACGATGCCCGGCGTAACCGAACACGCCCAGGGACAGGGGGTGGCTTTCCGGAAAAACGCCCTTGGCCCGGAGCGTGGTGGCCACGGGGATCGCAAAGCGCTCGGCGAATCGCTTCAGGACTTCGGAGGCTTCGGATTTTTCCACGCCCGCGCCCGCCAGGATGGCGATGCGTTCCGGCGCGGGGGCTTTGCCGCCCGGCGCCAGGATGTCCCAGACCCGCTCGAGCGCCTCGGGATCGAAAAAGCGCGGCCGGTAGAGGGAGGGGTCCAGGGGCTCCCAGGCCGCCGCGGCCTCGGCCTTCTGGATGTCCAGCGGCAGGCTCAGGTGAACTGGGCCCTGACCGCCCGCCAGCATGCGGGTGAGCGCGGCGCGCAGGTGGTGGCGAAAAAGATGGGGATTCTCGACGCTTGCGGAATAGTTGGTGACGCCCGAGAGCATGGCCGCGTCGTTGACCGAACCGGGGCTGGAATCCTGAAAGCCGCCCCGGCCCTCCCAGTCCGTGGCCACCTGGCCGGAAATGAGCAGCACGGGGGAATTGTCCGTGTAAGCCGCCATGCTCGCGGTGACCGTGTTGGAAACCCCGGGCCCGCCGATGCAGAGACAGGCCCCGAACCGGCCCGAGGCCCGGGCGTAGCCGTCGGCCATGCAGGCCGCCCCGCCTTCGTGGGCCGCCACAATGGGAGTGAGTCCTCCGGTTTGCGCCAACGCGGGCAGAAAAGGATCGATCAGACCGCCCGGAACGAGAAAGACGTGATCCAGGCCCTCCTCGCGCAAGGCCGCCAGACAAAGCTCCGTGTTTTTCATGGAACCCCCGCTGGTTGAAGGCTATCGTGTTGAGCCATTCCTACCAGCGCGGGGGAAAGTGTCAATCGCTAGAGGGCGCCGAAATCCTGAAGCAGGGAGCGGCTGACCGCGTATCTGGCCCGGGCGTCGTCCACCTTGCGGATTTCCACGGCCGTGGCGAAAAAGCGGGCCTTGCCGTCCTTTTCCACCCATCCCACCAGCCAGCCGGTCTGGGGATAGACCCGCGAAGCCCAGCCGGTCTTGGCCCAAAGCGCGTAGGCGTCGGTTTTCTCCACCAGGATCATGTCCTTGACCTGCTCCATGGCGTCCCTGGAAAACGGCAATTCCCCCGCATAGAGCCTTTGCAGGAACGCGGTCTGCTGTCTGGGCGTGATGCGAAGCCCCCCGTCCAGCCAGAAGGAATCGAGCGCCCCGGAGATGTCCCTGTTGCCGTAGTCCGCCAGATCCACATAGCGCTGCATCCGTTCCCGGCCGATGCGCCGGGCGATCTCCTGAAAGACCCAGACGCAGGAATGCTCGACGGCCGAGCGCAGGGTCTGGTCCCGGTTCCACGGGCCGTAGCCCCTGTCCTTGCCGTCCCAGGAGAAGAGCTCGTCCGGCCCCGAGACCACGCCGGTCTCCAGGGCGATGAGAGCGTGGAGGATCTTGAAGGTGGAGGCCGGAAGATACCCCGTATCGGCCAGCTCGGGATCGGAGACGATCTCGGCCTGGGTCTCGGGGTCGAAAAGAACGAAAACCCCGTTCACGTCCTGGGCGGCGAACCGGGCCTGACATTCCGGGGCGACCACGGTTACGGCCTGGGAACGGACCGGGAAAAGCAGCGCCGCCAAGCACACGGCGCAGGCCGTCACATACGCGTTTCGAACGGACATCATCCCGCCAGCGTTAACGTTTCCGGGCATTGGATGCTGGCATGTTAGGGAATCGTCCACCCCGAGGCAAGCGCTTATATCACGCTCGATACAAGAAGGCGGAGGCCATAGACCGGGCCCAGGCGAATCCGCGATGCGCCGCGCCTTGCGAAAAACGCCGTTTTCCTCGTGGCGCGGAACGGGTCCCGCCGTCCCGGCGGCTCCGTCCGCTAATATGAAGCGCGGATCGACCGGACGAACGGGGCCGGAGGACAAAAGCGGACGCCGGAGCCTTTTCGGGGCCCCGGCGTCTTCGAGGGATGGGAAATCGTGATCAGTTTTGCTGCGAACGCCTGTACTGCGGCGTTTTTTCGATGAGGTCCGCCAGCAGCAAGGCGGCCGTCATGTCCCGCTTGTTGGACGCGGTCATCCTGGACAGGGTGAAGGCCTTCAGCGCCGCGGCGGCGGTCTCCACCTCCTTGACGCCCCAGATCTCCAGCTTGTAGGCCGCATCCACCAGGGCCAGGACCAGATAAGGCCACTCCTGGTCATAGGGACAGTAGTAGTCCAGAATCTCCCGTATAAGCGAGGCGCCGAACACCACGCCGTCCATGGTGGCGTAGTCCTTTGTCCAGATTTCCTTGTCGCTTATTTTCGGTCTCATGCGCTTCAAGGGTCCGGCTCGTTCCCGTTCCCTGCGTTTGCTCTCCCGATATTCCCCCAGCTCAAGGATTTGCGCCATGGCAATCCTCCTCCTTCTCCGCCGGACCGCCGTTACGCGCGGCCCGGGTTCGCCATTACCCCTCCCCAGTGGCTCCGGCTGCTTCTCCTATCGGAGGCTGCTGGAAATCCTTTATGATTCCGTATGAATTATTTTTGAGAAACCGGAAAATAGTTCAGCGCAGCCCGTCCAGGACGTAGGCGCCCGCCGTATAAAGGATGACCGCGCAAAGCCCCCAGCGGATGACGTGTCCGGGTACGCGCTTTTGACAGGCGGCCCCAAGGTACATGCCCGCCATGCCGCCCAGGCCGAACAGCGCGCCCAGCCCCCAATCCGGGGCCACGCTCATGCCCGGATAATAGGGCGCGATGAGTTGATAAAACGCCACCCCGGCGATGGAGGTCACGAACGTGCCCATCAGCGCCGCTCCGGCCACGGTATAGACCGGCAGCCCCAGGATGGAGACGAAAAAGGGCGCGATGATGGCCCCGCCGCCGATGCCGTAGGCCCCGCCCACCACGCCCACGGCCAGGCTCAGGCCCAGGACGCCGGGCCCCGAGACGTCGTAGCGTTCTCCATAAAAATCATAGCTGATGCGGCGCATGGAGGCGTGAATGAGTTTGACGGCCGGAAGTCCCCGCCCGGCCCTGCCGGCGTGGGTCCTGGCCAATTCCTGAAAGCGCTTCTCCGCGCTGGCCCGGTCCGTCACCCCTTTCTTGCGGCGCGCAAGGTCGCGCAACATGCGCCAGCCCACGTACGACAGAACCACGGCGGCGAACAGCTTGAAGTCCTTGGCGCCGGGCAACAAAGCCACCCGCGCGTAGGCTCCCAGAAACACCCCGGGCAGCGTGCCCGCGATCACGGCCACGGCCAGCGGCCAGACCATGCGGCCTTCCCGGATGTAGCGCCAGACCCCGGAAGGGATGGCCACGATATTGAACAGCTGGTTGGTGGCGCTCACGGAAGGATTGACGTATCCCAGGAAGGACATCTGGAAGGGAAGCAGCAAAAACGCCCCGGAAACCCCTGCCATGGACGTGAAAAACGAGATGACCAGGGCCGTCAACGGGGGAACCACCGGGTTGACGTCGATGCCTGCCGTGGGGAAATACATGCCGCCTCCAGCGCCGCTTGCGGTCTAAGTCACACGTTAATACTAGTTTTCGTGATAGTGTTTTTACCCTGTCCGGCGCGCGATGTCACGAAATATGTGAAAATCCGCCCCTTGGCGAAAACCCGCCGGGGGCGTATGGCGTAAGGGCGCGCCGCTTTCTTCACGCAGCGTCAACGAGGAGCGTTATGGATCAAAAGCCCCGAAGCCGCCGGGAACGTCCGGCGGCCGCCCTGGATCTCGCCGCCGGCATCCGCCATCTCGATCCCATCGGCATGGCCGCCCTGACGGACGCCTTCCGCGCCTGGGCCATGCGGTCCCCGAGAAAGGACGTAACCGTTTCCCGGGTCAGGGTGCTTCTCATCTATCTCATCATCCGCCATACCGGCGCCCGCCTGGGCGAGGCGCTCGGGATCGACGATCTCGCGGATTTCGATTTCGCCAAGCTGACGGTCCGGGTGGGCGGGCGCGAGGTGCAGCTTCCCGAAGCCCTGGCCGGGGAACTGGCCGAAACCTTCGCCAACGAGGCCTACGCTCCGTTCCGGGGAACCTTCTTCCGCATGGACCCGGGGCATATCCGCCGCAAATTCTACGAGCGCGCCAAGGAGGCGGGACTGGACCAGGATTTGGCCAGTCCCAACGCCATCCGCCGCTCAAGGGCCATCGAGCTGTTGCGCGAGGACGTGCCGCTCACCGTGGTCCAGAAAATCCTGGGCCAGTCCACGGCCGACCTGACCGCCGCCTTCATGGACATCAGCGACGAGGACGCCCGGCGCATCGAGCGGCGATTCCTGGAGCGCGAAAGCCGCAAGACCAGCGCGCGAAACGCCTTTTTCGGCCGTATCCGCGCCATACATAAAGGCGACGTGCAGGCCGTGGTGGAGCTGGCGGCCCTGGGCGGAGCCGTGATCACGGCCATCATCACCAACGCCAGCCTGACCGGGCTGGGGCTCAAAAAAGGCGTGTACGCCGCCGCCGAGATCAAGGCGCCCTGGGTCATGCTGACCCGGCCCGGACCGGACGGCGGGGCGCCGCATGTCAGCGCCGAGAACATCCTGGCCGGGGAAATCGCGGCGGTGAATATGGGAAAAATCATCGCCGAAATCACCATGACCATTCCGGGGGGGCTGTCCGTATGCGCGCTCATGGGCGCGGGCAAGGCCCGGGAGCTTCACTTCGCCCCCGGCGACGCGGCCTATGCCGCCTTTTCCGCCTCCACAGTCATTCTCAACGTGGACTGACAGTCAAGCGGCTTGTCCTCGCCCGTGAAAACGGGCTACAAGGGGGAAACGCGAAACACGCCCAAACGTCAAGGAAGGCCTGGCATGAAGACAATCATCGTGGCGGTGGATGGCTCGCATCTGTCGGACAAGGCGCTCGACCGGGCCATACTGGAGTGCAAGGTCCACGGCGCCGAACTTCTGGCCGTCAACGTAGTCGAAAGCTTGAGCTTCTTGTCTCTGCATCCGGAATCCTACGAGAACGCCAAGGACCGGCTCATGCGCGAGCCGCTCAAGATCCTGGCCGAGGCCGAAAAAAAGGCCCGGGCCGCGGGCGTCGCCGTACGCGCCATGGCCGAGCCGGGCCGTCCGGCGGACGTGATTTCCGAAATCGCCCGCCGGGAAAAGGCCGACGAGATCGTGGTGGGGAGCCTCGGCAAGAACGCCGTGGACAATCTGCTTTTGGGCAGCGTCTCCAGCCGCCTGGTCCAGACCGCCCCCTGCTCCATCATCGTGGTGCGCTAGCGTAGCGTTCCCCCCTTCCGCGAGAGGTTCGTGGAGGACGCGCGTCGCGTGCGCCTTGTCCCGGATGCGTCTTCGTCCCGCTTTTCAGGAAAGATCGCGCGCCTGACGCCCTCGTTCGAAAAATCCAGTTCGTCGCCAAGGTTCTTACGCGGACCGCCTTCACGATGCGGACCCAGGGCGTGAAAAACGATCAAGGCCCAAACGCAGCCTATACGTTTGGGCCTTGAATGATAAAAACTTGCGCAGATCCGTCGCGAAAACGATTCACTCCGAAAACCAGGGAAAAGCCTCAAATACCCGGTCGCGCTTCCGGGCGCGGGTTCCGGTTTATTCTTTTTTCAGGGATTTCAACCGGGGATCAAGCTCGTAGGCCTTGGCGAGATCGGCCTTGGCCTTCGCCTCGTCGCCCGTTTTCAGGTACAGCTCGCCCCTGTTTTTGTAGGCCAGGGCGAAATTGGGATTGAGGGCGATGGCCTGATTGAAATCCGCCATGGCCTTGTCCTCGTCGCCCAGGGAGAAATAGGCGATGCCCCGGTTGCAGAAGGGCGCGGGCGCTTTGGGGTTGATGGCGATGGCCCGGGTGAAATCGTCCAGGGCCTTGTCGAAGGTCTTTTCCGTCAGGTAGAAATAGCCTCTGTTGACGAACGCGCCCGGGTCCGTGGGCGCAAGCTCCACCGCCCGGTTGAAATCCTCCAGGGCGGCCGCCTTGTCCCCCAGGTAGAAATGCACGTTGCCCCGGTTGCCGTAGGCTGGCGCGAGGTTCGGATTGAGCGCGATGGCCTTGTCGTAATCGGCCTTGGCGCTCTTGAAATCCCCCTGGCCGTGGCTGATGGCCCCGAGGGAAAAATAGGCCTGGGCCGCCAGCGCCGTGGGCGCGCTCGCGTCCGTCAGCGCTTTTTCAAAATACCGGGCCGCCGTCTTCTGGTCGTTCGACCTCAAAGCGGCCACGCCCGCGTCGTAATCCTCCCGGGCCCCGGCGAAGCAGGTTCCGGCAACGGTCACAAGTCCGGCCACGGCGATAAGACATAGGGATTTCATTCGCATCGCGCTCTCCTTTTTCGCATGGCCCGCTTGTACCCGCTTCCCGGTCCCCTTGCCAAGAGGCCGGAAGGACGAATCTAGAACCGTTCCCTGGCCCGGGCGAAGGCGGCCTTGAGTTCGGCGAAGGCGTCGGCGAAGCCCTGCTGCAGCTCCTTCCAGGCCAGACCGCCGTTGAAGGAAATCTCCTTGAAGCGCCGCGCGGCTTCCTCGTACAGGGCGCCGGCCTTTTCCTTGTCCAGCCCCCGCGCGCGCAGAACCTCGCGCGCCTCGGCCAGCTGGTTCGCCACCTTTTGCTGAAAGGCCTTGAAATCCAGCCAGTCCGGCCCCCAGCCCTTGCTCATGATCGCGGCCATCTCCCGAAGCTCCGCCCCGGGCGTGAACCGGACGGCCCGGGAGGCGGGGATGGGCATGGCCTCGCCCGTGGCGGGATTGCGCCCCGTCCTGGCCTTGCGCGCAACGGTCCTGAAGGAGCCGAATCCCCGAAGGGTCACGGTTTCGCCGTCCGCCAGCGCCCCGGTCACGGCCTCTAGAACCGCGTCGTAGACCTCCCCGGCTTCCGTCCTTGTCGCCGCGCCCCTATCGATCATCTCTGCGATCATCCGTTCCTTGCTCATGACGCCTCCTTGCGATGAACCGGTTCCGTCTTGACGGCCGACGGCCGCGTCTTATTCCTAGCAGACCGATCTGGATAAAAATCGCGCGGCCTTGCGATGCGAAACGCCTTCGTGATATACGCTCCGGTAACGCAATCTCCAACAAAAGAGAAACCATTTCATGAAAAGCACAATGCGCCGTATCGCCGTCCTCTGCGCCGCAACGCTTTTGTTTGTTACGCATCCCAACGCGTATGCGGCCTCTGGACAACAAGCCGAGCCGCCTGAAACAGCAAAGGCCGAGCTCGCCGACGTCATCGAATGGTACGAGGCGGTGGGCGCCGTCAGACCCCGGACCGAAACCACCGTGGAATCCCAGGTCCAGGCCAAGATCCTGGAGGTCAACGCCCGGGCCGGACAGTCCGTGTCCAAGGGCGACGTCCTCATCGTCCTGGACGGCCGGGAGCTGCAAAGCAGGGTGGATCAGGCAGAGCAGGCCGTAAACTCAGCCATGAGCGCCCGCGATCAGGCCCGGGAGGCCGTGAACTCCGCCCAGGCCACCTACGACAACGTCAAAGTCGATAACGGCCGCATCAAGAAGCTCTTCGAATCGCGCACCGTGGCCGCCCAGGAAATGGACCGGTCCAACGCGGAATACCGCAGGGCCGACGCCGCCCTGAAACAGGCCCACGACGGCCTGGTCCGGGCCGAAGCCCTGGCCTCCCAGGCCCAGAAGGCCCTGGAGGAAGCGACCATTTCCCTGGGGTACGCCCAGATCAAGGCCCCCACGGACGGGGAAATCTCCAAGCGCCTGTCGGAGCCCGGCGACCTGGCCTTTCCGGGCAAGCCGCTGCTCATGATCCAAACCGGCCGTTCCCTGCGCATCGAAGCCCAGGTGCGCGAGGGCCTCATCTCCAAGATCAAGCCCGGCGACGCCTTCCCCGTGGTCATTGGCGCCCTGACGGAAACCGGGCAGGCCCCGGAGAAAATCATCGCCACGGTGGAAGAGATCGTGCCTTCGGCCGATCTCCAGACCCGGACCTTCCTGGTGAAGGCCGCCCTGCCCAAGCTGGACGGCGCCTACCCCGGCATGTTCGGACGGCTCATGATCCCGCTCACCGCCCGCAAGGCCGTGCTGGTCCCGGAGAACGCCGTGCGCCGCATCGGCCAGTTGGACATGGTCACGGTGAAAAAGGACGGGGTCTGGCGCGAATACGCGGTCAAGACGGGCGCCGCGCGCGACGGCAAGATCGAAATCCTCTCCGGCCTCGACGGCGGCGAGGAAGTGGGCGTTTATCCTGAATAGGACAAACGGCGCCTCCGGCGGCCAGAGGGGCGCCGCCCCTCTGGACTCCCCGCCAGGGGGATGATCCCCCTGGACCCCCATCCGGGGTCCGTGACGCGTTTGTCCCCGCGTCACGACGCAGGGACGAACGCGCCGCGAAGCGCCGATAAAACGTTTTGAGGAAAGGGGGGTCCAGGGGGGAGAACCCCTTTCCGAAAAGGGGTTCTCCCCCCTGGCCGCCGGAGGCGCCTTCCATGAGCGAAAACGATTTCTCGACTGACGAGCCCAAGGGCTTTATCGCCTCCATCGTGCGGGTGTTTTTGCAGTCCCGCCTGTCCATCGTCCTGATTCTCTTCTCCTTCTGTCTCGGGGGCGCGGCCATTCTCATGACGCCCAAGGAGGAGGAACCGCAAATCTCCGTGCCGCTGGCCGACGTCATCGTGCAGGTCCCGGGCGCCAGCGCGGCCGAGGTGGAGAAGCTCGTAGCCACGCCCCTTGAACGCCTGCTGTGGCAGGTGGACGGGGTGGAATACGTCTACGCCACCTCCCGGCCCGACGCGGCCGTGGTCACGGTGCGTTTCTATGTGGGCGAGGACCGGGAAGCCTCCCTGGTCAAGCTCTACAACGCCATCATGATGCACCAGGATCTGGTGCCGTCCATCGTCAAGGGCTGGCTGGTCAAGCCCGTCGAGATCGACGACGTGCCCATCGTCACCCTGACCCTTTCCTCGGACATCTACGATGAATACGGCCTGCGCCGCATCGGCGAGGAGATGTTCGCCCGGCTGACCGAGACCGAGGACATTTCCAAGCTCACCCTGACCGGGGGCTTAAGCCGTGAAATCCGGGTGGAGCTCAACCCCGAGCGGCTCTACGGCATGGGGCTCTCCCCGCTCGAGGTGGCCGACTCCTTAAAGCGCGCGGACATGTCCGTGCGCGCCGGAAGCTTCGACCAGAACAACAAGGAATACGCCATCACGGCGGACTCCTTCCTGCGCTCGGCCAAGGAGGTCTCGGCGCTGGTGGTTGGCGTGCACGGCGGCAATCCGGTCTACCTGCGCGACGTGGCCGAGGTCATGGATACGAGCGCGGAACCCGCTTCCTATACCCGCATAGGCTTTTCCAAGGATGAGCTCATCCGGCGCGGCAAGCCCGGGGACGCCCAGCCCTCCTCCTCGGTCACCCTGGCGCTGGCCAAGAAAAAAGGGACCAACGCCGTTTCCGTGGCGGAAAACATCCTCTCCCGGGTGGAGGCCATCAAGGCGCAGGTTCTGCCCGACGGCGTGAACATCGAAACCACCCGCAACTACGGCCTGACCGCCCAGAACAAGGTGGGCGACCTCATCGACTCCCTGGTCTTCGCCCTTGTCACCGTGGCCATCCTGCTCATGATCACCATGGGCTGGCGCGAGGCGCTCATCGTCTCCATCTCCGTGCCCGTGAGCTTTTCGCTCGCCCTTTTCGTCAACATGCTGCTGGGCTACACCATCAACCGGGTGACGCTGTTCGCGCTGATCCTTTCGCTCGGCCTTGTGGTGGACGACCCCATCGTCAACGTGGACAACATCCAGCGCCATATCCTGGCGGGCAAGCGCCGTCCCCGGCTCGCCACCCTGGTGGCCGTACGCGAGGTGCTGCCGCCGGTCATCATGTCCACCTTGACCATCGTGGTTTCCTTTTTGCCGCTCTATTTCATTACCGGCATGATGGGGCCGTACATGGCGCCCATGGCGGCCAACGTGCCGCTCACGGTGGGCTTTTCCACGGTGGCGGCGCTCACGGTGGTGCCCTGGCTGTCCTATCTGCTCCTGCGCAAGAAATCCCCGCTCGTCAGCGGCCTGAAGGCGGGCAAGGCCGTCAAGGACGACGAACGGGCGGCCTCGGGCAGGCTGGGCCGGTTCTACCGGGCCATGATCACCCCCTTTCTCGATTCCCGCGCCATGCGCTGGGGGCTCACGGCCACGGTGGTGGTCCTCCTGGGGCTTTCGGTGATGCTGGCGGCATTCCGGCTCGTTCCGCTCAAGATGCTGCCCTTTGACAACAAGAACGAATTTCAGCTGGTGATCAACCTGCCCGAGGGCTCCACCCTGGAGGCCACGGACCGGACGGTGAAGGATTTCGAGGCGTATCTGCGCGACGTACCCGAGGTGACGAATTTCACCAGCTACGTGGGAACGGCTTCGCCCATGGATTTCAACGCCATGGTCCGCCACTATTATCTGCGCGGCCAGAGCAACCAGGCGGACATCCGGGTGAACCTTTTGGACAAGTCCAAGCGGGACATGCAAAGCCACGCCATCACCCTGCGGCTTCGCAAGGACCTCACGGCCATCGCCGAGAAGAACGGGGCCACGCTCAAGATCGTGGAAACCCCTCCCGGACCGCCGGTCATCGCCACCCTGGTGGCGGAAGTGTACGGCGCGCCGGACACGCCCTACGGCAACCTCATCAAGGCGGCCCAGCGGGTTGCGGACGTCATGAAGGCCGAGCCCTTCGTGGTGGACGTGGACGACACGTCCGAGACGCCGCATGACCGGATCAATTTCCATCTGGACAAGGAAAAGGCGGCGCTGAACGGGGTCCAGGCCGAGGACGTGACGGCCATCATCGCCATGGCGATTTCGGGATCGACGCCCGCCAACGTTCACATTCCGGGCGAGCGGCAGGCGCTGCCCGTGAAGCTCATCCTGCCGCGCGAGAAGCGTTCGTCGCTTGCGGCCATGACCCAGCTGCCGGTGAAGACGGATTCGGGCAAGACGGCGCCCATGGGCGAGCTCGGTTCGCTTGAGCGGGTGGTGGAGGACCAGCCCATCTACCACAAGAACATGCGGCCGGTGGCCTACGTGTTCGGCGAGATGGCGGGCCGCGCCCCGGCCGAGGCGATTCTGGACATGCAGGCCACGCTCGCGGCCGATCCGTTGCCGCATGGCATCACGGTGGACTGGGCGGGCGAAGGGGAATGGAAGATCACCATCGACGTGTTCCGCGACCTCGGCATCGCGTTCGGCGCGGCGCTGCTCGGCATCTACATTCTGCTCATCATCGAAACCGCGTCCTTTTCCATGCCGCTTCTGCTCATGATGGCCATCCCGCTGACGCTCCTCGGCATCATGCCGGGCTTCTGGCTTTTGAATCTGCTTTTCACCAAGGAGATCGGCGGTTTCGCGGACCCGGTATTTTTCACGGCCACCAGCATGATCGGCATGATTGCGCTTGGGGGCATCGTGATCCGCAACTCGCTGGTGCTGATCAATTTCATTCAGGAATCCATGAAGCAGGGCATGGCGCTCAAGGAGGCGGTGGTCAGAAGCGGGGCGATCCGTTTCCGTCCCATCGTCCTGACGGCCTGCACCACGGCCCTGGGCGCCTGGCCCATCACCCTCGACCCGATCTTCTCGGGCCTGGCCTGGGCTCTTATTTTCGGCTTGGTGGCTTCGACGCTCTTTTCCTTGGTTATCATCCCGGTGGCGTATTATGCGGTGACGGCGGGGAAACAGTAACGCCTCTCTCGCCGGTTTTCCCAATACAGGCCGGCGAGACCCGCCGTTCAACGAAAATACATTCCTTCGTGGCCCGACGCGAGATGCGTCTCTCTAGCGCAAGGGCTTCCCCAAGCTGGCCGCTTTCATATCATAAAGCATTTCAGCGCAGTGGAAGCTGCAAGTAAGAATTCCCGAAGCCCCCGCTCAAAAATGCAAAGCGCTTGCCATAACATTCGAAAAGAGATATAAATATAGAAATATATGGTCGATTTGTATATGAATCGCCAAATCATCTTACGTTAGCCATAGGTGTTCTTATGAAACTCTATATGACGAGACGATCACTGATGTTTGCGATTTGCTGTATTTTTGTTTGCATACCGCCCTCCCGGTCCATGGCCATCTCCTGGGTCATCAAATCCGACATGATCAGTCACCGCGTACGGCTTGGCGTCGCCGTCGCCGATAACCTCATCTATGCGACCGGCGGCTACTATCTAGGAAGCATCCTGGCCAGCGCGGAGGTCTTTACCCCTAACGGCAACTCCTGGGCCAGTATCGCCGATATGCCGTTGCGGAGAAAAGATCATGCGGCGGTGGGATACAATGGCAAGGTCTACGTCCTGGGCGGCGCATGGTCCGACATGGCGAACATGGGCGTGCCTGTGGAAAACTGGATAACGCGTTGCGCGCCGGTACATATCTACGACCCGGCGACCAACTCCTGGAGCGTGGGCGCCTCCATGCCCACGCCGCGCACCCAGGTCGCGGCGGCCGAACTCAACGGCGAGATATGGGTTATCGGCGGCTTTACTGACGAGGACCCCACGGACTCCGTAAAGGAGGCCTCCAGCAAGGTGGAAATCTACGACCCCGTGCATGACTCCTGGCGCAACGGACCGGCCCTGCCTTCGGTGCGCTTTGGTATGGCGGCGGCAAGCCTGGATGGAAAGATCTATGTCTCGGGCGGTTGGGAGGATAACTCCAGCGATTTACCCTATTTTGATGAGGCCTATACCATGTATGCCTCTTCCGGCGGCGGCTGGACCAGGCTGGCCGACATGCCGTACCGTCGGGAGTCGCACGCCATGACCAGCTGGCAAGGGAAGCTGTATATCCTCGCTGGATCGTATATACGAAGCAGCGACCCCGACAATGCGACCAGGGCCTTGACCAACAGCGTGGTGGAATTCGATCCCGGTACGAACGCCTACGCCGAGTTGGATTTTTTGCGGACGAAGCGCTGGCTGCACGGCTCGGCGCAGGCGGGCGGCACGATCTACGTCCTGGGCGGAGCGGACTCCTACTATGACTCCGCGGCCGGAGACATTCTCGACTCCGTGGAGGGAGGGGAATTGACGTCCTGTAGCGTTCTCGCCGATGTGGATGTGACGGTTTCCGGGACCGGCGCGGTCTTCAGTTCTCCCGGCATCAACTGCGGTTCGGACTGCACCGAAAAATTTTGCGTGGGCACGCCGATCACGCTGACCGCGGTGGCTGGCCAAGGCGCGAGTTTCAGTGTCTGGACGGGCGCATGCAGCGGCGCGGAAAACTCCTGCGAAGTGACTGTCAACGCTGATCTCCAGATAGGCGCCCAGTTCAACGCCGCGAAAACCATCACTCCCACCGCTATGGATGTATTGCTGCTCATGCAATAAGAAGGTGGGGCGACTGGAAGCCGATCCATAACCC
>CALGYO010000223.1 GCA_937934715.1 uncultured Desulfovibrionaceae bacterium | reverse complement strand
GCCAGGTAGTCGTTGACCGTGATGAGGTGCACGCCCTTGCCGGACAGGGCGTTTAAGGCCACGGGCAAGGTGGCCACCAGGGTTTTTCCTTCGCCGGTCTTCATCTCCGCGATCTTGCCCTCGTGCAGGGTGACGCCGCCGATGAGCTGCACGTCGTAGGGGCGCATGCCGAGCGCGCGTACGGAGCCTTCCCTGACCAGGGCGAAGACCTCGGGCAGCATGTCGTCCAGGGAGCGGCCGTTTGTATATTCTTCCCGGTGCGCGGCCATCTTCGCGCGGATTTCGTCGTCGCTTAAGGCCTTGACCCCGTCCTCCAGGGCGTTGATTTTGGTCACGATGCCGCCCAGGCGTTTCAAATACCTGTCGTTGCGCGAACCTATGATCTTCTTGGCGATCGCCTTGAACATGTGTCGTCTCCTGAAAAAATGCGCCGCATGCGCGAAAAGGGGGGACGTCCCCCATTCGCGCCGGGGATGGTTACTGGCGAATCGCCTTGCGCCCGGCCCTTTCGGCTGGCCGGGGAACGCGTTCGCTCATGGGGTTCATATATGGGCTTTTCCGCCGTGGCAAATGGCGTCCAGCCAGTGTCCGGCCGCCACGCCCGGGGGCGCGTTGGCGAAAAGCTGGACCGCGCAGCCCGAACAGCCGGTCAGGATATGCGCGCCGGGCGCGGGAGCATACGCTTCCATGGCCCGTTGCGCCACCCTGTCCGACAGGCCCGGCGCGGTGAGCCGCATGAGTCCGCCAAAGCCGCAGCACGGGCCGTTTTCCTTAAAAAATCGTAATCTTTCCGCAAAGATTCCCTGCAGGAACCGCAAATCCCGGTCGCCTCCCGAGCCGTGGCAGGGCCGGTGATAGATGATCTCCCGGGGCGCATCCGGCAGGATCTCGAATTCGGTCCCGGCCAGAAGGTCCGGGAGATTGACCACGGATTCGCGGAACCGGACCGCCTCGCCCGGCTCGAAATCCCCGGCCCATCCCGCGTAGGCCCGCAGACCGCAGCGGCAGGTGGCGCAAAAGACAGCCAGAAGCGGCCGTCCGGCCTCGCGCCAGGCCTTGATGTTGGCCCGGCGGGCGGCGGTTTGCGAATCGGGCAGTCCGGCGTGGCCCAGCGACGCGCCGCAGCAGGAAAAGCCCGGATCCGGGACGAGGTCCGCCCCGAGCCCGGCCAGAAGCTCCCGGCTTTTTTCCGCCCAGTCCGCCCGGGCGTGGGCGCCCATGCATCCGGCGAAGAGCGCGACGCGCAGCCCCTTGGCCGCCTGGCCGAAACGAACCGGCCGCAGAAAGGGCGCGGGCGCCCGGGCCGGGTCCATGGCCGCCATATGCCCGGCCGAAGGCAGGCTCGATGGAACGAGCTTCGACAGGGCCCTTGCCATGGGCCACAAAAGGCCGGGCCGCGAGAGCCAGGCGTCCCAGACGTGGCCGCGCCAGCCCGGATGGGCGGCCCGCAGCCGCGCCACGAGATGCGGGGCGCACAAGCCGCGCGGGCAGGCCTTTTCGCAGCGCCCGCAGGACAAACACAGCCCGGCCAGCCTGGCCGCGGCCTTTTCGGAAAGGTCCTCTCCCGGAGCCTCCAGGCTGTCCGCCAGGAAAAATTTCGCCTTGGGCGAGAGCTCCTCCCGGCCCGTGGCCTGGAAAAGGGGACAGACTTCCAGGCATTTGCCGCACAGGATGCAGGGCGGCCGCTTCTCCGCGAACGGCGCTTTCGGCGCGCAGCCCGCATCCCCGTTCTCCAGGGAACGCGGCGCGATATCGAGCTTGTCCGCCATGCTAATAGGCCTTCCCCGGGTTCATGATCCCGTGCGGATCAAAGGCCGCCTTGATCCGGCGCATGAGCGCGATTTCGGCCGGGGAGAACTGACGGGGCAAAAAAGGCAGCTTGGACAGCCCCACCCCGTGCTCGCCCGTGAGCGTGCCGCCAAGAGCCAGGGTCAGCTCCAGGATTTCCGCCCGGGCGGCCGCCGCATGCCCGGCTTCCCCGGGATCGGCCGCGTCGTGCATGATGTTGACGTGCAGGTTGCCGTCGCCCAGATGTCCGAAAAGGAGGATGAGGCAGTTGTGGCGGCGGCCGATCTCCCGGATGCCCGCGATGGCCTTGCCGATGGCGCCCCGGGGAAAGGTGGCGTCGTCGCTGATCTTGTCGGGGGCCAGGCTGAAGGAGGCCGGGTTGATCAGGCCGCGCAGGTCCCACAGGGCTTTTTCCGCCATAGGCGAGGTCGCGGTCTCCAGATGGTTGAGCCCGGGAACGGACAGGGCCGTCCCGAGGCGTTCGGCGTCCGCCTGGACCGCCCGGGCCGAGCCGTCCGCCCGCAAGAGCAGCGCGGCCCTGGTGTTCGCGGGCCAGGGCATGGTCCCGAGGGGGGCGATGGCGCGCAAGACCTCCTCGCCCATGATTTCCATGGCCGTGGGCAGGATGCCCGAGGCGAAGACGTTGGCGGCGGCCGCAAGGGCGGCGTCGAGATCGTCGTAGGAAGCGGCCAGACTGGCCGAGGCTTCGGGTTTGGGCAGAAGCTTCAGGGTGAGCCTGGTGATGAAGGCCAGGGTTCCCTCGGACCCGGCGATGAGCCTGGTCAGGTCGAGCCCGGCCACGTTCTTGTGGCAGCGCCCCCCGGCGTTTATGACCTCGCCGCCGGGGAGCACGGCCTCCAGGCCCAGGACGTATTCCCTGGTCACGCCGTATTTCACGGCCCGCATGCCGCCCGCACAGGTGGCCGCGTTGCCGCCGATGGTGGAAAAGGAGACGCTGGCCGGATCGGGCGGGTAGAAGAGCCCCTTTTCGGCCACGGCGGCCGCAAGCGTTCCCGTGACCACGCCGGGCTGGCTGACGGCCACGAAATCCTCCGGGGAGATTTCGAGAATCTTGTCCAGGAAGGCGGAGCCCACCACCACGCCAGGGCGCCCGGGCACGCAGGCGCCCACGGTGTTGGTGCCCCGGCCGCGCGGGTACAGGGGCAGTTTTTCCTTGTGGGCGAAAGCCAGAAGCTCCCGGACCTGTTCCAGGGAGCGCGGCCGGACCACGGCCAGGGGCATGGCGAATTTGCGGGAATTGTCCGTCCCGAAGACGCGCATCTCCTCGGGCGCGAGCACAAGCTCCTCGCCCGTGAAGGTCCTTTTGAGAAAAGAATGTGCGGCCGCAGGGAGCCCTGGCCGTTTCGCGGTCATGACCGGGCCAGATCCCGGGCCATCTCCCGCTTGATGTCCCGTTCCTTCAGGTCGTCGCGGCGGTCGTAGACCTTCTTGCCCCGGGCCAGGGCGATTTCGAGCTTGGCCCGGCCGCGTTTGAAATAGATGCGAAGGGGGATGACGGTGAGCCCCTTCTGCTCCACCTTGGCCTTCAAGAGCTTGATCTCGGCGGCGTGCAGGAGGAGCTTGCGCGGCCGCTCGGGCTCGTGCCCGGCGTAGCCCGCGTTCTCGTATTCCGCCACGTGCACGCCCACGAGATAGGCCTCGGCGCCCTTGAACTGGATGTAGCCGTCCTTGAAATTGACCTTGCCGGCGCGCAGGGACTTCACTTCCGAACCGATAAGGGCCAGCCCGGCCTCGAAGGCGTCGAGAATCTCGTAAAGCCGTCTGGCGTTTTTATTGGTGGCGACGAGCTTTTCGCCGCCCGCATGCTTTTCGCTCATAATCCGCCCTGCGGTCCTCAGGATGGACCGCGCGAGGTTTGAGAATAATCACGCCTGGCGAAAGGGGAAGGGGCGCGGCCGGACAAACGGCCGCGCGATCAGGCCAAGCAGGGTAAGCGGCGCGACCGGCCGCGTCAACAGGGGCGGACGCCCGGAAAATGGAGCGCTTCGGACCGGAGCGCGGCGGCCGGGAATACAGCCGGACCAGCGTCGCGTCCTCGAAGAACGCGTACGTATTATTCGAGAATACTATGCTGCTATAATTATTTTTTCGTGAAAAGTACGGTGGTATTTTTCAAGGGACGCCACACTAGTGGGCCGGGACTTCCTCGCCTTCCACCAGGGAGGAGTAGAACAGCAGCTCATCCGGGAATTTCCGGAAGATGGCGTCGCGCACCAGACGGTTGGTATGGGAGACGGTGGAGCTTTCCAGCACCTTTTTCAGCAGATTCTTGCAATCGTCCATGGTGGCCTGGCGGATGATGCGCTTGATGCCCGGGATGGCCTGGGGGTTGAGACTCAGCCCGTCGATCTGCATGCCCATGAGGATGGGCACGCAAAAGGGGTCGGAGGCCATCTCGCCGCACAGGTTCACCTCGATGCCGCGCTGATGGGCCGCGTCCACCACATGCTTGATGGATTTGACCACCGCCGGATGCAGAGGCTGGTACATGTGGGAGACGTAACGGTTGGTGCGGTCGATCCCAAGGGAATACTGGATGAGGTCGTTGGTGCCGATGCTGAAAAAATCCACCTCCCTGGCCAGAATCTCCGCGATCATCACGGCGGAGGGCAGCTCCATCATGATGCCCGTGGGCATGTCCGGATTGTAGGGAATGCCCTCCCGGCGCAGGTCGTTCTTGGCCTGGCGCAGTGCGGCCATGGCCAGGCGCACCTCGCGCAGACCCGAGATCATGGGGAACATGACCGAGACGTTGCCCGCCACCGAGGCCCGCAGGATGGCCCGCAGCTGGGTGCGGAAGATGTCCGGATGGCGCATGCACAGGCGGATGGCCCGAAGCCCCAGGGCCGGGTTGCGCTCCTCGGGCACGCCCAGGAGGCTGATGAACTTGTCCGCCCCGGCGTCCAGGGTGCGCAGCGTCACCCGGCGCGGGGACATGATGGAGGCCAGATCCAGGTATTCCTCGAACAGCTCGTCCTCGGTGGGAAGCGCCCGGCGGTTCATGTAGGAATATTCCGTACGGTAAAGCCCCACCCCCTCGCCGCCGTTGTCGATGACCGTGGCCACCTCTTCCAGAAGCTCGATGTTGGCTTTGACCTTGACCCTGTAGCCGTCGATGGTCTCGCCGGGCAGGTGGCATTGGCGCATGATGCCGCACTGGTAGGCCTCGAACTGGTATTTGAGGTCCGAGAGCTTGGCCAGCTCCTCCTCGTCCGGGTCGAGAAGCACCTCGCCCCGCAGCCCGTCCACCACCACCAGATCGCCGTCGCGGATATGCTCCTCGATGCCGTTCGCGCCCACCACGGCGGGGATGCCCAGGGTGCGGGCCAGGATGCCGGTATGGGAGGTCTTGCCGCCCTGGA
>CALGYO010000222.1 GCA_937934715.1 uncultured Desulfovibrionaceae bacterium | reverse complement strand
CATACGAGCTGTAGCCGTGACTGGAGTTCAGACGTGTGCTCTTCCGATCTCTCCCCGCTGGCCCTGACCATGACGTCCGCCAGTTCGGCGGTCATGGTCAGGGCCAGCGGGGAGTCCGGGGCCGCGCCCAGCTCCTCGCCCATGAGCGAAAGCGCCGCTTCCAGCCGGTCCGCGTCCTTCCACATGGGAAAGGGCAGGGAGGCGCTTTTCCAGGTCTCGCGCCCGTCCTTTGCGCGGTCAAGGCGAACGGCCTTGATATTGGCGCCGCCGATGTCCCAGCCGGTCACGCTAAGGGGTTGCGTCATGCCCGTTTTTCCGTGGATTGAAGACCGCCCGGCCCGTGAGCGCCAGGCCTTCCGGCAGCGCGTCCTCCAGGCAGGCCCGCATGACCGCCTGGGCCAGATTGCAATTCACGATTTGGCGTACGCCCGTATAGGCCACGGTGATCCTTGGGTTTATTTCTATAAGCAGACATTGCCCCCCGCAAAGAACCATGTCAACGCCCACGAAGCCGCGCAGTCCCGGGATTGAGGAGACGGCTTTTTCGGCCGCGTCCATGGCGCGCCCGATGTCCGGATGCTCGCGAAACGGGGTCTCGCCGCCGTGGTAGGCGAAGGGGACGCCCGGCGCGATGCGCTGTCGGTTGGCGCAAAGGGGCAGGACGCCCGAGGCGCTGACCAGAAACGAGACGCTGGCGTGGGTTCCCTCGCGGTAGCGCTGGATGAGCAGGTTTTCCGTTTCGGGCAGATGGGCGAGGGCCGCGTCCAGGGAGGGTTCGTCCCGGGCCAGGCAGACGCCGAGACTCCCCTGGCCGTCCGGGGTCTTGGCGACAAGGGGAAAGCCGAAGTCCAGGGCGGCGGACCGGGCTTTATCCCAGGGGGCCAGGATGGTTTCGGGCTGGGGCAGCCCTTCCCGGCGCCAGATCTCGTGGCTGGCCCATTTGTCCCCGGCCAGCCGCACCCCCTGGGGCAGGCTGCCCAGAAGGCGGCCTCCCGAAGCGAGGATGCGCTCGCTCATGTCCGCCAGAAGGCCGCCCTCCTCGGGGGCGATGACCAGGACGGCGCGGGCCCTGGCGGCCAGATCGAAAAAACGGTCCTCATACTCCTCGGGCGCGAGCCTGACGGTTTCGTCCGCCGAAAGGGGCGGTCCCGTAAAGCGCCGGTCTCTGGTGGCCACGATCCTCGACCCGCCCCAGGCCTTGAAATCCTCCACCACGGCCCGCAGCATGGCGTCGCCCTCGGCGCCCAGGCTCGGCAGATCGGGAAGCGGGGCGAATCCGCCGCCGGTGACGTATTCATGGACAAGGATAAAATCGCCGGACATGGGCTAATCCGCTCCGTAGGGAGGTTTCCCGGACAGGACGTGGTCCGCCAGAAGCGCCGCCGCGTCCACGCCCGTGGCCTGGCGCAGGCCCGTCCAGGCCGGGATGGCGTTGACCTCGGTCACGAAGAACCGGCCGTCCTCGTGGGGCAGGATGTCCACCCCCAGGTAGTCGGCCCGAAAGGCTCCGGCCGCGCGCAGGGCCATGTCCCGGACCGCGTCCAGGGCCGCGCCGGAGAGATCGCAGGCTTCCGGGACGGCCCCCAGGGAGACGTTGGTTTTCCAGCCTCCGGCCTTTCTGCGCATGACCCCGGCGATCTCGCCGCCCACCACGAAGACCCGGTAGTCGGCGCAGCCGTGGGGGACGAACTGTTGCAGGTAATAGACGTAAGCGCCCTGTTCCAGGGCCTTGAACGTCCTGTAGGCCAGGTCCTTGTCGCTCACCCGGAAAAGCCCCCGGCCTTCCGAGCCGAAAAGCGGCTTCACCACCACGTCGCCCGCGAGCTCCTCGAAGGCGGCCATGGCCTGATCCAGACGCTCGGTCACGATGGTCCGCGGCACGGGAAGGCCCGCGCGCTCCAGGGCGGTCAGGGCGAAATACTTGCAGGCGCAGTGCTCGATGGCCAGCGGCGGGTTGACGATGCGCTTGCCCGCGCGTTCCAGACAGTGCAGGGCGTTCACCCGGAAGATGACCTGCTCCAGCGAGCCGCCGGGCACGGCCCGCACGAAAACCACGTCGGCCTCGTCCAGGGCGTGGACTTCGCCGTCCCTGCCTATGGAGGCCAGTTCCGGCGCGGCGCCGCTCCATCCGGGACGGGCCTCGAGGCGGGTGATGGGATAGCAGGGCGCTTCCACCCCGCGCCTGGCCAGGGCCTCCTGGAGCAACACGACGTGCTTGCCCCCTTTTTTGCCGAGGATGACCGCTTTCATAGGTCGAACGACTTGCGCAGCAGCTCGAGATTGGTTTCTCCCGCGCTGAAGCTCCGTCCGGTCCGGGAGTTGGCGAAAAAGACCTGGGCCGGGCTGAAGAGCAGGGGGTCGATCTTGTAGAAATCGCCCTCGTAGCGCATGAAAAGGTCGTAGAACAGGGTTCCGTAGTCCCGAGAGGCTTGCGAAGGGATTTTTTCCAGAACCCGTTCCAGGTCCTCGTCCTCGCAATCCACCGTGAACCAGGCCCTGCCGCCGTAGAGCACGGCGTCGTTGGTCCTGCCGATGGCCCGCAGATCGTTTTGGGCCACGGGGGCCACGGGGCAGGCGCCGAACCCCGAAAGCACGGCGGACAGATCGAAGCCGAGTTCGTGCAGCTTGTGCATGCCCGTTTCCACCACCCTGGCCGCCACCTGGGTCGAACCCGCTAAACTGGCCGTGGGGGCGATGATCAGATACAGCGCCGAAGGCGCAACTCCGCAGGTCTCGGCGATGAAGGCCGCCACCTCCTGGTTTGGAAGCTGGCGGCCCTCCAGGGCCAGAACGGCGCAGGTCGCCGGTTCGCTATGGCCGATGCCGTTGAACAGGGCTTCCTTGCGGGCGAGAATCCTGGCCGGACCCGAGCCCATGGCGAAAAAGGGCCCGCCGGGATCGGTCTTGGACCGCGAAATGGCCCATCCGGCGTATTGCGAGGCCATGCAGGCGAGGACCGGCCTGCTGACCGCGACCTGGATGCCCTGCAGGGTGGTCTCGCAGTAATTGATTTCGCTGAAATCGACCTGTCCGAGTCCGCCCAGGCAGATTTCGGCCATGAGCCTGCCCGCTTCCAGGGAACCGGCGGCCGCGACGCCCGCGTCGATCACCGTGGCCCCTCCGGGCAGCTTTTCCACGGACACGCCCAATCCGTCGGCGTCGGCGATCAGGCGCGAGGCAATGGCCAGGGAACGCTGATTGAGATGGATGTCGGACAAGGCTATCCCCTTTTGGCGCAGCGCATCGGCCCGTGTGGTTCGGACGGCTCGGGCTGCTCTGGCGGCTCGGGCAGGTCGGACCTCCCGGGCTGCGAGGCGTCCTTCGCGTTGCGTTTTGCGTTGCGGTTTGCGGCGCGCGCCGGTTTGTTCTCCCTGGACGGGAGCGGGGACTGCGCTTCACGCGCACGGTCCCGCGAAATATACCCGAAATCGAGGGGTTGTTCCTGGATGTAGCGTTTGCCCAGGGTCAGGGCCTGGAAGGCCCGTTCAAGCTCGCGTCCCAGGTAGAAGGCGTGGCTCGGATCATCGACCCCGAGCCGGGGGAAGATGTCCTCGGGCCGCGTTCCCTGGACGAAGAGATCCTGGTTGAACGCCGTGACGCCGTCCTCCCCGACGAAAATCCGGAAGTTGGCGTCGTCGATCCCGGCCTGGAGCTCCCGCAGCTCCCGCGTGGAATAGGACGGATGGGCGCGCTCCTTCACGGTCAGAAGCCGGTCGTCCACGCCCTTGGGCAGGATGCGCTCCTCGACGGCGTAGCGCATGAGCCTGCGGGCCAGATCCAGCTCCCGCACGGCGCCGCGCGCCCAGGAGGCCACTTCCGTGGTCAGGGCGTAGTCCACCGAAAGCTCCGCCATCACCCCTGCCAGCAGGGCCGTGATTCCGACGCTGTCGGCCTCGGTGAGCTCGGTCACGTTGCCGAGTCCCATGAGCATGGGATCGTCCGGTCGCCTGCGCCGCAGCTCGCGGTAGCGCCACAGGGCGTCGCTCAGCCCGAAGCCCACGGGGTCGAGGATGGGATCCAGGATGTGGGACGTTCCGAAGCGCCGCAGGGTTTGGGCGTTGCGTTCCAGGGATTCGAGGCCTTCCCCGAAATCCGGGATGACGACGACGGCCGCCCGCAGGCCGCGCGCGGCCTCGATGTTGGAGGCGTTGACGGACAGGATGAGGTCCGCCCCGGCCCGGTCGGCCCGGATGATGGTCTCCGGGTCGAAGGAATCCACGCTCACGCCGTAGCCCTGGGCCTTGAGCGCGGCCACCATGTCCTCGACGCCCGGCATCCCCCCTGCGGCCGGGCCGCCGAGGTCGATGTAGTCCGCGCCGCAATCCCGGTAATACCGGGCGCGGGTAAGGACCGCATCCAGGGAAAGCTCGTGGGCGTCGTGGATCTCGGCCAGGATTTTGGTCCGGTACGGTCCGTAGCCCGACAGGTCGCGCCTGCCTCCGAAATGGGCGGGCAGGTCCTTGAGGTCGGCCGGGCCGCGCACGACGGGCGTTCCCAGGGCGTCTTCGAGAACGCCGAGGTCCCCACGGCACAGGCCGGGCAGCATGACCCGGGCGCAGCCCCGGGCGTCCGTGAGGCGCGAAGCGATAAAACGCGTATCCATGAGCGCGGCCACGTTGGCGTCGAGCGCGGCGATTTCGTAGTCGAAATCCGGCCGCATGGCCGCAAGGACGGCCGTCAGGGCGGGGGCCGCCAGTCTGCCTGTGATGAAGAGATATTCCGGCATGAATGGCGTCCCTTGTCCGTCCTACCCGTTTTGCTCCAGGGGTCTCGCGTAATAGGCGGTCTGTCCCGGAGCCTCCTCCACGCCGACCTCGATGCGGGCGATGTTGGCGTTTCCCTTGAGCCGGTCCGCCAGCTCGTCCGCCAGATGCTCGGCCAGGCGCTCCGCCGTGATGTTGTCCAGAGGCAGCCGCAGCACGTCCCGCTCGGGGAAGACGTAGCGCCTGTCCTTGAAGCGGACCTCCACCTCGCCGCCGTCCTCGCGCATGGATATGCAGTCGCTTTTCATGGGCAGCAGGAAGCGGTGGTCCAGGATGTCGCACAGCTCCTTGGTCATGCGTTTGAGAGCCACGAAATCGAACACGTAGCGGTCCCCGGTCAGTTCCCCTTCGAGGGTCACGGAAACCGCGTAATTATGGCCGTGGAGCCGTTCGCATTTTCCGGCCATGGATATGAAATGGGCCGCGCTGAAGCGCAGATTGCCCTGGTCGATGGTGACGCGTCGCATGCTTCTCCTTTTCCCGTCGCGGCTTCAGCTCGAAAGCCACTGGTCGAGGCTGGTGTGCGCTTCGAGGCCGACGCCCTCGCCCTGAAGCTCCCGCCGTATTTCGCCCAGGCAGCCGTAGCGTTCGGCGAAGGCGTTGTGTTTGTGGATGCTCTCCAGGTTTTCCTGCTTGGCCAGAACGAAGCTGTCGTCCGGAAGCTCGGGGAAGGTGTCCACCATGATGAGCAGCATCTCCCGGACCACGTCTTCCACGAACCGGGGGTTGCGGTGGGCCTTGTTGACCACGAACAGCTCGTCCGGGCGCTTCAGAATGGCGTACGTTTCCGAACTCATGGCGGTTTCCACGATGTGGACGAGGTTTTCCGCCCGCACCCGCATCTCGGAGCCCACCATAAGCGTTCCCTTGCCCCGCTGGTTGTGCGAGGCGATGGGGATGGTCTGGAGGATACGCTGGGCCTGTTCCGGCGTAAATCCCTCGTCGATGAGCAGGTCGCGCGAATAGTCGCGCATCATGTCCTGGGCGCAGGGGCACACGGTCATGCCTTCGGTCTCGATGCCCACCAGGCAGCGGGTGCGCTCCGCCGTGGAGGAGGCCACGCCGATGAGGGTGTAGAGATCCTCGGTGTTCAGTCCGGAGACCGGAGTGGTCTTGAGCATGGGGGAGCGGGCCCGGATATGGACCTCGGAGCGCAGGGCGCCCTGTCCGGCGATGACCTGCCGGGACAGGCGGCTGGCCAGGGATTCGATGTCCGGGGTGGGTTCCAGGGTGATGGTCTGGGCCAGGGATTCCACCGCCGCGCTGAACCGGGACATGTGCACCCCGGCCCTGTCCGGGGTCAGGTCCGCAAAAAGGTCGATTTCCGCGTGAAAAAGGACTGGCTTGCCGCCGTTTATGAGCTGGATGTTCCGGCGAAGCCTTGTCACGCCCACCCTGGACAGGCCCAGGGGCACGGAGGGCTTTTCCTGCTGCACGTCGAGGCCCAGGCGGGGCTTGAGGCTAAGGCGCACCACCCCCCAGTTGGACAGCTTGGCCAAAAGGGATTCCACGGACAGGCCGAAGCCCGGATGGACGATGCCCGGCGCGATTTCGGAAAGAGGAACCAGGGCGAAGGGGCGTTCGTGCAGCCGGGGATGGGGGATTTCGATCCGGCCGTTCGAAAAGGCCATGTCCTCGTAGAGCAGGATGTCGATGTCTATGGGCCGGGGCGCGTTGCTGACCGCCTCTCTGCGGCCCATGCGCTTTTCGATGCGCTTGAGCAGGCTCAAAAGGGCCTCCGGGGCCAGATCGGTCCTGATGCGGCAGGCCACGTTGTAGAATTTTGGCTGCTTTTCGTTATCCTTGGGATTGGTCTCGTAATACGAGGACACGGCGTCGATTTCCGCCCTGCCCCGGATGTACTGCAGGGCCTGGAGGATGTTGGCCTGCCGGTTGCCCAGGTTGCTGCCGAGTCCGAGATAGACTGTGCGCAGGCTTTCCGCGGGCGTTTCCCGGGGGCCGGGCTGGGCTGCCTGGGGCGCCTCGTTGACCCTGGCTTGATCGATGGGGCGATCCGGAGATGGTTTCACGTTGTTTTACTCCCTGTGGCCGCTGATCGGGATCGTCGGCGCGATGGTTGCTGTTTCGGCGCCGGGGGCGCGGATGGATCGGCCCAGGTTCCCGGCCGCGTCCAGGAGTCCGCGCAGGGCGGCGTCCCTGTCGGGCGCCCGGACGATCAGGGAACAGATTGGGGATCCCGGCCGGACCGCATCGCCGGGTTCCCCGACGTCCAGAAGCGTCGCTCCCACGTCGGGCATGGTTTCGGGGATGAGGCTCTCCCAGCGGGCGAAGGCGATGCCCTTGGCGAGAACGCCGCCCTCAAAGGGGCCGAGGATGGTCCGGTCGTCCGGAGCCTGGGGGAGGGCGCCCAGGGAAGAGGCCGCGTGGGCCTCGAAAATATTGACCACGCCCGCCAGCTCCACGAGTTCCGCCGACGAGGACGGTCTCGGATTGATTTCCAGGAGCAGGGGGACCGGCGCGCCGTCTTGTCCGCGTCCTACGATGAAGTCCGCGCCGCACACGCCGCGCAGCCCGAATCGTCTGACGAGGCGGCCGAGCATGTCGCGGACGGCCGCAAGAAGCGCGGGACCGCCGCCAAGCCGGGGGGAAAGCGGCATGATGTTGCCGCAGTGACGGAATCCGTGGGCGCCGAGCCCGGCAAGGCCGATGAGCTGCTCGCAGAGGCCGAGCACGGCGCATTCCCGCCCGTTGGCGGCGAACACGGCGGACGCGCTGACGCCGGGCGCGTAGGCCTGGAGGTAGCCGTTCGCGTCGAGGGCGGCGCCGTCCCACGTCCGGATGCCGTGTCCGCCGCCGCTAAGCGAGGGTTTGCGAAGCCAACGAACGCCGGCGGAGGCCCAGGACTCCTCCCCGTGAAACAGCGTCGGGGGCATGCGCAGACCTTCCTCCGCGCAGACGCCTCTCAGGGTCGGCCAATGGCGGACCTGTCGCAACACGCCGGGATCGTTGCCGATGATGGGCCTGTGTCCGGCAAGCGCCGCGACCACGTCAGGGTGGTTTTCCAGGTTTCCCACATAGGCCAGGGCATCGTAGCGCATGCCCCGGGCGAGGTCGGGAAGCGCCTTCGCATCGTAAGACGTTCCCTCGATTCGGGCCAGGGAGCGGGATTCCGCCAATCCGCTTAAATCCCTGTCCCCGAAATAATCCAGAGCGGCGACGCGGCGCCCCGCGCGCACGGCTGATTGGGCCAGAGCCCTGGCGGACACTCCGGCGACGAGAATCTTCATGAGGAGGCGATCTCCTTGGCCACGGCGTAGACGGACTCGGCGTCGAACGCCGCGTTGTTTTGTTCGAACAGACGGCCCACGCAGGCGTGGTGCACGCGCATTTTGAGGCCGCCTATGCCAAGGGCGCCGAACAGGATTTTTCCGTGGCGTTCCTTGCCGTCGAACGTGGCTTCCATGCCTTCGACCCCCAGGGGAGGCACGGCGTTGATGTCCGCCGCCACCGCAAGGTCGGGATGGTCCGCCCAGATGGATTCGGGGAGCAGCCGGATCCCGGCGGCGCCGCAGCACAGGGCGGCGTTCGCCCCTTCCAGGGCTTTGCGGGTTGAGGCCTCGTCCGTGACCTCGGCGGGGGTTATCTTCGCGCCGAACCGTTCCTCGACCAGCTGACAGGCGGCCTGGACCCGGTCCAGCCGTCTCGAGGTCATGACCACGTCAGCGCCGTCCATGGCCAGAAGTCCGGCCGCGCGCCGCCCCACGGGGCCGGTGCCTGCCAGAACCACGACCTTTTTCCCGGCCAGGGGCATGGCGCCGCTGATTTTGGCCACGGCGGCGGCGGCCGTGGTGTTGCAGCCGTTGGAATCCAGCATGACAGAAACCTGGAAGGGACCGAAAAAACTGTCCCTGGCGGCCTTGAAGAGCTTCTCGCCGGCGTCCACGTCGGATCCTCCGATGAACACGGCGGAATATTTCAGGTCCTTGTGCCCTCTGGTGAAGAGCAGGCCGTATATCTGATTGCGAACTTCCTCGACGGCGACCCCGGACCGGGCGAGCAGGACGTCCGCGCCGGCGTCCAGGGCAGTGACCGCGTCGAAGGAGCTTGGCAGGCGATCCGCGTCGAGCTGCAGCAGTATTTTCTTTTTCATTGCGCTTACTCCTGGAAAAAGGGGCGGCCGTCTCCGCGGGGATGTCGCCATCCCCGCGGAGTCGTAACGCGTTTAGACGTTTTGGACAGGCGTTATTCCAGGTTGCACTCGCCCTCGGCGCCGCGCGGGTCGCCGATGTAGTCGTACAGGAACGCGGCCAGGAGGCCGCCGCCGATGGGTCCGATCAGGTAGATGGGGAATTGCGCCCACATGTTCGGGCCGCCCACCAGGATGTTGGCCAGGTAGGGGCCGAAGGTCCGGGCCGGATTCATGGACGCGCCGGTTATGTTGCCGCACACCACGATATCGATGACCACGACGAAGCCGATGGCCAGACCGGCGAAGCCGCCCCTGCAGCGCGCGTCCACCGCCGAGCCCATGATGGTGAGCACCAGGGCGAATGTGGCGATGGCCTCGCAGAGGATGGCCTGGCCGTAGCTTACGCCGTCGAACATGCCCGTGGCGGCGAGCCCGGTCGGAATGACCCGCGCCCCCCATACCGCCACCAGGGACAGAGAGGCCAGCGTGGCGCCGATGCACTGGGCGGCGATGTAGCTGACCATGTCGCCCGCGGGCATGCGCTTGGTGGCCCAGAGCGCCACGCTGACCGCGGGGTTGATGTGGGTTCCGGAGATATGTCCGAAACAGTAGATCATGGCTACCACGGCCAGGCCGAAGGCCAGGCCGATGGCCACCCATTCCGGCATGTCGATGCCGACGTAGAAGGGGTTGCCCTCCAAGACCGGTTCGCCCTTCGACAACAGGACCGTCGTCATGACGGAGCCGGTTCCGAGGAACACCAGAACATAGGTGCCCACGAGCTCCGCCAGGGAACGTTTCATCAGAGATGGCGCCGCCATCTTAACCTCCGTGAGTGTTAGGGCCGCTTGATGATTACATCACCAATTCCGGAACGCGTCGCCTAGACGGCGCTGTCCCAGTTGCAGTAGCCCTTGGCGCCCTTGAGCGCGCCCGTGACGGTCGGCACGTTGCGCTTGAGCAGCGAGGTGACCGCGCAGTTCTTGCAGCCGCGGACCGGCGAGCCGGGGTTGGCCGGAGACAGGGCGATGCAGTTGGTCATGAGCGTGGCGGTGGTGCACTCGGGGGTCAGATAGCAGGGGAAGTCGGCCAGGCTCATCAGGGCGGCGAACCGCTGGGTGATGGCGCAGGCCGGGTAGGTATAGCGCTGCGGGTTGGAAACGACCTCGTGCTTGTCGATGGGGGAGAGGTCCACTTCGACGCCCTTGATCTTGCCGCCGCCGCCCAGGGGGCAGATGTCCAGGATGCTCTCGCCGCGGGTCAGGATGTCGATGAAGTCGGCGTTGTGCAATTCATCGGCCTCGCCGCGTTTCGGGTTCATGACGGCGTAGTTGTGGAAGCGCTTGCTCAGGAGGTCGACCACCATGGGCACGGTGAAGCTGTCCTTCCACAGGATGTAAGCGGTGGCGCAGGCGGGGGCGCCGGTGGCCACGGACAGGACGTCGTAGGGGCTCTTGTAGGCTTCGGCTTCGAGGCCGCGGTAGATGGTGCTCTTGAAGCAGCCCATGACCGCCTCATAGATGCCGAAGGCCATGTCGTCCTTGAACATGTTGAAGGCCGACTGGGCGATGTGGTGGCCGACGTCGCCGACGCAGTAGGCCGGGACGGTCACGATGTTGGCCGGATGGACGCCGGCCTTGAAAGCGGCCAGCACGTAGGGCTTCATGCGCTCCTTGTACTGGGCCATGTACTTGCGGGTGTCGAAGGAGGAGTGCGGGCCGTGGCCGCCCAGGTTGTGGGTGTCCATGAGGACGGACTGGGACTCGCAGGGCTCGCGGTAGATGGCCTGCAGCTGGGCCACTTCGGCCGCTTCGGCCTCGGCCGCGGTCTTTCCGGATTCGATGGCCGCTCTGAAGGCGGCGCCGAGACCATAGGAGGTGTTCATGCCCCAGGACTTGGAGGACAG
>CALGYO010000221.1 GCA_937934715.1 uncultured Desulfovibrionaceae bacterium | reverse complement strand
TGGCCGTAGGGCTCTGGATGGTCGCGGGCGAGGCGGAGCTGTCCGGGGGCGGCCTCTTCGCCGGGGCGGGGATCCTGGGGGCCGGGCTTGGCGGCTTCGGCGCGCCGTCCATGGCGCTTTTGCAGGAATCCTGCGCCAGCCGCCTGCGGGGCCGGGCGGCGGGATTCTATTACGCCGTCTGGGGGCTCGGCTATTTCGCCGGACCGCTTGCGGCGGACGCCGCCGGACTTGACCTCGTCGCCGGAAGCATTGGAGCCCTCGGCTGCTTCGCCGTCTGCGTTATGGCCGCCATTGTGGCGTTGCCCCGCGCGGCGCGCCCAAGGGGCGGGGAGAAGGCGGGAAACGCGCGGCGGATTGCTGAAAACTCCGGGCGCCTGCATAACGGATAGCCGGGATTGAAAACGAACCGTCGCCGCCGGGTTGCGTCCCGGCGGCGACGGCGGTTTCAATGCTGCGTTCGTCTCGCGAGCTTTGACTTTCCTGGAGCGGCCGGGGACGGCGCAGCCATGCAAAGCCCCTGCGCCCTGCGGCGCGTCATCGCGGCCCATTGCTTTCTTCACCAGATTGCCGCAACAGGAGGCGCATGGTTCTCGATCAGCGTTATGCGCCGCCTCGGCCGGATAAGAGCCTTGTGGCGCGCCTTTTTGGCCGGGCGCGGGCGCTTGCCGCCGTGAGCGGCCTTTTGACCGTGGCGCTTCTCGTCTACGCGGGCCCCGCTTACTCTTTCCCCCAAGCGGTTCCCTATGAACTCGCCGCGCTCTTCGTCCTGGCGCTTCTTGTCTTTTCGTGCCTGGTTTCCCTGTCGGATCTGGTCTGGCGATTGTTCAAATGACGCGCATTGAACGGCGTTCCCGTGGCGATAAACGCTTTCGCAATAGCTCTCGTCGTGTTGAACCCTTTTCCAGATATGTACAAACGCTACAATTTTCATGCATATTACGAAGAACGTATGCGGTTTGTGCGTTATTGCCAGGAGGAAAATTTTGAGACAAGGGATATAAAAGACGGCCAAGTCACATTTGTTGAAGTCCCCATCGGCTTCGGCGACATTTCAAGCGGGAGAAGGGTGTTCCTTTCGAAACAAGGAAATGCGCTGACCATTTTATTCTTTTTAAGTCATGGCTTCCTCGACGGATTTTCAGGATATCTGTTCATCGCTGACAACAGAAAGCCAGGGCAAAAGGAATTCGGCTACGAACTCGATCAGTCTGTAAAGATCGAGGACCATTGGTATTATGTGGGATCGCCATGATATCAGTTTTTGGCGCCGAATCCGTTTTGCATTGGCCTTGGATTCTTCGTCGGCCGTACTCCCCGCGTTCCTCTTGATTGCAGCATCCTCTTCTGTTTTCTCCTGGCGTATGCAAATGCATATGCGTCGCCCCGTCCGGGCCGGATCTCCTTAAGACGCGAGGCATCTGGAAGTGCGGCCTTCCTTTCACGCCATCCTCTCCGGCTTGACTTCCCGCTCATGGAGGACCATGACGGCCTGAACGCTTCGGACGTTCGCGAAAGCCAAGGAGAGGACTCATGAACTGCGCCAAATGCAAGAAAAAGGAATGTTACGCGGGCAAGGATTGCCCGGATATGCGCGACGAGATGCTGGACAGACTCGTAAACGACAAGGAGAGCCTGCGCCAGCTCGAGGCCGCCGCCAGGGTCGAGGCCGATAACTACATGAAGATGACCCGGGTGGAAGAGACCATGGAGTTCGCCCGGAACCTCGGGGTCGAGAAGCTCGGCCTGGCCTTTTGCCTGGGGCTTGCCAACGAGGCCGCGCGGCTCAACGAGATTTTCACGAAAAACGGCTTCAAGGTCTCCTCGGTCTGTTGCAAGGTCTGCGGCATCGACAAGGCCAAGCTGGGACTGGTCAAGCTCTACGCCGACAAGCGCGAGGTGGAGGCCACCTGCAACCCCGTGGCCCAGGCCGAAATCCTCAACCGCGACAAGACCGGACTCAACGTGCTCCTGGGCCTTTGCGTGGGCCACGACGCGCTTTTCGTGCGCCACAGCGCAGCGCCCGCCACCACGCTCGTGGTCAAGGACCGGGTGCTCGGCCACAACCCCGTGGCGGCGCTGTATTCCAACTACTACCGCCGCAAGCTGGACGGCGAGATGCGCGGCGTGTTGCGGCATGAGACCGCCTCGAAGGAATAAGGCGCGTCCCGGCGCGGCGTTCCCGAACGTTCCACGCATCGATCGACAACAAGACCCAAGGAGACCCCATGTTCGGCATCCATGACCTCTGGCTGTTCGTCATTTCCGGATTGGCGCTCAACGTGACGCCGGGGCCGGACCTCCTCTATATCTCCGGCCGCTCCGCCGCCCACGGCGCACGGGTGGGCGCCGTGGCCGCCTTCGGCGTGGCCGCTGGCTGCTGGGTGCACATCCTGGCCGCCGCGCTCGGCTTGTCCGCCCTTCTGGCCGCGTCCTCGGCGGCGTTCACCGTGGTGAAGCTGGCGGGCGCCTGCTACCTGGTCTACGTGGGCCTTGCCATGGTCCTGTCCAAAGGCCATGGCGCCGGACACGGCCCGGCGGCCGAAAGGTCCGGCGACCGGCTGGGCGCAAGCACGCGCAAGGTCTTCATGCAGGGCTTTTTGACCAACGCGCTGAATCCCAAGGTGGCGCTCTTTTTCCTGGCCTTTCTGCCCCAGTTCATCGATCCGGCGGCAACGGGCAAGGCCTACGCCTTCCTGCTGCTCGGCGGCATCTTCAACTGCACCGGGCTCATGGTCTGCCTGGCCGCCGCCTGGCTGTCCGCCCGGGCGCTCTCGGGCGTGCGCGACGGCCGGTTCGGGACCTGGTTCAATCGCGGCATCGGCGGCATGTTTGTCCTCCTGGGCGCCAGGCTGGCCTTTTCGGACAACGCCTAGATTCCCATTCCGCAAGGAAACGGGCCGCCCGGAGCATATGTCTCAGGGCGGCCCGTTCGTTTTTGCGCCGCCGCGCCTATTTCCAGGCGGCGGTCAGGTAGGCGGCCGGATCATGGCTCGGGGCCCGGTGGTAGGTCACGTCGGGCAGGCCGAAGAGCATGACGTAGCCCGGCCGCTGGTCCCCGGGCAGGCCCAGGTCCGTCAGGACGTCCGGGGCGGCGTAGGTGAAGACCTGCCAGGCCCGGCCGCACCAGACCGTACCGAGCCCCATGCTCTGGGCCAGAAGCTCGAAGTACGACAGGGCGATGTAGCAGTTGTCCCGGCCCCAGACATTGTTCGCGTTGTAGCATGACACGAGCATGTGGGGCGCGCCCCGGAAGACCGGATCCTTGTCGGAAGCGAGAACGAGACGGTAATAGTCCGCGTCCGCCGCGAAACGGGGAGGCATGTCCGGTTTTTCCAGCGCATTGGCGATCCCCTGGCGGCAGCGCGACCGGATTTCGTCCATCACCGCCGGATCGTCCACCAGGAGAAAGGCCCCGTCGCGCACGTTCTTGGCCGTGGGCGCGTGGAGGACGGCGTCCATGAGGACGGCCAGCCTTTCCTTGTCCACGGGCGTCTTCCTGTAGCGCCGGACGCTGCGCCGTCCCTTGATGAGGGACAAAAGCGACGCCGGGCTGGGGAAGTCCCGGCCGAAGGCCGGATCGTCCTTGGGCTGTTCGCCCAGGATGGAGACGGCGCCCGAGGGGCAGACGGCCAGGCAGTGGCGGCAGCCGATGCACCGGGCCTCCTTTTCCGGGGCGATGGCCGGGATTTCCCCGGTCATTTCGATGATCATGGCCGGACAGTCCGCGACGCATTCGCCGCAGCCGACGCACAGATCCTTGTCCACGCGAAAATCGATCATGGCGTAATCCTCTTCCGGTTCAGTCCCGGGGGGTAAGGGCCGCCGGGACGTTCATCCTGGCGCGCTCGCGCAGGACGCCGTTATGGTATTTCACGGCCGGATGGCCGAAGAGCATGAGGTAGCCCACGCGCTGGTCCTCGGGGATGCCCAGCGCCCCGCACAGGTCGGGCGCGAAGCGGGCGAGGGTGATCCTGCCCAGGCCGCACCACAGCGTCCCCAGGCCCATGCTCTGGGCCAGGAGCTCGAAATAGGACAGGGCGATGATGGAATCGATGGGGCCCGAGAGATTGTCCTTGTGGTAGGTGGGAATGATCATGTGGGGCGCGTCGCGGAAAATGGGGTCCGCCCCGTTGGCGAAACCTTCGAAAAAGGGGCGGTAGAACTCCATTTCCCCGGGAAAGGCGCCGTCGCGGAAGATCTTGGCCATGCGTTCCCGGGCGGCCTGGCGGAAATCCTCCATGACGGCCGGGTCGGCGACGATGGTGAACCCGCCGTTTCTGCGGTTCACTCCGGTGGGCGCCTGGGAGATGGCGTCCATGAGGACGTCCAGGGTCTTGGCGTCCACGGCCTTTTTCTTGTAGCGCCGCACGCTGCGCCTGCCGTGGATGAGGGCCAGCATGGATTCCGGACTCGGGAAAAGCCCCTTCATCGGCGGCAGCTTGGCGGGGTCGGCGCCCAGGACGCTCAGGGCCCGCTCTTTACATACGGTCATGCAATGCTGGCAGCCGATGCACAGCGTTTCGTTTTCCGGCGGAACCATGGGGCCGTTTTTCGTCATGACGATGACGCCGAACTGGCAGTCCCTGGCGCATTCGCCGCAGGCGACGCATTTTTCCTGATCAACGGTGAATTGCATCATGAGCGTTCTCCTTCAGAGCGCGCGTTTCGTTCGCGTTTTAAGTACGGTACGCCCCCAAGACGCTTTTTGTGAAGAACGCACGAAAAAGTGCGATGATACCCTGGAGGGAACCATGCAAAAGGCCCGCTCGAGGCGGGCCTTTTGCGGGAGCGAGGCAAACCGGGGCGTTGCGCCGGCAACTTGATGACAAACTCCATATTGGTCAGGCTGCTTTCAAGGTTCGAGCGCAAGGCGCGAAAAAAGCCAGGGCCGACGCGTAGCTCAATACGCGAGGGTCTGGCTTTTTTGATTGAGCGCAGCGATCGGGCCTTTGTCAGCAGTCTGACCGGCGCGTTGCGCCGGGGAATCAGTCCAGGGTCACGATGTTCACTTCGCTGGGGTCGCGCTGGACCGTGCGGGCGAAATGGACGTCCGGCGCGCCGAAGACCATGGCGTAGCCGATGCGCTGGGATTCGGGAATGCCCAGGCGTTCGCACATTTCCGGGACCAGGGCGGTGAAGGCGAGCTTGCCCAGGCCGCACCAGAGCGTTCCGAGCCCCAGGCTCTGGGCCATAAGTTCGAAATAGGCCAGGGCGATGGTGGCGTTGTTGACCCCGGAGGGATTTTGGGCGTCGTGGCTGACCACCAGGAGATGGGGGGCGCCCCGGAAGACCGGGTCCGCGCCCTCCAGCCACAGGCCGTACAGGTCCTTGAAAAAGGCCAGTTCCTCGGGGATGGCTCCGGCTTCGGCCAGGGCGCCGACGGCCTCCATGGTCTCGGTTCGCACCTTGTCCATGACGGCGGGATCGTCCACCAGGGTGAAGATCATATCGCGCATGTTGACCCCGGTGGGCGCGTGGGAAACCGCCTCCAGGAGGATGTCCAGGGTTTCCCGGGGAACGGCCTCCTTTTTGTAGCGCCGCACGCTGCGCCGCCCCTTGATGAGCGTGAGCATGGCGTCGGGATCGGGAAAGGCGTCTTGTATGTTCAGGCTGTCCCTGGGGTCCTTGCCCAGGATGGAGATGGACCCGGTGGGGCAGACGGCCAGGCACTGCTGGCAGCGCAGGCAGCGGGCCGCGTCCCTGGGTGCGATGGCCGGGCCGTCCTCGGTCATGAAGATGATGCGGGCCACGCAGGTGACGGCGCATTCGCCGCACCGGATGCAGGCGTCGCGGTCCACGTTGAAATCGAGCATGCGGAATCCTCCTTCTCTGGCGCGCCCCTTGGGCCGCGCCGCGTTCGCCCAGTATACCCAAGCCGCCCGCAAAGGGAAGAAGGGGCGTGACGGAACCTTGGTATCCTTTGGGGAACCTAGCGTGACGTCCTTGAAGACATGCTCGTCTGTCCCCTCAGGGCATCGTCATGCATCCAATGGGTTCTCATGAAAAACGCAACCGGCCGTTTTGAGGACGCAAAGCTAGGCCCGCCTGTTCTGGGCGACCAGGTAGAGGACCAGCCCCAGCATGGTGAGCGCCGCGCCGCAAAGGCCCATGGGGCCGGGCAGGGCGCCCCCGAGGAGCAGGATCTCCCCGGCCAGGGAGAAGACCACCTCCAGGGACTGGGTGCAGTCCGCCGCCGCCAGCTCGGCGGCGCTTTGGGCCTGGTTGCGGGCGCTCAGAAAAAGCGGGGTGGCCATGGCCCCGGAGAACAGCGCCACCAGGATCGTCATGAGAACCTGTCCCTGCGAGGGCGGTGGCGGCAGAACCACGCAGTAGAGCGCGATCCAGAAGGGGATGGAGCCGATGGTCAGCATGAGCGCCCGGCCCAGGCCATCGGCCAGGACCGGGTCGTCGATGTCCGGAATGAAGCGGCCGCCCCCCTGGCGCGCCTCCCAGAGCATCTGGTTGCCCAGAGGATAGGCGAAGGCGGCCACGAGCACGGGCAGGGCGCCGAGGAACGCGCGGGAGAGCGGCTCCCCGCCCGCCTGCTCCAGGTTGACCAGAAAAACGCCCGCAAAGACCAGGGTCGTGAACGCAAGGGCCTTGAGGGGGACCCGGCGCCCGAAAAGGAGCAGCGCCAGCGGGGTGCACAAGATGGTGGTCTGCCAGGTGGCCGCGATGACCCAGCCCGGGGAGAAGCTCGCGGCGTAGCAGAGCATGGCGTAGAACACGCCGAATCCCACCCCGCCGCTAACGGTCCAAAACACCGGGCGGCGGCCGAACAGAGATCGGAAGAGCGTCGTGTAGGGAAAGAGGGTAGATCTCGGTGGTCGCC
>CALGYO010000220.1 GCA_937934715.1 uncultured Desulfovibrionaceae bacterium | reverse complement strand
TGACGAACTCGCGGCCGCGCATGAGGCCGAAGCGGGGCCTGATCTCGTCGCGGAATTTGGTCTGGATCTGGTAAAGGTTCACCGGCAGCTGGCGGTAGGAGCGTATTTCATGGCGCACGAGGTCGGTGACCACTTCCTCATGGGTGGGTCCCAGGCAGGATTCGCGGCCGTGGCGGTCGGTGAAGCGCAGCAGTTCCTTGCCGTAGAACTCCCAGCGGCCGGATTCCTTCCACAGGTCAGCGGGCTGGACGGCGGGCATGAGGATTTCCAGCGCCCCAGCCCGGTCCATCTCCTCGCGCACGATGCGGGCCGTCTTGTCCAGGGCGCGCAGCCCCATGGGCAGGTAGGTGTAGATGCCCGCGGTCAGCTTGCGGATCATGCCCGCGCGCAGGAGCAGCTTGTGGCTTACGACCTCGGCTTCGGCCGGATCTTCCTTCAGGGTGGGAGCGTAGTATTTGCTTAGACGCATGAATCTTCCTTTTCCTTTTCCTCGAGAAATTTTTCCAGTTCTTCCATGAATTCCGCAAGAAGCCGGTCGCCTCCCCGGACCTTGCGCAGGACCTCGCCCTTGCGAAAGATGATGCCGAGGTCCCGTCCGCCCGCCACGCCGATATCCGCCTCCCGCGCCTCGCCCGGTCCGTTCACCACGCAGCCCATAACGGCCACGGTGAAGACCTGGGGCACGTGGCGCAGGCGTTTTTCCACCTCTTCCGCCAATCGGATCAGCTCGATTTCCGTGCGCCCGCAGGTGGGGCAGGAAATGATTTCCGGCCCCCGGGAGCGCAGTCCCAGGGAGCGCAGGATTTCCCAGGCCACGGTCATCTCGAGGACCGGGTCGCCGGTAAGCGAGACGCGCAAGGTGTCGCCGATGCCCTCGAAAAGCAGGATGCCGAGCCCCACCCCGGATTTGGCCGCACCGCGAAGGGGCGTTCCCGCCTCGGTGACCCCGATGTGCAGGGGGTAGTCCACCGCCTGGGCCATGGCCCGGTAGGCGGCGATGGTCACGGGCGCGGAGGAGGATTTCAGGGAAATCTTGATCTGGTCGAAGCCGCGCTTTTCCAGAAGGGCAACGTGCCCCAGCGCGCTTTCGACCATGGCCTGGGGAGTCGGACCGCCGTATTTCTTGAGCAGTTCGCGCTCCACCGAGCCGCTGTTGACGCCGATGCGTATGGGCGCCTTGTGGGCCTTGGCAGCCGCGACCACCACGTCCACGGCTTTTTCGCCGCCGATGTTTCCCGGGTTGATGCGCAGGGCGTCCACGCCCGCCTCCAGAGCCTTGACGGCCAGGCGGTGATCGAAATGGATGTCCGCGACCAGGGGGACGTCCGTCTGGCGGCGGATGTCCGCAAGCGCCTCGGCGGCCTTGTCGTCGAGCACGGCCAGGCGGACGATTTCGCAGCCCGCGTCCGTCAGCGCCTTGATCTGGGCCAGGGTAGCCTCGACGTCCCGGGTATCCGTGTTGGTCATGCTCTGGACCCGGATGGGATTGTCCCCGCCCACGCCCATGCCGCGAATCGATATGGCGGCGGTTTTATGGCGCGTGGGGACCAGGTCTTCCGCGTGTTGGCGCATGCTCGTACCTCTTCTTGAAAAAAGAGGAAAATAGCCCATTTCCAGCATGAAGCCAAGCAAGAGAAACGCTTGTATTTTCAAGAGGAAGCAGGTACTGGACACATCTTCGGGGGGAATGCATGTTCGAGATCGTGAAAAATCTCATCCTGTCCAAGGATGTGTGCGTGTTGGCCACCATCAACAAGGACCGGCCGCACTGTTCGCTCATGGCCTATGTGGCGGACGAGGATTGCCGCCGGTTGTACATGGCGACCAGAAGCGACACGCGCAAGTGGCTGAATCTGCAAAATAATCCCAACGCCAGTCTCTTAATCGACTCGCGCGGCGACGAACCGGCCCCGGCCCGGGTATCGGCCAAGGCGCTGACCATCAGCGGCCGCCGGACGTCGTTGGGGGAAGGCGAACTAGTCACGGCCGCGCGCAAGCTCGGGGAAAGGCACGCGCACCTGGCTGAATTTCTTCAGGATCCGCTGGTGCGGCTCATTTGCATCGAGTGCGAATCCTTCCTTCTGCTGGAGGGCGTTTCGAAATCGCATTATATTGAGATGCCCAAAAAAAAGCAGGCGGTATAAGTTTTTTCGCCTGCGGGCAAAAAAAGCCTTGACCTTCCGGGCCAAGCTCTTTAGTACACGACTTCTCGACGCGCCCGTAGCTCAGCTGGATAGAGCGCCGGACTACGAATCCGTAGGTCAGAGGTTCGAATCCTCTCGGGCGCACCAAAGATTACAGGGACTTAAGCAAGCGCTTAAGTCCCTTCTTTGTTTTTCGGCGCCTAACTGGCGCCGCTTTTCCGGTTTTTACGGTTCTACGCCAAAGAATGGGGCAGCCGCGAAAGCGAATTGCTCCAACCCATTTCACTTACCCGCCCCCTCACCGCCGGATTGTTCCCATACCATGCGCGAAACCGCGCATTTCCCCTCACCGCCCGTATGTTCGGCCGCCCGGCGTTTCGCGCGTAAGCAGGGTCGATATTTCCCGGATGATGAGCAGCCAGATGAGGATCACAAGCAGGATTCCGGCTGTCGAGCTGACAAGTATGAGCGATTTCGCCTTGTGAAAATGCGCGGCGATCCCGGAGACGGCCGCATCCGGCAAGCCAGAAGCATCCATCGCGACCGCATGCTGCGTATCGCCGGGTTGACCGGTGAAAAACGGTTCAAGCATGTTGAGAAAGACGAAGATCATGGCGCAGGAGACAAACATCACCATGACGGTCGCCGTCAGTCCGAGAACCAAACGTTGTTTCACCATCGAAGCGACATTCCCGTCCACATCCCCTCCCCGGCAGATTATAAACGCTCCAGATTCATTTTCAAAAGGACGTAGCATGATTTCGATACGCGGGCCACGAACATTCTCACGAATGACAGCGGGCCAAAGATCGACCGCTTCGCGTGATGCGATACAATGCGATGGAGGATTCAGGCTTGACAATGGCGGGACAAAAAGCAAATTTTTTGCTTTCCGCTCGAGATCTTTTCACATTTGACCATGAGGGGGGACTATGTTCCGTATCGGCGCAAAACGAGAAAGGTTTCGGCTTATGGCCTTCGCCGCCTGCCTGATGCTCGCATCGACGCTCTTCGGGGCGGGCGCCGCCGGAGCCGCCGACGCTGGGAAGCTGACGCCGGAACAGATGCGCAAGGCCTTCGCCAACGTGGTCTTTTTGAGCCACGTCAACACGGCCGATATGCCGGTTTACCCGGGCGATCCGAAGCCGGTCCTCGCCCCCGCCTTCACGGTGGAAAAAGATGGCTTCGCCCTGCAGTCGGTGACCATGGGCGAACATACGGGCACCCATTGGGGCGCGCCTTCGCATTTCAATGCTGATGAAGCGAGCGCCGACGCCCTCCCGGCATCCTCGCTCGTCTTCCCTGCCGCCGTCATCGATATCCGCGAAAAAGCGGCCAAGAACGCCGATTACGCCCTGACCATCGAGGATGTGCGGGAGTACGAGAAGACCAACGGCGCCATTCCCGAACACGCCATGGTCATCGCCTTCACCGGCTGGCAGAACCGCTGGAACGATCCGTCGGCCTTTTTCAACGCGGACGAAAAGGACATCATGCATTATCCGGGGATCAGCCCCGAGGCGACCGAATGGCTCATCGCCAATCGCCATATCGGCGGCCTCGGCATCGACACGCACGGCGTCGATCCCGGCTCGGACGAAACCTACGCCACAAACACGACGCTGCTCAAAGACAACCGGATTCACCTTGAAAACCTGGCCGGGCTGGAGCAACTGCCCGCCAAGGGCGCGTGGATCGTGGTCGGGGGTTTGAGAAACAGCCATGGCTCCGGTTCGCCAGCAACTGTTTTCGGCTTCCTGCCTTGACAGACGCGGTAACGTGAGACGGCGAATGGGACAGGGGACCGTTTCGCGGCGGCTGAAACGGAGACGGGGTTAGGTGACGGCATTGCCGTCCCGTCCGGTCTGCTTGAAAAGGATGCGCTGTCTTTCGAAAAACAGCACGCATCAAAGGGAGCATCCTTGGCAGTCGCATGCGGCCCAAGTAAAGCGCAAAGCTAGCGGATTGTTCCGGAACGAAGGAGCGCGCTCAGGCGTTCCATGTATTTGGCGCCAACCGCCGCCGAGGAATAACGCTCTTCGATAGAGCGCTTTCCGGCGAGTCCGACTTCATCGCGATAGTTCCGGTCAAGAAAAAGTTTTTTCATATAATACGCGGCGTGCTCCGGGTCGGGTTCAGCCCAGCATTGACCTTCCGCAAAAGGATATTCGTCCTTGTTGACAGGCGTGAGCGCATACTTGACCGGGCAGGCCGCCCCGTTGCGAATAAAATCGGCGTTCCCGGAATAGCCCGTGGCGATGACCGGTTTTTGCAAAAGCATGGCTTCGGCCATGGTCCGGCCGAATCCTTCCGAGCGGTGCAATGACACATACGCGTCGCAAGCGCCGAACAATCCCAGCGCCTTGTCCCGGTCATAGGTCCCGGACAGAATATGAATGCGCGCATCCTGACGGCAACGTTCCGCAAATCGCCGCCACTGCGACGAATCCTCGTCAACGCTCATGACCTTGAACACAAGTCCCACCTTCTCCTGGCCGTCTGGAAAGGCTTTTTGAAAAGCCTCGATGCATGCCCAGGGATTTTTCCTGTGAATGTAGGAATTGAAATCAAAGACGAAGAGAAACAAGAACACGTCTTCGGGAAGATCATACGCGGAACGCGGGTATTGCTGGAACCGGGAAAGGGAAACATGCATGGGCATGTGCAAGACGGGCTTAGGACTCGTCATCGCATAGGAGTTCGCGGCAAAACGCGTGGACGCCCATATTTCATCGACCAGAGAATAGGCTGGTTCCCATGAATCGGGAAAACGGGAGAGCTCCCACGGCCAGTATCCGATGTTGTACTTGTCTTGAAAAAGACCGCGCCCAAACCGCAGGAGTATGTTCGCGGTGTCGAAACCGGTAAGGCAAAACAGGTTGATGCCATACGGAAGGTTTTCCGTGATGTATTCATCCAGATACGCGTCTTTCTGGCAAACCCGGTCTCCGGCCTGGATATTGAAAATGGAAAAAGGCACGCGCAGTTCACGGAACACTTCCGCCGCCATCCGCACATCCTCGCCGGTCCCCAACTCCCCGCGCGCATAGCCGATGATGTTGATTCCCAAGGCGGAAGCGTTTTGTCCAGAAATGGAGGATAGCGCCTGGGGGAACGCCGATTGGACGGAAAATTCCACGGAAGCGGAAGCAACGGCCTTCGTCTTGCGCTTTGCGCGAACGTCATGCGGCGCTGCGGGGTGATAATACTCAGTCAGATTGTAGCCGGACAGGCCATGCGAAATAAACCAGTTCTCAAACGCCAGAAGGGATTGCGGATGGGCGGGATTGAATTGTTTTTGAACATCCTCTTCGAATTCCCACAAAAACGCCATGAGATAATTGAACCGGGATCCCGCTCCTCCTTGCAAAAGAGGAAACGGCGCAAGCAGCGCTTGCGACTGCGAGGGAAGAATGTACGGGAAAAGATGCAATTCAGGGACGCCATACAGGAAAAACCACTGCAAGAATTTCTTCAGATTGGTGGCGTCATAGGGAATGCGTTCTTGAACATCCAACCGTAACCGCCACAAATAGTCCATTAAAAAGGTGTATGAAAACGGTTCGATAGCTTCTGATTCGAAAAGAACCGCATCCTGAAATTCCGCGCTCTTTTTCGCATGCGGGCACAAAGGGTATTCCCGCTCCCCCTCTAAAAGCCACCAGAGCAGAAAATATCGCTGCGAAACCGCTTGTTCTTCAGGAAACTTGGAACGTATGTCTGATCGGATCAACCATGCAAAATACATTTCGTCCGTAAAAGCATCAGGGATAGTCAGGTAATGCGACTTGTTCATGATCGGCCCTTACCGTATTGCGGAATTTTCAAGAAAAGCAAGCAGCAGGTCATTATACTCCGATGGCTGCCTATTGCACGGGAGAAGAAAGCCTTGTCCATTCTGCTTGATGCGCTCCGCGATGGCGCCGATATCAAGGGAAATGGGATAAATGCCGGATTTCCAGGCCTCAGATAACGTGTAACACCATGTTTCAGGCCATATGGAAAGAAATAACGCCGCCGAAACATCCTGCATGGCGATCAATCCACCGGCCTCATCCTCCGCGTATTTGCCGGTGATGAACACGTTTCCCAATTCAAGAAGCGGAACGTCATCCTGGGTGAATCCGATCACCACAAATTCGAAGGGTAAATCCCGCGCCAAAGCGTCTTTCGCCATGGAGAGCAACAAGGGATAGCCTTTGTGGTCGCCGATCGCTCCAATGATTCCGATTCGCCATACCCCGTTTTTTCTGACAGGGGACTTCAGCTTCAAGGCGTCAAAACCCTGCTGGTGGGGGACGACGCGCAGATTCAATGCGCTGAAATGCCGCGCCATCCTGTCCGCGCAATCGTGAGAGGGAGCAATGACCTCGTCCGCGTTTCGCAATACGTCCTGACTTCGCGAAAGATACTTCTCCATATCGACATGATGGCCGAATTGACTGCCGCCCTTTTCGATGCAACGCTCACAGGTCGCTTGATCAGGACTATCACAAAACACGTTGTTGATATCCAGACAGTTCACGCGTGGGCAGAACCATGTATAATCATGAACATACGCTGAATATGGCAAGTTCAGCTTGGCGAGGAGTTCAAAAACGCTGGGATGGTGATTCAGGAAATGATGCAGGCGAATTTCGATGATCCCGAATGCGCAAAGATCATCGGCAAGAAGCGCGCATTCGTGCGGCAATTCGTATGCCAAATTCACGATGCTTCCATCCTTGACCGAAACAACCGCCATGTCTTTATTCCGGACATGTTTCGGATAAAGAGTGAAAACGGTTTTGCCTTCCTGCTCGAGCGCGTCGGCCAATTCCTGAACAAATCGCTCCGTTCCTCCTTTCAGGTCCGTAGTAATGAACAAGACTCCGTTTGCTTTCGAGCGATTGACCATTCTATAAACATCGACATCTCTTCGAACAGCATGCAATGGATCATTGCTGATGAATTCTTTTATCAATGCATCGTAGGCAGGGTACTTATCTTTTAGAATGTATAAATTCCGCCATAGATACTCTGACCTTTTCCCGAATGATATTTCTCCCTTATGATAGACGCAAACATCCAAAGCGGCGCAGTGGTCCCAGCCAAGCAGCCTGGAGCGCAGACAAAAATCGTTTTCCTCCGCATACCCCCGCTCATAGTCAACGGAATCAAACAAACCTGTATCATTGATGCAATCGCGCCGGATAAACATGCAAAACCCAATCGCAGTAGGTATCATGCAATATTTATGCGCATTGACCGTTGCGCAGATCGTATCGAACAGCCGTACGTCATCCACGCTCGCGGCATTTCCGGTTTCAAAATCGGGATAGCTGAGAATCGTAGCGTTGTTCGACAATGGGGTCACAGTCCCGATACTGTCATTCAGGTATGCCGTTTTTCTCAGCCTATCCAGCCAGAAATCGAACACGACCGTATCCGCATTCAACAATACGACGTCATTTGACTGTGATTGCGTCAGCCCGCGATTGACGGACCGGACAAAACCGAGATTTGTTGGATTTTCGATGAGGAGGACCAGACTTTCAGAAGCGAGCTGTCGTAAAAAGAATGTGATATTGGAATCTGGCGAGGCATCATTGACGGCGATAACGCGGCATTTGACGTCTCCCCTCGCCGCCAGGACCGATTCAAGACACGCCCTTGTCTCCTGAAGTCCACTATAGACAGGAATGATGACATCTATCAATTCGTCCATCGCCATCCCCCTGAAGAATGACTGAATGCGCAACATGCTGAACACGGCGCTGTTCCACGCCAAAAGAACGATTCCGCAGGCGGGATTTGCGGCAAAGACCGCGGCGTGGTCTCTGTCGACTCAAAGAGCGGCTTTGATTGCTCGGGCCGAGCCAAAAAATCGGCCCGCCGCACGGCGCTCTCCGGAATGCATGTCCTTCGCCTACTGTATTGGATCGCATCCTTTGCCCCAAACACATCCCCGTATTTCGCGTAAAACGAAGCGCACCTCATTGCCGCCCGGGCATATCGGATACGCGACGACAACGTTTGCTTCAAGCCCGGATTGCGCGCCCAAAAGACATATGTATTGAGAAGGCCAAAATGCAACGTCATTCTGGCGCTTCATGTGCCTGCTCATTTGAAAGCCGCAAGGAGGTCAAGAAAAACATTCGTCGGTCCAGCGACATATGTCGTGGAAAAGAAAGGCGACCCGGTTCGATGAAAGGCGTCCCGATGCAACCTGGCTGCAAGCGCCGACGCCTCCTTCAAGGTTGATGAACCTAGCTGTCAAAGAATGTATTCGGATCGATCAGTCCATTCTTCGCAGCGTATTTGACCAGCTGGATGGAGTTGTTGATGGCGAGCTTGCGCATGATGCTTGTCCTATGATTCTCTACCGTTTTTGGAGAAATAAAAAGCTTGCTGCTGATTTCCAGGACATTGAGCCCGCTCACCAAGCTTTTCAGGATCTCAAGCTCGCGCGCCGACAATTTCTGTGAAAGCTCAAGCAGTTTTTCCTTGCTTTTTTGCTCGCTGATCAATTTGTTGATGAGCTTGACCGTGGTTTTCCCGTCAAAATACGGCGTATCGCCAAGGACGGAATCTATGGCCTCAATAACCTTGTTATAGGAATTCGCCTTGCTCAAATAGCCATCAGCGCCGTTGATGAACGCCTTGACGATAAGATCGATATTGCTATTTCCACTTATTATAACGATCTTGATGTCATCGCTTTCATTTTTAATTTTTTGAATATATTCAATCGAATTCTCATATTGAAGCATGAGATCCAGAAACACGACGTCTGGCAAACACTGAGACAGGATGGCAAACATATCCGTCCAGTTTTCACCCTCTCCAACAGTAATATATCTCTGATTTTGCTCTATAATAGTCTTCAGACCCAAGCGATACACTGGATGATCATCTATGATTGCAATTTTAATAGTAGCCGTGTCATGCATTAAATAAGACCTCCAGATATTATCCGCGCCTCAAAACGACCAATGCTTTCCTCGCTATCGAGTAGCGGCTAAATACTCATATTCCGACGTCGAAACTCCTGAAAACGGCGTCCATTGAAAAAGACCGTTCGTCTATTGAGAGGCGAAGCGCCATAGAGCATGCGATTTCAAAACAAAAAATAACGCACGCCATTCCGCACGCCCGATAAACCAAAGATTCCGTCATGATTAGTGATCTTGACGCCTTCGTTTAAAATGAATCTATGAAAAAATGAACTATTGCTCAAGCCGGTGTTCATCTTCCTTTTTTCGCCCTCAGCGCTTTCTCCCGTTTTGAAGATACATATTTCATATTCTTTGCAACCCGTCTTCATATCACCATATACGTTTTCGCTTGGCATCGCCAGCAATCTTCACCGTGGGCGGCTATCGGGAAGACCTCGCGGCGGCGCGAGGAGCATCCCATGAAGAGTGAACCCGGTCTGGGACATGGAGAGTCATCCTACTGAAATATAAACAATTACGGCAAAGCGCGCATTCAATCTCGAGCATTTCCCAGAAGGATGGGGCCCCGTTTCAGTTATCCGCCTATTATTGCGCAATACTTTGAATACTCTTGCTCAAAATGAAATATTCCGGGGAGATGCATAGTGGATGTGACGGCTGAAGTGATATAGAATTCACATTTTATTGCATGCGTGGCAGGCTCGGATACGATTTTTCCCGTATGCTGTTATGGGTAAACTCGAAACAAACGGCGCATTCCTGTCGTGCGGCCCTTTCCGTCCACAGACAGGCCTTCGCTCGCAGCCATGCCCGTATTTCAACTGTCCTACCCTCTTTACGCAACGACGCGGCGAGGTTGTATAAACGCTCCCCTTCCAATTCGTCCTCTGGAGATCTCGTTCCACGGCGTCGCGTCCATCATTATGCGCCTGGGCGTTTCCATTTTTGCGCGTAAAAGGCGCAGGACTCCTGTTTCATGCCGAACGCCATCCCGCAAAAACGCCGCATCAGGCTCCCTCGCGTATGCGAAACAACCGGATTCCTCCAGGCGCGTCTTCAAGACGGTACCCTGTTTCCGCAATCGCCGCGCGCAGCGCGTCCGCCTCGTCATAGTTTCTCCGCGCCCTGGCCTCCTCGCGTTTGGCCACCAGGTTGGCGGTCCGTTCGGGCCAGTCCCCTTGCGGCACGGGCAAGGCGCTTGCATCGAGAAGGCCAAGCGTCTCGTCGACCGCCATGACGTCGGCCAGTCCCCGGGCGGCCTCCTCCGGCGACAGGTTCTTTTCAGCGATCTCGGCGTTCAAGTCGCGGCAACGGGAAAACAGCGCCGGCCAGAAACGGTACAGTCCGAGATCGTCCTCCAAAGCCGCCGTAAAGGCCTCCTCAAGCGCCCCCTCGCCCGCTTCTTTCCTGGACGCCGCCCCATGCGCGCATTCGGTCAAGGCGCCGGCCAAATCCTGAACGCGCAGCCGGTTTTTCTCCCACATGGACAGGGCCTCCCCGGTGAGGGCCAGCGGCTTGCGGTAGGCGGTGGATAACAGCCAAAGACGTATGGTCAGAGGGTGGACGCCGCTTTCGAGCATCCGGAAAAGACAGGGACCGCCCTCCTCGCCCCGCTCGTTTCTCCCCTGCGCCAATCCGCCCAGCATCCAGACGGCCGGAGAGACGCCGACGCCGTTCGCCCAAATGGCCCGCAGATTGTCCAGATGGGGAAAGCCCTTGTCCTCGCCGGAAAAGACGGCGGAAATGGCCGTGAGGCTCTCCCGCGCCGCCGAGGCCATCTGCAAAAACCAGCTGGGCCGCACGTTGCCCCAGGAGGTCTGCAAGGCGTCCCCGAGCTTCAGGTCCTGCAGGCTCACCCGCTTGAGCAAGGTGAAATCGTGGGGGGAGTCCTTGACGTAGGCCTCCATGTCCACGGTTTTCCCCAGGCTCAGTTTCGTCAGATCGGTGTGCAAAAGGCGGCCGTACTCCTTGTCCCGGGTCACGTCGTAGTAGACGCTGCGCAGTTTTTCGTACGCGAGCCCCTTGCTCAACAGGGTCCGGGTCATGGAAAGCGCGGTTTCCGTGGAGGCGCTGGCCAGGGAAAAGCGCGTATCCTGGCCGACTCCGAGTCTGGCCGCCAGGTCCTTGATGCGCGAAAGCGCCTGCGCGGCGAAGGCCTCCCGGCCCAGACCGGCTTTTCTGGCCGCTTCCAGGGCGCGGTCGTCCATGTCGGCCAGACCCACGGACACGACGGCCTTGCCGCCCTTGCGCACGATGTGGCGGCGCAGGACGTCGAGAAAAACGATGCGGCGCCAGGTTTCCGGATCGCCGGGTTCGGCCAGGGAGGGACCGAAGGCGAACAGACCCTGGCTCGCTCCGGCCGGGTCGAGATAGGTCCTGCCGCCCGCGGCGTTGACCAGGGCCACGCCCTTGCGCGCGGCCGGGGCGAACAGGGCGGTGCTCAAATAGCGCTCGCCGCCGTCGGGTAAAATGGCCACGATCAGGCCTTCGCTCAGGGTCGAGGCCAGCCTGATGGCCCCGGCCACGGCGGCCCCGCCGCTCATGCCCGCGAACAGACCTTCCTTGGCGGCCAGCCTGCGGGCGGTCTCGTAGGCTTCCGCATCCTCCACATGCACGATCTCGTCCGGGATCTTCTTGTCGTAGATGCCCGGGGGATAGGACTCCTGCATGTTCTTGAGCCCCTGAATCTTGTGGCCCGGATACGGCTCCACCGCCACCACTTTGACGGCCGGGTTCAATTCTTTGAGCTTTCTGGCGCAGCCCATGACCGTGCCCGAGGTGCCGAGCGCGATGACCGCGTGGGTGATGCGCCCCTCGCTCTCCTCCCACATTTCCTTGGCCGTACCCTTGTAATGGGCTTCTATGCTCGCGGGATTGTTGAACTGATCCATGAGCACGTATGTATCCGGCTCCTCCCGGGCCAGGCGGTAGGCCTCCTCGATGGCCCCGTCCGTGCCCAGGCGGCCGGGCGTCAGCGCAATCTCGGCCCCGTAGGCTCGCATGATGCGCTTGCGCTCCTCGGAGGCGGAATCGGGCATGAGCAGCTTCAGGCGGTATCCCTTGACCGCGCAGACCATGGCCAGGCCGATGCCGGTATTGCCCGACGTGGCCTCGATGACGATCTTATCCGGGGTCAGTTCGCCTGTGGCCTCGGCCGCCTCGATCATGGCCAGGGCCACCCGGTCCTTGATGGAGCCGCCCGGGTTCTTGGCTTCGAGCTTGACGGCGATGGTCACGGCCGGATTGGGATTGAGGCGCTTAAGCTCCACCAGGGGCGTGTGCCCGATGGCGGAGAGAACATCCTTGTAGATCATACTTTGAGCCTGCCGATTGCGGAACGTTTCACATACGTTGGGGTGGATTTGTGTTAGGCGAAATACGAGGTCATCGCAACCGCCGAAGCGCTCCTCCATGGCCTTGGACCGCTACCGATTCTTGCAGGACGCGGCCTTGGCCAGGTCCTGGCTTTTTCTTGGCAGGAAAATTGCTAAAGCCCTGCAAAGCACGCGAGGGGACGATATGAATATTAACGTGTTTCTTCAAGACAATCTCAAGGCCCTTGGGAAATCCTGCCCCGACTGCGCCGCCTGGCTCGCCGCCAAGCGGCCGGACGCGAACGTCCTGTACGAAAAGCTCTTCGTCAACGCCATGGGGCTCCTCGATTGGCGCATGGACAACGGGAAAGGCCTGTTCGAAGCCTTGCCGCCCAAGGCCATCTATCAGGCGTGGAAAGCGGACGGCCAGCTCGAAGGCGGCGCCTCCATCGTGGTGGGCGCGGGCCTGGGATATGGGGTCAACCACGCGCTGTCCACCACGCCCAATTCCCACAAGGTCATCGTCATCGAACCCAACCCGGAGTTGCTCCTGGCCTGCCTGGGCCAGACCGACTACGCCCCCTTCATGAAGCTCGGAAAGCTCGTCTTCCTGCCGCCCAGCAAGGATATTCTGGACAAATGGATCAAGGAGCTGGACGTGAGCTTCCTGTTCAGCAAGATCAACCTGCGTTCGGACATGGCCTGCAAGCAGCTGGGCCCGGAATACGCCTCCATCACGATCTTCGCGCGCAACAAGCTGGAATCCCTGTCCGTGGAGCTGTCCACCCTGCGTCTCAAGCAGGAGACCATGGTGGGCAACGAACTGAGCAACTACCAACGGGCCATTGCGGGCGGCGGGCTTTTGCCCCTTGAGGGAAAGGCCAAGGGGCTGACCGTGGTCGTGCTCGGCGCGGGGCCGTCCTTGTCGCGCACGGCGCCCGCGCTGCGGGAAAACCGGGGAAGCGCCCTGTACATTTCCGCCTTGCAGACCCTGCCCGTCCTGGAGCGGCTTGATCTCAAGCCCGACCTGTGCCTGGCCATCGACTTCAACAAGGAAATGGGGGACTGCGTCAAAAGATTGAAGGACCCCGCCTGGGCGGCCGATGTTCCGCTCATCTATTCCACCAAGATGGACCCCTCGGTTCCCGAGAGCTACCCAGGTCCGGCCATCCCCTTGTGGACCGTGGGCGGGCTGGCCACCTTCCTCTTGTCCAAGCGCGAGCTGGTGCTCGACGCGGGCGGCAACGTGGCCGTGACCATCGAGCGGTTCATGACCTGGTGCGGGGCCAGCCGTTTCGTCCTGGCGGGCCAGGATTTCGCATGGCCGGGCAGCCAGACCCACGCCGACGGACACCATTTCTCCACCTCCAAATTCATCTTCACCCCATCGCGCGACGTGGCCCTCAAAGACCGCGACGGCGGAACCATCTATTCCAACATGGGCTATCTTGCCGCCAAGCGGGATCTGGAACAGGACATCGCCGCCTCGGGCCTGCCCTTTTTCAACCTCTACGGCGGCGGCGCGGTCATAGGCGGCGCCGTGGACGTGGAACCCGGCAAGGCCTACGCTGAAGGGGTCTTGCGCTCCGATCCCGGCGCCAAGGAAGCCTTTCTCGACGCCCTGGCCGTCTCCCGCCGTCCCCGTTCGGCGCCCGTTTTCGAAACCCGGGCCCAAGGCTGGGCATCCTCCCTGCGCAACGCCCAGAAACGTATGGAAAAGCTTTTCAAAAAACTGGAGAAGAACCACGGCGAAATCCGCAAGCTCCTCGGAAACGTCAGCGTGTTCCTGAAGCAGGATCCCCTGTACATGCCCTATCTCTACAACGAGATCATGGACGTGTCGGGGCTCATCTTCACCCGCCGCAAATACGAACTCAAGGACCTGGTGCAATTCAAGCGGATCGTGAAGCGCGTCCTCGAAAAGGTGCGCGAGATGGATTTCAAGCTGGCGGCCGGGAAAAAGGGGCCGGGCATGGCGGCCTGAACGCCGCGACAGGACAAATGAAATGATGTGAAACGCCCCGGGAGCCTGGCTCACGGGGCGTTTTTCTATTCCGAAAACCGCACGTCGGCAGGATTTCGCGGCGGAATGCGCCGGTATTTGACCCTGGCCTTGCCCAGCATGAGAGCGCCCTTGACCTCATGATCCATGGGAATGCCGAGCCCTTCCTTGAGTTCCGGCTTGTAGCGCAGGGCGAAGGTGACGTAGCCCGCCCAGCAGGCCCCGTAGCCCCGGGCGTGGGCGGCCAGGTCGAACCAGGAGGCGGCGATGACGGCGTCCATGTCCGGAGTGACCCCGGCCGCGGGCGCGTAGGCCATGACCAGGGTGGGCGCGCCCAACAGGATGTAGTCCTTGCCCTTGGACCAGCCCCGGACCACGGCGGGCAGGTGCATGGTCCGCACAAGCTCGGTCTTGGCCTTCATCTCCTCGCGCATCCACTCCGTCATCCGGTCAAGAAACGCTTCGATGCGCGGCCGGCCCTGAAGGACCAGCCATTTGACCGGCTGGTCGTTGTGACCGGACGGGGCGTAGCGGGCCACATCGAGAATCTCGCGGATATCCGCCTCGGGAACGGGTTCGGGGGAAAAATGCCGGATGGCCCGGCGGGATTTCATGAACTGGGCGGCCTGCTCGAACGTGATCCCCAGCTCCCGGCGTACGGGCGTGAGCGCCGCGTCCGGCATGGCGTCAAGGCTAATGGCCTCATGCGGACACACGGCCAGACAATGGCCGCAGCGGATGCAAAATTCTTCCTTCCCTTCCCAGGCCACGGGATAGGCGCCCTCTTCCGGCTGCCGGATGAGGGACGCCGGGCAAACCAGGGCGCACAGCCCGTCCCGGCGGCATTTTTCCGTATCGATCGTAAAAAGTCCCACGCGTCCTCCTCAATGCCATCTCTTCAAGGCAGCTTCACCGCCATGGCCGTCACGTCGTCCTCAACCGGACCCTCTCCACGGAAGGCCTCCACGGCGGCGAACACGGCCCGGACGATCTCCCGGGCGGAGGCGTCTGCGTTTTCCCGAAGCGTCGCGCGCAACCGATCCTTGCCGAACATGCTTCCGTCAGGGCCTCGCGTTTCCCATATGCCGTCCGTACCGGCGAAAACCAGACCGTTCGAAGGCCAGGGCGCCAGGGTTTCAAGCGCGTACGCCGCGTCCTCGGCCACCCCGAGGGGCAGGCCCGCTCCCCACAATTCCGTAAAGGAATCCGTGGCGGGATCGTAGAGCAGGCCTGGGTCGTGTCCCGCCCGGACCCAGCGCAGAGACCGTGTATCGGGATCGGCCGCAAAAAGAAAGAGCGTCACGAACCGGCCCGCGCCGTAGACGTCTCCGGTCACCCGGGCGTTGGCGGCGGCGACCGCCCGGGCCGGGTCGTCCGTCAGGCTCCCGGCCAGGCGCAGATAGGCTCTGGCCGAGGCCATGAGCAACGCCGGTCCCACCCCATGGCCGGACACGTCGCCCGCCACGAAGGCGACGGCGCCGTCTGACAGCCTGAAAAAATCGTAATAATCCCCGCCCGTCTCGTCGCAATACCGGCTTTCGGCCCAGATATCGAGGCCAGGGATCACGGGAGGAGCGTCCGGCAACAGACCGCGCTGGACTTCCTCGGCCACCTTCAGGGCGTCCAACAGGCGCATGCGGTGGCCGAGGCCCTCGATCATGTCGTTGGTCCGGGAAGCGATCAGGCCGAACTCGTCCGCCGTGGCCACCGGGACCCGGCTGTCCAGGTCCCCGCGCCGGACCTTTTCCAGCACAGAAGTGACGGACTGAAACAGCAGGGCCAGGTTGTCGGAAAACCGCAGGATCAGACGCACCACGGCGAAAAGGGTGGCGCCGAGCACGAAGACGATCTCGAAGAGGATCGTCCGGGTGGCCATGGCCAGATTCCCGGTCCGCTCGGCGGTCTGGACGAGCCACCACACGTCGTTGATCCAGATGAGCCCCAGGATGGCCGAGGTCAGGACCAGGGCGGTCACGGCCGCTGCGACGAATTTCCGGGTCAGGGGCTCCAGCTTGCCCGGGGCATCGTAATGTCCCGAGCTGGCTGCGAAATCAATGATCCGGCGCTGACGCTCGAAAGCCATGTCCAGGGAGACGTAGAAGCCTCCGGCCAGGGCGCCGAAGACGAGCTTGTAGCCGGTGACCATGGGGAAGCCGTAGATGGCCTCCACCCAGAATCCGGCGATGACGCCGCTTGCGAGGCAAAGGGCCAGATCGAGATACAACTGCCTGGACGGCTGGCGGATGAGGGAACGGTTCAGGATGAGGCGGCTTTCGAGGGAGCCCCGAAAAGCCAGAGCGGGGAGGAAGGAAACCAGGATGATCGCCCCCAGCGCCGCCGGGGGCAAGGCGTCCATGAACGGTCAGACCTGACCGCCGTAGATGGTCAGGATCGCGGCCAGAACGACGTATCTGACCGCGACCCCGAAACGATTGCAACCAAGCGCTTCTTGTCGCCCCATGGACCTGCTATGACCGATTTGGGCGACATTGGCAATCGGCGCAAGCCGGACAGGCTTACTCCTGGCTTTTCTTCTTGGCGCCGAGGAGCATATGGCGCTTCTGGGCGGAAAGCTCGGTCTTGCGCAGGCGGATGGATTTGGGCGTGATCTCCACCATCTCGTCTTCCCGGACGAAATGCAGGGCCCGCTCCAGGGTCATGGGCTTGACCGGGGTCAGGATGACGTTTTCATCCTTGCCCGAGGCGCGCATGTTGGTGAGCTTTTTCTCCTTGGCCGGGTTGACGTTGATGTCGTTGTCCCGGTTGTGCTCTCCCACGATCATGCCCTCGTAGACCGGATCCCCGGGGACCACGAACAGGACGCCGCGCGGCTCCAGGTTGAAAAGGCCGTAGGCCACGCCCACGCCCTGGCGATCGGCCACGATGGAGCCGGAAAAGCGCGCCGGGAAATCCCCCCGGTATTCCTCGTAGCCCGAGAGGTAGGAGTTCATGATGCCGGTGCCCTTGGTGTCGGTCAAAAACTCGTCCCGGTAGCCGATGAGCCCGCGCGAGGGGATGGAGAATTCCAGCCTGACCCGGCCTGAACCGTGATTGACCAGGTTGGTCATGCGGCCTTTGCGCAGGGAGAGCTTTTCCGTGACCACGCCGGTGAAGGACTCGTCGCAGTCGATGAACAGATGCTCGATGGGCTCCAGACGCTTGCCCTTGTCGTCGAACTTGAAGATGACCTCGGGCCTGCCCACGGACAGCTCGAAGCCTTCCCGGCGCATGGTTTCGATGAGGATGGCCATCTGAAACTCGCCCCGGCCCTTGACCGTGAAGCTGTCCTTGTCGTCGGACTCTTCCACCTGGATGGCCACGTTGCGCAGGGTTTCCTTGTAGAGCCGTTCGCGGATGCGGGCGGACTGGACGTACTTGCCTTCCTTGCCGGCGAAGGGAGAGGAATTGATGGTGAAGCGCATGGCCACGGTGGGCTCGTCCACGTGGATGCGCTTGTGGGCCTTGGGATTTTCCTTGGAGCAGATGGTGTCGCCGATGGTCACGTCGTCCAGGCCGGAGAGGACGATGATGTCCCCGGGATCGGCCTTGTCCGCCTCGGACAGGGAGAGTCCGCTGTAGGCCTGCAGCTTGGTGACGCGCAGGGGGACGGCTTTTCCGTCCTCGCCTATCCTGACCAGGCTCTCGTTGCTTTTGGCCGTGCCGCTGATGACGCGCCCCACCGCCAGCTTGCCGAGAAAGTCGGAATAGCCGAGGTCGGAGACGAGCATGCTGAACGGCTCGCCCTCGGGATAGGCCGGTCCGGGAATGACCTCCAGAATGGTTTCGAACAGGGGAACGAGGTCATGGCCCTCTTCTTCCAGGGAGCGTTTGGCCATGCCCTCGCGGCCGATGGCGTAGAGCACGGGGAAATCGAGCTGGCCCTCATCCGCGTCCAGGTCGATGAACAGGTCGTAGACCTCGTTCAGGACTTCCTCGGGCCTGGCGTCCTTGCGGTCGATCTTGTTCACGGCCACGATGACGGGCAGGCCCGCCTCCAGGGTCTTTTTCAGAACGAAGCGGGTCTGGGGCAAGGGACCTTCCGAGGCGTCCACCAGAAGGATGGCGCCGTCGGCCATGGACAGGGCGCGTTCCACCTCGCCGCCGAAATCGGCGTGGCCCGGGGTGTCGATGATGTTGATCTTGACGCCCTTCCATTTCACGGCGCAGTTCTTGGCGGCGATGGTGATGCCGCGCTCGCGTTCCAGGTCCATGCTGTCCATGACCCGGTCTTCCATGTTCTGGTTGTCGCGGACAAGCCCGCTTTGGCGGAACATATGGTCCACCAGGGTGGTCTTGCCATGGTCGACGTGGGCGATGATGGCGATATTACGAATGGCGTTGTTGGTGACGGTCTTCACGATGATCCTCATGATTGCGGTGATTGACAAAGGCGAAAAGGGCCATATGGCCAAGCGGGCGGACTAGTCAACATGAAAACGGGCCGCTTGTAAAGCGGTCTTAATGGGAGACGAGGCGGATCTATGCGGCGGGGACGTCACAAAACGGCAACGAAAAGAAAAAGACGCTCCCCTTGTCCGGCTCGCTCGTGAACCAGATGCGGCCGCCATGCGATTCCACGATATGCTTGCAGATGGGCAATCCAAGCCCGGTGCCCTTGGGCTTGTTGGTGAGCTGCTCGCCGATTTGCGCGTACTTGTCGAAAACCTTGTTGAAATCCTTTTCCGCGATGCCGATGCCGGTATCCGCCACGCTCACGAGCGCCTCGCCGCCCCTGGCCTCTACCCGGCAGGTCACCGTTCCCTTCATGGTGAATTTCACGGCGTTGGAGATGAGGTTGACCAGTACCTGGATGATCCGGTCCCGGTCGCCGTATACAGGAGGAAGACCGGGAGGGACCTCGGCGAGAAAGCGGATGTTCTTGTCCACGAACAGCGCCCCGGTCGCCGCGGCGACATGGGGGACGACTTCATCGAGAGCGACGGGACGCATGACGAACTCGATCCGCCCGGCCTCCATCTTGGCGATGTCCAGCACGTCGTTGATGAGCGTGGTCAGCCGCTCCCCCTCCGAGGCGATGATGTTGAGGTTGGCCAGCACCTGGGAAGCCGTCCGGGCCCTGGCCGGCTCCCTGATGTCAACGCCCTCGAACAGGACCCCCAGCTTTTTCATGATGATTTTCGAAAACCCGAGAATGGAGGTGAGCGGGGTTCTGATCTCGTGGGAGACCATGGACAGGAACTCCGTCTTGGTCTTGTTGGCGGCCTCGGCCGCCTCCTCGGCCTTTTTGCGTTCCTTCGCCTCCAGGACGAGCCGCTCGTTGGTCCGGGTCAGTTCGGCGGTGCGCTCGCGCACTCGCAGTTCCAGCTCGTCCCTGGCGGCCACCAGGGCCTCCTCGGCCTCCTTGCGCAGGGTCACGTCCTCGCAACTGCCGTCGATGAAGGCCACGTCCCCGTTGTCGTCATAAGCCGCGCGCACGTTGATCGAGGCCCAGATGAGCTTGCCGTCCTTTCGCCGCAGCCTCGTCTCGAAATCCCGCACCGCCCCGTAGTCGTCCAGACGGCGAAACAGCAGATCCCGGGAATTCGCATCCACATACAGCTGACCCGGAATATCGAGGACCTCGCGCATGAGCTGGGCGGGCGAGGAATAGCCGAGCATGGAGGCTATGGCGGGGTTGGCGCTGATGAACCGGCCTTGCCTGGTGGACTGAAAAAGCCCTTCCACGGCGTTTTCGAAGATGCCCCGGTATTTGGCTTCGGCTTGGCGCAGGGCCTTTTCCGTTTCCAGACGCCCGGCGATGTCGCGAGCTACGGCCACGGCCCAGCGCTCCCGTCCGAAGGTCACGGCCCGGATGGTCATTTCCACCGGAACGCCTGGCCGCGAATGGGCCGAGGAATCGATCAGCAGGGTCTCCAAGGCGTCGGATTCCACGGCCCCGGAAAAAACGCGCTCCAGCCGTTCGGCCGCGCCGGCCGCCAGGATGTCGGCCAACGCCCTGCCGACGGTGTTTTCCTTCTCGGGGCCGAGAAAGCGCGTCGCCGCGCCCGTGACGTCCGCGATGCGGCCCGTGGCCGCATTCACCAGGAAAATGGCGTCGTTGCCACCCTCCATGAGTTCGCGAAAGCGTTCAAGCTCGTCGAGCCGCTCGCGCAACTCCGGATAATAGCTTTTGCTGATGGAGCTTTCCCCAAGCCCGATCAGCTTTTCCCGTTGGGACGCGTCCCGGTCGTCCCTATCCGCAGGCGCTTTCATAGATTCCGCACACATCCTCTTCGCTGGCCTTTTTCGGATTCGTATACATGCAAGGGTCGTTGACGGCCTTTTTGGCCAACTCCAGGATGACGTCCGGGGTCACGCCCAGTTCGGACAGATTCTGGGTGACGCCCACGGCTTTTTTGAGGGTCCGCACGACATCGAGGACCGCCTCTCTTTGTTCGTCCACGGGCATGTCCTCGGGGATGCCCGCGCCCAGGGCGCGTCCCACTTCCGCGTAGCGATCGCTCGCCGCGTCGAAATTGAAGTCAATGACGTGATCGAGCAGGATGGCGTTGCATTGGCCGTGAGGCAGATCGAGAAAGCCGCCCAGACTGTGGGCCAGGGCGTGGACCGCGCCCAGGATGGCGTTGGAAAAGCCCAGGCCGGCGTAGGCGCTGGCCAGCAGCATGCCCCCGCGCACTTCGAGATTATTTGGATCCTCCACCGCCCGCAGGAGATATTTGCGGATGAGACGGACGGCTTCCAGGGCAAACAGATCGGTGATGGGGGAATTGGCGTTGCTGACGTAGGCCTCCACGGCGTGGGTCAGGGCGTCCAGGCCGGTGTTGGCCGTAAGCTTCTCGTCCATGGTCACGGTGAGTTCGGGATCGATCAGGGCCACGTCCGGGATGACGGTCTTGCTGACGATGGCGATTTTCACCTTGCGGCCCGTATCCGTGACGATGGCGAACTGGGACAGTTCGGCCGCCGTTCCCGAGGTGGTCGGGATGCAGATAAGCGGAGGTCCGGGCTTGGGCACGTTGTCCACGCCCTCGAATTCGAGCACGTGCCGTTCGTTGGAGCAGACGATGCCGATGGCCTTGGCGCAATCCATGGGGCTGCCCCCGCCCACGGATACGATGGAGTCGCACCCCTCGCGCTGGTAGATCTCCGCTCCGGCCATGACTTCGTAATCCCTGGGGTTGGGCCGGACGTCGAGAAAAATCGCCGTTCCCAGGCCCGCGCTTTTGAGGCTGTCCACCACCTTGCCCGTCCAGCCGCAGCGTTCGAGCACGGGACCGGAGACCACCAGGGCCTTTTTCACCGCGAGATTCTTGGCGAATCGTCCGGCCAATCCGGCGGCTCCCAGGCCGAACACGAATTCCGGCGCAACAAACTTGCGTAATTCAAGCACGAGTTTTTCCTTCATGACGGCCCGCCTCCTTTCCTAGGGTCCCGCCATGATAAATGAGTTTGGAAAAAGTACAATAATTACGTTGCGAAAATCTTCATAGCCGGACAAAACCGCTTCCCGGCGGCAAGGTCCGGCGCGCCGAAAAATCCCTGGCGCTTCGCCGCCCGTTCCCGTACATCCGGTACATCTCGCCATCGACGCAAAGGAGGCGGCCGCTTCCCATCATGCTTTCCCCGTCAACGCAGCCCATCCGCCTCGTGTTTCTGCTTCAGGACCTGCTCTTCGGCGGCACCCAGCGCCATACGCTCGAATTGGCCGCGCGGCTTGATCCGAAACGTTTCGCGCCCGAGATCTGGACCCTGGCGGGGGGGAAGGATTTCGCGCCAAAGGCGCGCGAATACGGATTGCGGGTCGTCGATTTACGACCCCGGGGTCCGGTCGGCCCCTCAGCCCTGCTCGCTCTGTGGCGGCGCCTGGGGCGGGAGCCCGTGGACATGCTGTCGCTTATGACCGTGGTCCCCAACATCTGGGGGCGTCTCTTCGGCCGGCTGCGCGGCGCGCCCCGGATCATCGCCAACTGCCGGGGCATAGCCGACCTTCCGAAACAGCATGAGCGGTTCCTGCGCCATATGGCCCACCGCCACATATGCAACGCCCAGGCCATCAAGCAGCGCCTGGTCGAGAGATACCGTCTGCCCGGGGAACGGATCGCGGTCATCCCCAACGGGGTGGACGCGGCCTATTACCGTCCCGCCCCCCCTTCTCCCGGGCTCCCTCTGGACAAAGGCCAATCCATCCTGTGCGTCGCCCGGATGACGCCGGAGAAGGATCTGCCCACCCTCATCGCGGCCTTCGCCGGAATCGGCGCCAGGCATCCCGACGCCACGCTTTCCATCGTGGGCGACGGTCCTCTGCGCGCATCCATCGAGGCGCTGCTTTCCAGGTCCGGCCTCGGGACGCGGATCAGGCTCCTCCCGGGAACGTCCGATCTGCGGCCTCATTTCGCCGGCGCCTCGATCTTCGCCTTGAGCTCTTCCCATGAGGGACTGCCCAACGTGATCCTGGAAGCCATGGCCTGCGGGCTGCCCGTGGCCGCCACCAGGGCCGGAGGCGTTCCGGAGCTGGTGGCGCATGGGAAGACCGGTCTCTTGAGCCCGGCGGGCGACGCTCAGGCCCTGGCCAGCAATCTGGACCGCCTGCTCGTCGAGCCGGGGCTGGGGAGAATCATGGGAGAGGAAGGACGCAAGCGCGTTCTTGAGCGTCACAGCCTGGAAGCCATGACCCGCGCTCATGAGGAACTATTTTCAAGCGAGATGGAACGCGCCAGGAAAGGCTAGCGCCCGGGAGGAGGACCAGCGTTTTTTCGCCGTCAGGCCAGGGCGTAGCGCTCGAAAAGTCCGGCCAGCTCCTCTACGTTGCGCCGGGTGTCGTAGAGTTCCTCCACCCTGCGCTTTCCCGCCTGCGCCATGGCCCGGGCCCCGGCGGGGTCGTTCTTCAGGCGCTTTATCGCCTCCGCCAAGGCCTTGGGGTCGCGCTGGGGAACGAGCAGCCCGGTGACGCCGTCCTCGACCACCTCGCGAATGCCGCCCACGTCCGTGGAAATGACGGGTACGCCGTGCAGCAATGCCTCCATGAGCACGGTGGGCAGGCCGTCCCGGTCGCCGTTCGCCCGCACCACGCTCGGCATGACGAAGACATCCGCTTCCCGGATGAAGCCAGGCGCCTTGTCATGGGTGATGAATCCCGGGAAAAGGACCCGCTCCCTGATCCCGAGCCTCAGGGCCAGGCATCGTAGCGGCGTTTCCAGGGCGCCCGAGCCTCCCAGCGTCAGCCGGACGTCCAGTCCTTCGTCCACGAGAATCTTGACCGCCCGGACCAGATATTCCAACCCCTTGGTGGCCACGAAACGGGCCAGGGCAAGAATGTTGAGCCGTTTCCCCATGACCACCGGCGCGGACTCGCAGACGTCCCAGGAGGACGGGTTGCGCACCAGATGGATTTTGTCCGCGCACTGCGGATACAGCCCGCGAAGATAGGGGATGTTGTGCGCGGAATCGACCCGGACAAAGGCGGCGGCTTCCATTTTTTCGCGCAAGGCGCCGTCGGGCGGGCAGATGTCTCCGGCCCTGGCGGAGAAGCTGAAGGGAATGCCCGTCATCATGGAGACGGTCCAGGCTGTGGTGGCCGGACCATTGGCCCAGGCCGCGTGGATATGGCGCACGCCCTGTTCGCGAAAACGCCGGGCCAGAGCGGGAGCGCAGAAAAAGGCCCACAGATTCTCGGCCATTTTTTCCAGACAGCTCCATTTACGGCGCAGGACCAGGGGGGCGATGCGTGTGCGAAAATCCGCGTTGGAGGCGAGTTCCCTCGTAAAAGCAGCGCTCAGCGCGCCGATGGCTCCGCATCCGAAACGCTCCACAGGAAACGTTTCCCGCAGCATTTCCCCGGAAAGCCCCTTGGAAAGCCTGGCGTACAAGGCGTGGGCGGACAAGGGGACGCCCAATTGATGCATATGCAACATTTCATAAAAAATAAACGTCTCCGAAGGCTTGGGGTACCACAGGCTGATGTAGGCTGTTCTCGGTCGTTGCTGCATATGCCTCGTGTTACATACGGATGCCGGGCGTATGTTCCGGCGTTGTGGAGCGACGTGCAGACGTTTAAGGCCACGCCGCGTCTTTCACCTATCAGCTATCTTTTTGAAATAATCAAGGAAAATCGTATGAAACCGGACAGCGCAGGCCGGCGGGCCGTGGTTTGACATACCAGCCAAAGCAGGTAAACGAGCTTGTTTTCGAAAGCGCCGCAACACGCGGTCAGGAGATTGCGCCATGAGGACGCCCACGCTTTCCGTCTGTATCGTTCTCCCTGAAGCCCCCCTGGCCGCCTGGCAAGCCGAAACCGTCGCGCTGGCCGCCCGGGTCGCGCCCGTTACGAGCATAGTCAGACTTATCGGCCAGCCAGGCCCCCGGGGTCCCGCGAGCGTCCTCAGCGCCGCCTGGGCCGGGCTCGACCGGCTTCTCTTCAAGAAAAAGCCCGACGCCTTCGCGCCCGCTCCCTGGCCTTTGCCCCACATCCCGGCCGCCCAGGCGCACACGCTCCAGAGGTCGCGCCCATGCTCTCCCGAGACCGCCGCGAAACTCCTCGGCGAGGCCCGGATCATCCTCTCCCTGGCCGGAACGGCCATCCCGGACGCCCTGCTGGCGGCCAGCCCGCTCGGGGCGTTGGCCTTCTCCTTCCATGATCAGGCTCTCGGCGCCCTGCCCCAGGCCTGGCGCGCCTTCATGACCCGGACGAACGGCTATTCCCACGCCCTGGTCTGGAAGCGCCGCGACCTGGGGGAACGTCTGGCGGTTGCGACCCTGTCGCCGGTCTCGCCGCTCTATTATTTCGATACGGCCAACCAGGCCTGCCACAAGGCCGCCCTGTTTCCGGCCCGGTTCCTCACGCGGCTTCTGGAATCGCAGGAGCCCGAGGCGCTCTGGAATGCCCTGGAACGGCCGGACGGCGAAACATACCCCTCGCCTCCGGGTCTGACGGACGTCGTGCGGTTCATCCCGCGTTTCGCGGCCCGGCATCTGGCGGCGGCCTACAAGGACATCTTCTACCGCCGTCAATGGTTCCTGGCCGCCCGGCCGGTCCCGCAGGGCCCCCCGGTCCCGCCCGGGCGCGCGGACTACTCGGGCTTCGCCCCCATCGACCCGCCCGCAACCGCCGGCTGGGCCGATCCTTTTCCCTTCACCCGCAAGGGACGGGACTTCGTCTTTTTCGAGACCATCCCCATGGATACGGGGCGCGGAGCCATCGCCGTTTGTCCCATCGATCCCTCGGGCGCCCTGGGCGAGGCGCGCACGGTCCTTTCGCGGGAATTTCACCTCTCCTATCCCTTCGTGTTCGAATGGGAGGACGAAGTCTTCATGATGCCGGAAAGCAACGCCGGAAGGACTCTCGACGTCTACAAGGCCGTGGACTTTCCCTACCGGTGGGAGCTTTTCCGCAACATCCTCAACGGCGAGCGCGTGACGGACGCCACCATCCATGCGGACGAAAAAGCCCCCGGCCGCTTCTGGCTGTTCGCCAACAAAAGCGTTCCAGGGGCCTCGAACTGGGACGAACTCTTTTTGTATTCCGGTTCCTCGCCTTTGGGGCCGTGGACCCCGCATCCGATGAATCCGGTGGTTTCCAGCGCAGCGTTCTCGCGGCCGGCTGGACGGCTGTTCAGCGTGGACGGCAGGCTCTACCGCCCCGCCCAGGACTGCGTCCCGTCCTATGGGAAACGGCTGCGCATCATGGAGGTCGTCGAACTCGCCCCCGACGGTTACGCCGAACGTCTCGCGGCCACGCTTTGCCCGGACCTCATTCCCGGCAGCGGCAAGCTGCATACGCTCAACGCGGGCCGGACTCTGGAATTCACGGACGGCTTCCGCCTCATCTCCCGGTTCACCGGCAAGCCCGGCCCTTTCAAGGATATCTAGCGCGGCGCCGTTTTCAAAAGACCTCTTTTTTAAGAGAAAAGGTAGAGCAGCGTCGTCTCCTCGAAAGGCATGCGCTTTTTCGAGAACGCGATGCTAGAGCCAGGTCAGGACCACGACGCGCACGGTCACGGGGCCGTGCATGCCCTTGACAATGTTGAATTCGATGTCTCCGGTGGAACTGGGCCCGGTCACGCAGTGCACGGCGCTGGGCGCGCCGCCTTCCCGCCAGGATTCCAGAAGCGGAATCAGATCCGCCGTTCCCTTGCATATCCGCGATCCCGGGACCAGGGCCAGATGGACCGGGGGCAAGAGCGAAACCGAGCGCTCCCAGCCTTTGGCCGCCCGCAGGATCAAGGTGCCGGAAAAGGACAGGGCGGCGTCCGCGGAGGTCACGCCGATGCCCGCGTCCGCAACGTCCCGGCACGGGCGCCCGCCTGAACGGATCGCATCCGGACGCCCGGGCCGCACAGCCTCCACATCCTCCTCGGCCAGAATGCCATCGAGATTCACCGCGTCCAGGATCTCGTCCTCCCAGACGGCCGCCTTGGAGGGACGGGTTTCCCGCAGGACCTGCACAATGGCCGCCTTTGCCCCGGCCTCGTCCGCCGCCACGTGACAGTGGACCCCGAATCCCTCCAGGGCGCGGGTCAGATCGTCCAGGGACCCGGGAACCGGCGGGGACGCCAGCCGCGCCCGCCGTTTCATTTCATCCACGGGAGGAAGGTCCATCGCCCAGGTTCCGAGCCCCGCCTTGATGCGCGCCAACATGGCCGCTTTCGCGTCCTTACCCACGGTTCTTCCCTCCTTTCGCGGCGAGTTCCCTGGCCAGACGCTTCCAGCGTTTGGAAAACGGCCTGGTCAGACGCGGCATGGCCCGCTTGCGGCCCCATTTCGCCGCGCGCCCGATTCCCGGCAGCTTCGCGGCCAGAGTGAATTCGGGATCGACCGCGCGTATGACCGCCGCCGCGCTCCTGTACAGTCCCGGATGGCTCGCCAAAAAGGCGTGGCCGGACGCGGCGGCCCCTTCCAGGCTGACCGGAGCGGCGGGGTATTTGGCGCGCAGGGCCAGAAGGACCCGGGGATGGTCGATGCCCACGGGACAGACCGCCTTGCAGGCCCCGCACTGGGTGCAGGCGTGGGGCAAATCCGCGCCTTCCGCGCCGCCGGAAAGACCGGGCGTCAGGATGGAGCCGATGGGGCCGGGATAGATTGAGCCGTAGGCGTGGCCGCCCACGCTCATGTAGACCGGACAGATGTTGAGGCAGGCCGAGCAGCGCAGACAGCGCAGACTCTGGCGCAGATCGGGATCAGCCAGCATGGCGCTTCTGCCGTTGTCCAGAAGGACCACATGCAGCTCCTCGGGGCCATCGAGCTCGCCGGGCTTGCGCGGTCCGGTGAAAAAGCTCAGGTAGCCGGGCATGAGCTGGCTGGTGGCGCTTCGGGGCAACAGGTCCAGCACCGCGACCATGTCTTCCAGATCGGCCACGATCTTTTCGACGCCGACCACGACGATCTGGGTCCTGGGGCAGGTGGCGGCCATGCGGATGTTGCCCTCGTTTTCAAGCAGGACCACGGTTCCGGTTTCGGCGATGAGCATGTTGGCGCCCGTCACGCCCAGATCCGCAGCCAGAAACTCCTCGCGCAGGGATTCCCTGGCCACCCGGCACAGGTTGGCGATGTCCTCGCCGTCGCAGCGCCGCCCGAGCTTCTCGGCGAAGAGATCGGCCACCTCGTAGCGGCTTTTGTGCAGGGCCGGGGACAGGATGTGCGAGGGCCGCTCTCCGGCCAACTGGACGATGTATTCGCCAAGATCGGTCTCGAAGACGGTCATCCCCGCGCCTTCCAGGGCGGGGTTCAGAGCGATCTCCTCGGTGACCATGGACTTGCCCTTGACCACCCGCCTGGCGCCCCGGGACCGGGCGATGTCCACCACGATGCGCCGGGCCTCGGCGGCGTCCGCCGCCCAGTGCACCTGGCCGCCAGCGGCCTCGCAGCGCTCCTCGAACCGGATGAGCAGCTCGGGCAAGGCGCGAAGGGTCCGTTCCTTGGCCGCCGTGGTCCGTTCCCGGTAGGCCTCGAAATCGGGAAAATCGTCAAAGCCCTTGGCCCGCAGTCCCCGCAGAAAATCGTACACCCGCCGATACGTGGCCCGGATGCGCGCATCCTGGGCGGCTTTCGCCGACGACGTCCTGAAATCCGTTTTCACCTCGCCCATCACGCCTCCCCTCCCATGGCCAGAACCTCGGCCAGATGCAGGGCCTTGAAATCGCTTCCCGCTTTTTTCAGGGCCGAGGCGATGTTGAGCAGGCAGCTGACTTCGGCGGTGACCACGCAGTCCGCCCCGGACTTGAGGATATCTTCGATCTTCTCGTCCAAAATAGCTTCCGAGACCTCGGGGAATTTCAGGCTGAAGGCGCCGCCGAAGCCGCAGCAGCGTTCGGGGCGGGAAAGCTCGGCCAGGGTCAGGCCGGAAACGCGGCGCAAAAGCTCGCGCGGCTCCTCGTGAAGCCCAAGGGCGCGGCCGATCTGGCAGGAATCATGATAGACCGCCTTGACGGGATAGCGCGCGCCCAGGTCGCGCTTGCCGAGAACGTTGACCAGATAGTCGCTGAGCTCATACGTCTTGGCGGCCATGGCCTCGGCGCGCGTGCGAAGGACGGAGCCTTGCGCGAACAGCTCGGGGTAATGGCGAACCATGCCCACGCACGAACCAGAGGGAGAGACCACGGCCCCGGCTTCGTCGAAAATATCCAAAAACCGCCTTGCCAGGGGCCGGACCAATTCCGGCCTGCCGAGCTTGTATTGCATCTGCCCGCAACAGGTCTGTCCGTTGGGATAAACGACCCGCGCTCCCGCTTTTGCGAGAACCCGGGCGGTCGCTTCCCCGATTTGGGGAAAAACGTCTTCCACCAGGCAGGGGATGAAAAGATGGACTTCGCTCACGAAAATCTCCTTAAACCAATGGGACTAACAGCCGGAACGGGGAGCGGTGTACGCCTTGTCCCAACAAAAATCCAGAACCCGGTCCGGACCCGATCCGGTTTCGGAAGGCGCCAGGGGCATGACAAAAATTGAAATTCGTACTAGTAACGGGGCATGCAAAGACTCGCCCGCTACCTCGCGCAAGCTCCCGCGACCGGCGTCCTCATCGCCCTGCTCCTGTGTCCCCTGGCCGTCTGCGGCTGTCAGGCCCACAAGACCGCTCCCGCCCAGCCCGCGGCCGTACAGCCCGCCAGACCGGCCACCCTGGAAGAGGAGCGGGCCATGCTGGAACAGGAAAAGCAGGAGCTGGTAGGGAACTACAGTGAAAATCTGGAGCGGATCCAGCAAATCAACGCCCGGATCATCGATATCAACATCCATCTGCGCCAAAGCGGCGCGGCGAACTGACCCTTAGGCCGCAATCGGCTCCGCCGTCCGCAAGGAAGGCGCCGTTTCCAGACGCACATCCTGGCGCGGCGCCGTTCATGACGCCGCCATCCGGTACCTGCCTGAGAAATCGACGCGGCGGGACAATGGGGGATCGCGCCTTTTCCGCAACCGCGTTGCGCGCTCGCAAGACGGCGTCCCCGGAGGACATGCCGCCCCTGTTTGCTGGAACCAGCACGCATTCGAGCTCGCGCCCGCTCCATCCTCGGGCGCGCATGCCGGGAATGCGGCGCTAACGTCGCGTCCTCGAAAAACACGTTCATGTTTCTCGAAAAAAAACAAGTAGTTCAGCATATTGCCTGCAAGAACGTGTCCGCGTTCTTCGTGCACGCCACACTAGCTCCGGGGGGCGCTCCAGCCCGCGAATTTGCGCAGGTGCATATCGTCCATCCAGCGGCGCAAGGCCTTGTCGCTAAGCGCCCCCTCGCACAAGACTTCCCAGGACTCGCAGGTTTTGCGCCACATGGCGGATTGGAAGGGAATCTGCAAGAGATAGCCCTTGGCCTCCTGGGCGTGCTCGGGATATTCGCCGATGACGTATTCCCAAAAGGCCTTGTCCTTTTCCCACTGCTCCTGGTCGCGCATGCGGCGGACCACGAAGAAATCGATGATCCGCCGCAGGATGAGCAGTCTGGCCACTTCTCGTGAAGGCAGGGCCGCGCCCAGGGCAAAAGAGGATTTGAAATCCTCCTCCATTTTCTCGGAATCGACGATATAGCGGGCCGGATAATCCGGAAGCGAAGTCATGACGATCTGGGCGATGGCTTCCCGCTGCGAAGCGGGAAGATCGTCGAACCATTTCCAAAAAGCCTGGGAAGGATTCATGTCGCTGCTTTCTCCTGGGCGCTCCCGGGAGCGCCGCTTGCGGTCTGCCGCATGATTCCCAAGCAATATTCCCGGGTTGCGCCAGCCGTCAAGAATGGAGGCCGCCTTTATGGAAAAAAGGGAAAGCCTCTTCCTGGGGCTTTTATTTGAACGCCAAGTCCGCTATGATGCGCATTCGCCCATAGGCGCCAGATAAAAAAGGATATGCCATGGTTTTCAGACGATCCTCCCAAAAAAGAGCCCCCAGGCACGATGAAATCACCGCCTTTCTCGGCGCCGGCACCCAATATAACGGCCAGTTCAATTTCCAGGGCATCGTGCGCATCGACGGCGGCGTCAACGGCAACATCGACTCCGACGGGACCCTGGTGCTGGGCGAGGAAGGCATGGTCGAAGGCCTCGTCAAGGTGAAAAAGCTCATTTCCAACGGCCGGATCATCGGCGACGTAGTGGCCACGGACCGCATCATCCTGAACAAGAATTCCTCATTGAAAGGAAACATACGCGCCCCCATCATCGTGATCGAGGATGGCGCGATCTTCAACGGGCGCGTGACCACGGGACCAAACGCCCTGGAGGGATTCGACTCCGGCGACGGAGCGGCCGTTTCCGATTCGAACGCCCAAGCGTGACGCGGCCGTCCCCGCTCTCCTCCCGCTTCGCGCGACGACTCCCCGCATCCTTTCGGTCCGGTTCTCCGGTTCATTCCGCGCCGCTTCGCCCGCCGAGGCGGGTATTGCCAAATTGAACGGGACGTCATACATGTCAGCGAAATGTTCCGCGCAAATTCGGAGGTAGCGTCATTTTATGGGGCAATTCTTTCCTGATTCAGAGCAGTTTCCCCTGGAAGATCAGATAAAAAGCCTCGCCGACGAGGAGCTTTTGGATTTCTGGGAGGAAACCCAATACCTCGACCGCGTCCTGATCGAGGATGAGGCGCCCGAACCGGCCAATTCCAAGGAATACGAGCGGGCCATCCTCCAGGAGCTCATGCTCCGGGGGTGCATGCGTCCCCTTGAATTCGGCAGGTAAGGCGCTTCGCCCGCCGCCCGTCCCTGGGGCGGGCCTCTTCCAATCCCTTCATCGCTCATTTTTCCGAGCAGCCGTTTTCCACAGACGCGTTCATCGCGCGTGGCCCCGGACGAGCGCCCGGCGCGGCGTTGCGCCGCCGGGCGGTTGCGCGTTCATGGGACGCTTCGCGCCCGATGACGCGCTGCCGCCCGTTGTGAGGCGCCAAACCGGCGGCTGCTCAGGTCTTGTCCGTTTCCTCGCTCATGAGTCGCGAGACCTGGCGCATGTTGAGCTGCTCGGCCCGAAGCACGTACTCGCCGTCCGCCTGGGCGATGTCGTTCCCGACCAGCGCGCGGCAGTAGGAAGGGACGTCGTCCTGACCTGCGGCGAGAATCCTCTCAAGCGCCTCGCTGACGCTCACGTTCCCGGGCAGCTTCTCCATGAACACCCGCGCGGCCGAGGGATGTGAAACGAAATCCTCGGAACCGGACAGGATCATGCCGTACAAACAACGAACCCTGCCGCCCTGATGAACCGGATTGTTGGTCATGATCATGACCGCCTCGTCATGACGTCCCGCGCAGGTCTCCATGATGAAGCACAGGTTGGAGCGCACGGGGAAAAGCCCGCCCTGGTAGGCGATAACGAGGTCCTTGTCGCGCACGCACCAGGCCGAAAGGCGAATGAAGGGGTGGGAGGGGCTCGTCACGGAAACAAGCGTCCGGTTGATCTCGGGCTCGTTGTTCATGGAGTAATTATACAGAATATACAGCCCCCCGATCTTGCCGAAGAGCCGTTTGACGGAGTCCGGATCCTGGCGCTCGGCCACCTCCAGTCTGAGGGCGCCTGGCCGCCGCTCCTCGATGCGCCGCAGATAGCGCTCCTTGTCCCCGGGCGCCATGTGGCGCGCGCCAGCCAGGATGTCCGCAAACCCTTCTAAATCCTCGTAAAAATCCTCAAGCTGGATGCCCAGCGCCCGGCTGAAAAGCTCAAGCTTGGTCCGGCTCGGCCGGTTGCGGCCCGACCGCCAGGACTCCAGGGTGACGGTAGTCAGGGCGCCGCCAAGCTCCTCGCGGATGATCCGCGCAGCCTCGGCGATGGGAACGGCCATAAGCGCAAAGCGCGCCTTGCTCGCGAAGTCCGCGATATCGTCCAGGCCCCTGTTGGCCATATGTTCCTCCGAAATGCGTTTCCCGTCATCCTCGTCTGTTTCTTCCCGCGCCGCAACATCATGTTGCGCAATTTTCAAAGAAGTTGAAAAATAAATCAAGACTTTGAAATTATTGATTTATTATTGAAAACGCCGTTTTTTCGCGTATGCTTGTCCCCGCCGGTTTCCCGGTCGCCCGGGCGGACAGGACGTTTTCCCCCTGGCGGCGAAACGCGAAGAATCAGAAAAGAAAGGAGCATGCAATGTCGAACGCCCACCTGGCCGAACCGTTCAAGATCAAAATGGTGGAACCGCTCACCAGAATATCCCGCGAAAAGCGGATCCAGGCCATCATCCGGGCGGGTTACAACCCTTTTCTGCTCAGATCGGACGAGGTCTACATCGATCTTCTGACCGACTCGGGCACGGGCGCCATGAGCGACAACCAATGGGCGGGACTCATGCTCGGAGACGAATCCTACGCCGGAAGCCGCAACTACTTCCATCTGGCCGAAGCCGTGCGGGATGTCTTCGGCTACGCGCACGTCATCCCCACCCACCAGGGCCGGGGCGCCGAACAGGTGCTTTTCCCCCAGCTCATCACAAAGGGACAATACGTTCTCGGCAACATGCATTTCGACACCACCAAGGCCCACATCGAACTCGCCGGCGGCCGGGCCCGTAATTTCGTCATCAGGCAAGCCTACGACACCGCAATCCCTCATCCCTTCAAGGGGGATTTCGACGTCGCGGCCCTGGACGCCTTCATCACGGAAAAGGGGCCGGAAAACATCGCCTTCATCCTGGCCACGGTCACCTGCAACTCGGCCGGAGGCCAGCCCGTATCCATGGGCAACCTCAAAAACGTCCGGGACGTGGCGAAAAAACACGGCGTGCGCCTGTTCTTCGACGCGGCCAGGTTCGCGGAAAACGCCTATTTCATCAAACAGCGCGAAAAGGGGTACGCGGACAAGTCCATCCGGGAAATTCTTCTGGAAATGTTCGCCCTGGGGGAAGGCGCCACGGTGAGCGCCAAGAAGGATCCCCTGGTCAACATCGGCGGCCTGTTGTGCTTCAAGGAGGACGAATCGCTCTTTCGGCTCTGCCAGGCCATGACCGTGCCCTTCGAAGGCTTCCCCACCTACGGGGGCCTGGCCGGGCGCGACATGGAATGCCTGGCCCGGGGCATCTATGAAGGCATCGACGAGGACTATCTGGCCTACCGCATCGGCCAGGTGAAATACCTGGGCGACCGGCTCATGGAGGGCGGCGTGCCCATCCAGACCCCCACGGGCGGCCACGCCGTGTTCGTGGATGCGAAGCGCATGCTGCCCCACATCCCGGCGGCGCGTTTTCCGGCCCACGCCCTGGCCAACGAGCTGTACATCGAGTCCGGGGTGCGCGGGGTGGAGATCGGCTCCCTGCTTCTGGGACGCGATCCCGCGACCGGCGAGCAGCAGGAAAGCCCCATGGAGCTATTGCGCCTGACCATCCCCCGACGGGTCTACACCAACAACCACATGGACGTGGTCGCCGACGCCCTCATCGCCGTCAAGGACAGGGCGGCCCAGGTCAAGGGGTTGCGGTTCACCTACGAGCCGGACATCCTCAGACATTTCACCGCGCGCCTGGAGCCTGTCCAGGACTAGGGACGATTCGGCGATAGAGACGGGAAGGGCCTGCCCGTCTCCCACTCACATGGCCGGGGCCGGGGTCCGGCCGGGCGTCAAGAGGCGGGTGAACGCGTCTCGCGGCCCTGGGGCGTATCCGCACGGACGGGCGCGTCGTAACTCGGGGCATACGCCGCCCACGTCCGTGCGGATACGCCCCAGGGCCTGGGCGACATGACGGGGCTTGCAATGAAAAGGCGCCGCCGCTTCCGTGGAGAATGGGGACGACGCGACTGGGCTTGCTATAAAAAGACCTCCCCGCTTCCGTGGCGATGAGGCGGCGTGGCAGGGGTTGCGATGAAGAACCGCCGTCGCTTCCATGGGAAATGGAGACGGCCGCGGTCGCGCGGGTTCCCTCCATTCTCCGCAACGCCGGCAAGCCGGTTCGTGAAAAGCGTTCGCCTGCGTTTGCCCGTTCCTTATTTTAAAAAAAAGTCCCCGCCAGCTGACGGGGACTTTTTTTACGCGATAACCGCGATGCGGGGAGTCTCTCCCCTTCGCGGGAGGCTAGCTTATGGGATCGGGACGGCCGATGCAGAAGTAGGCGAAGCCGGACTCGGCCAACTGGGAGGGCGAGTACAGGTTTCTGCCGTCAAAGACGATGGGAGCGCTCAACTGTTTTTTGATGCGCTCGAAATCCGGGGTGCGGAACTGGTTCCATTCCGTGACCACGGCAAGGGCGTCGGCGCCCTCCAAAGCCTCGTATTGGGAATCCACCACGGTCAGCAGCTCATTGCCTTCAAAATACTTGCGCGTGTTGGGCCCGGCCACGGGGTCGAACGCCCGGATCTTCATGCCTTTGGCGGTGAGATCCTTGATCAGTTCGAACGAGGAGGCCTCGCGTACGTCGTCTGTGTTGGCCTTGAACGCCAGGCCCCACAGGGCCAGGGTCTTGCCGGCCACTCCGCCCTGCTCGGAGAAATACGCGGCGATCTTTCCGGGCAGCACGAACTTCTGGCGGTTGTTGGTCTCGTCCACCGAGGCAAGGACGGCGGGTTCGCAACCGTTTTGGCGGGCCGTATCGATCAGGGCGCGCACGTCCTTGGGAAAGCACGAGCCGCCGTAGCCCACGCCGGGATAGATGAACTGATAGCCGATGCGGTGGTCCGAACCGATGCCCATGCGCACCTCGCGCACGTCGGCGCCGACCTTTTCGCAGATGTTGGCGATCTCGTTGATGAACGAAATCTTGGTGGCCAGCATGCAGTTGGCGGCGTACTTGGTCATCTCGGCGCTGCGCACGCGCATGACGATGAGCTTCTCGCGGCTTCTGGCGTAGGGGGCGTAGAGGGTCTTCATGAGTTCGGCCGTGCGCACGTTGTCCGTGCCCACCACCACCCGGTCGGGCTTGAAGAAATCGTTGACCGCGTCGCCTTCCTTCAGGAACTCGGGATTGGAGACCACATCGAATTCGATGTTTTCGCCGCGTTTGTCGAGCTCGGCCTTGACCCGGGCCCGGACCGCGTCGGCGGTGCCCACGGGCACGGTGGACTTGTCCACCACGATCTTGAAGTCCTTCATGTATTTGCCCACGTCCGAAGCCACCTGATAGACGTAGGAAAGGTCCGCGGAACCGTCAGCCTTGGAGGGCGTGCCCACGGTGATGAAGACGAACAGCGCGCCGTCCAGGCCTTCGGCCAAATCCGTGGTAAAACGCAAACGGCCCTGGTCGTGGTTGCGCTTGACCAGCTCCTCAAGGCCCGGCTCATAGATATGCACCTTGCCCTGTTTGAGGTTTTCAACCACATTGGGATTGATGTCCACGCAACAGACCTCGTTGCCCATTTCCGCGAAACAGGCGGCGCTCACCAGGCCGACGTATCCGGTTCCCACAATACACAGATTCATAAGCGGTGCTGATCTCCGGTTTTCGTCCGGCTTGGCCGGACGGACGTTGAAATGCGTCGAATAAGGGGAAAGTCCAGGCGTGAAGCGGCCAGGACCATGAAAACGGGGATGCAATTACGAACAGGGCGCGGGTTTGTCAACTCGCCCGTCCATCCGCGTTGCCTAAGCCGCCGAAAATGCGTAAAACATGTCAGGGCGCCGTCACGGCGCCGGGGCCGGGATAACAGGCCGTCCCGGGCCGCTTCGTCAGTATGCGCCAAAGGCCCAAGGAGTGCATCATGCCCGTTCTCGTGGTCAATGTCGATCATATCGCCACCCTTCGCCAAGCCCGCCTCGCCAAGGAACCCGATCCCGTCGCCGCCGCCAGTCTGGCGGAAATGTACGGCGCCGCCGGAATCATCGTGCATCTGCGCGAGGACCGCCGCCACATCCAGGACCGCGACGTGGAGGTTTTGCGCCGCACGATCAAGACCAACTTCCATCTGGAAATGGCCGCCACACCGGAAATGCGGGCCATCGCCATCAAAACCCGGCCGCACATGGTCTGTCTGGTGCCTGAAAAGCGCCAGGAGCTGACCACCGAGGGCGGCCTCAACCTCATCGGCAGGGAAAAGGAGATCGCGGAGTTCATCACGCCCATCGCCGAATGCGGAACCAAGCTCAGCATGTTCATCGATCCCGAGCCCGCCCAGATCGACGCCGCCAAATCGGCCGGATCGCCCTACGTGGAGCTGCACACCGGCGCCTATTCCGACGCGCCCACGCCCGAAGCCGCCAAGGCCGAATTCGACCGGCTGGTTTCGGCCATACGCCACGCGATCGCCATCGGCCTCAACGTCAACCTGGGCCATGGCCTCAATTACGAAAACATCCTCCCCTTCGCCGGCGTCCCGGGGATCAAGGAATATTCCATAGGACACAGCATCATCGCCCGGGCGGCCCTCACCGGCATGGCCGAGGCCGTCTCCAAAATGGCCGCCATCATCGCCGGGTTCCCGGACTAGGACGGCCGCAATGATCCTCGGCCTGGGGCTCGACATCGTGGAAGTGGACCGCATCCGCAAGGCGCACGCCAGACACGGGGACCGGTTCGTTTCCCGCATCCTGACCGGCCGGGAAACGGCGCTCATGCCCCCGGCCGATCCCGCCCCCTATCTCGCCGCGCGCTTCGCCGCCAAGGAGGCCGCGGTCAAGGCCCTGGGCACGGGGTTCTCCGAAGGAATAGGCTTTAAGGACATAAGCGTGGAGCGCGACGAACGCGGCAAGCCCAGCCTGCGTTTCTCCGGGAAAGCCCAGGAGCGCGCTCAGGCCCTCGGCGCGGACAAGATCCACGTCAGCCTGACCCACGGCCGCGACGCCGCCTCGGCCGTCGTCATCCTGGAAGCTCTTCCCAAATGTCAGAGCAAGCCGGAACGCAAGGGGAAAGCCCATGTTCACGCCGCTTCCGACGCCTCGTGAAATGGCGGCCTGGGACAAGGCCGCCATGACGGAATGGGGATTTCACCCCTATGTCCTTATGGAAAACGCCAGCCGGGAAGCATGGTCCGTCCTGGCCGGTGAACTGGGCGATCCGCGCGGCAAGCGGCTTGTCTGCCTGGCCGGACCGGGCAACAACGGCGGCGACGCCATCGCCCTGGCCAGGCACGCCAAAGAGGGCGGCATGGACGTCCTCCTGGTCCTGACCCGGCCACGCTCCCGCTACGCGGGCCCGGCGGGCTACAACCTGCGCCTGACCGCGAAAATCGGTCTTCCCATCATCCAGGCCTCCCGCTTCGATCCGGTCAGGGACGGTCCTTTCGACGCCGTGGCCGACGGCCTGCTCGGTACGGGATTCGCCGGAACCCTGCGCCCGAACATGGCCGCCCTGGTCGAGACCGTCAACGCCCTCGGAAAGACCGCCCTGGTCCTGGCCCTGGACATTCCCTCCGGCCTTTCGGGCCTGACCGGAAAGCCCTGTCCCGCCGCTGTGAAGGCCGGCGTCACCGTGGCCTTCGAGGCGGCCAAGACAGGAACGGTCCTGCCCGAGGCCGCCCCGTACGTCGGGCGGCTCATCGTGCGCGGCATCGGCATCCCCGCCGCCGTCAAGGCCAGATACCCGGCGCAGGCGGTTCTTCTGGACGACGGCGTCTTCGCCTCCCTTCCCGGGCCCGACCCCTTGCTGCACAAGGGCAAGGCCGGGCGCATCCTCATCCTCGGCGGCTCCCCGGGGCTTACCGGCGCGCCCTTTCTTTCGGCCATGGCGGCGCTGCGCTGCGGGGGCGGGCTCATCACGATCGCCTGTCCCAAAGGCATCGAGGACCGCGTCAAAAACGGCTGTCCCGACGTGATGACCCTGCCCCTTGGAGAAGGAGAGGACTGGACCGGGGACATGGCTGGCGAACTCTCGGATGTTCTTTCCGGGACCAACGCCCTGGTCATCGGTCCGGGTCTTGGCCGGAAACCGGGAACCGGCGCGTTTTTGCGCGCTCTCCCGCCTCTTGTCGCGCCGAGGGTTCTGGACGCGGACGCCCTCTATTTTCTGGCGCGTGATCCCGAGTTGATCCGTCTGGCCGGTCCCCTGGCCGTCCTGACCCCGCACCCCGGGGAAATGGCCGCCCTGCTCGGGCTCTCCATAGACGAGATCCAGGCGGACCGGTTCGGCGCCGCCGGGGCCCTGGCCGGGAAAACAGGGGGGACGGCCATCCTCAAGGGCCCGGGCACGGTCATCGCGCCGAATCCTGAAGAACCCCGGCCCGTCTCTCTTTCCCCCTTCGCCTGCGCCAACCTGGCGGTGGGCGGATCGGGCGACGTCCTAAGCGGCGTCATGGCCGCCCTTCTGGCCGCTGGAAATTCCCCCTTGCAAGCCGCCCGCCTTGGAGTGTATTGGCATGGGCTCGCGGGAATGCGCCTTGCGGGGCTTTTTCCCGGCCGGGGGAACCTCGCTTCGGAAATCGCCGGCGC
>CALGYO010000219.1 GCA_937934715.1 uncultured Desulfovibrionaceae bacterium | reverse complement strand
CGCCTACGCCCACATCCTGTACAAGGGCCTGCTCTTCATGGGCGCGGGCTGCCTGCTCTACGCCACGGGCACGGCCAAGCTGACCGAACTCGGGGGGCTCGCCTCCAAGCTGCCCCTGGTCATGATCTGCTATATGGTGGGCGCGGTCTCCATCTCGGGCGTGCCCTTCTTCAACGGCTTCATCTCGAAAACCATCACCATCGCCGGCGCCTTCGAGGACCATCGCACCTGGCTCGGCATGGGCATGGAAGTTGCGGCCGTGGGCACGTTCCTTTCGGTGGGCATCAAGCTGCCCTACTTCGCCTTCTGGGCGAAACCGGCCAACGAAAACCTGGTCATCAAGGAAATCCCCTGGAACATGTATCTCGGCATGGGCATCGCCTCCTTCCTGTGCCTCTTTATCGGGCTTTTCCCCAACTTCCTCTACGCGCTTCTGCCCTTCGAACTGGACTACACGCCCTACACGGCCTGGCACCTCTTGCAGTCGTCGCTGCTGCTCGGCTTCACCGGGCTCGGCTTCTACGTCATGCGCAAGGTCATCGTGCCGCATACCGGCCGGAACCTTGATTTCGACTTCCTCTACCGCCTGATCGGAAGGCTCTTCCTCAAGATCTTCAGCTACCCGCTGGCCTTCCTCGACGGGTTGTGGACGGACGTGTACGAGAAGATCGGCCTTCGCGGCCTTATCGAGATAGCCAAGGGCACGATCTTCTTCGACGTGAAGGGCATCGACGGCGCTTTGGACGGCTCGGCCTACGGCGTGCGGGACCTCGGCGGTCTTACCGCGCGCATCCAGACCGGCCGGCTTCAGGACTATCTGACCGCCGCGGCGGTCATCGGCCTCGCCGTTTTCGCGGCTGTCTGGTTTCTCTGGTAGCGCCGGACGCATTTGGGCGGACAGGCGACGGACTTAACACGCAGACTTCGGAGAATTCACATGGCGGACCCCGGCTACCCCGTCCTCAGCTTTCTGATCTTCTTTCCGCTCGTGGCGGCGGTCTGGCTTTTCTTCGTGAAAAGCGACGGCTTCGTCAGGGCCTTCACCCTGGTGGCCGGATTTCTGGAAATGCTCATCGCCATGCCGCTGTTCGGCTTCAAGCTCGGCGTGGCCAAATTCCAGTTCGTGGAATTCCACGACTGGCTGCCGGATCTCGGCATGAGCTACAACCTGGGGCTGGACGGCCTGAGCCTTTTCATGGTCATGCTGACCGCGCTCATGCTGCCCCTTTGCGTCCTGTGCTCCTGGACCTACATCAAAAAACGGGTCAAGGAGTTCCACTTCTGCCTGCTGCTCATGACCTCGGCCTGCATCGGGGTGTTCGCTTCTCTTGATTTCGTGCTCTTCTACATCTTCTGGGAAGCCATGCTCATCCCCATGTACCTCCTGATCGCGGTCTGGGGCGGACCGGAGCGGCGCTACGCCTCCCTGAAGTTCTTCCTGTACACGCTGGCGGGCTCCACCCTCCTTCTGGCCGCCATCGTGGCCTTCCGCCACGCCGGAGGTTCCTTCTCCATCCCCGAGCTCATGCAGGGCAACTACTCGTTCAAATTCCAGTTCTGGACCTTCCTGGCCATGGCTCTGGCCTTCGCCATCAAGGTGCCCATGTTCCCGTTCCACACTTGGCTCCCGGCGGCCCACGTCCAGGCGCCGAGCGCGGGCAGCGTGCTGCTGGCCGCCGTGCTCCTGAAAATGGGCACGTACGGCTTCCTGCGCTTCTGCCTGCCGCTGGCTCCCGCCGCCTCCGTCTACTTCGCGCCCATGATGATCGCCATCTCCATCGCCTCCATCCTCTACGGCGGCCTCATCGCCCTGGGACAGAAGGACGTGAAGAAGCTCATCGCCTACTCGTCCGTGGCCCACATGGGCTTCGTGACGCTGGGCATCTTCCTCTTCAACCTGCGCGGGGTGGAAGGCGCCATCATGCAGATGCTCAACCACGGCATCACCACCGGCGCCCTGTTTATGATGATCGGGCTCATCTACGAGCGCTCCCACAGCCGTGAGATCGCGGATAACCAGGGGCTCGGCAAATACATGCCCGCCTTCATGTTCATGTGGGGGCTTTTCTCCTTCTCCTCCTTCGGCTTTCCGGGAACCAACAGCTTCGTGGGCGAAATCCTCGTGCTGGTGGGCGCTTTCCAGGAAAACCTCTGGGCCGCCTTCCTGGCCGTGCCCGGGGCCATGCTGGCCGCCGCCTACATGCTGCGTCTTTTGCAGCGCATGACCTGGGGCTCCCCCAGTTCCTTCAAGAAGAAGACCTGGACCGACATGTCCGGCCGGGAATGGCTCTACCTCATCCCTCTGGCCGTCCTGGTCTTCTACATCGGGCTCGCGCCCACCCTGGCGCTCAAGACCATCGACCCCAGCATCGAGAAGGTCCTCGCCGACCTTTCCGCCAAAAACCAGGCCCTTGGATTTTCCAAGGAAATGTCCTTGGCTGAACTGATGCGTCTCCCGGCTCCCGCCGCCAACGTTCGCCTGGCCGAAGCCGACGAGACGACCCAAACCCCAGCGCCATAGGAAGGTATCGCCGTGAATATTGGGCTTCTTGCGCCGGAACTGTACCAGCTCCTTCTTATCCTGGCCCTGTTCGCCGCCAGCCTCTTCGCGGACAAGGACAAGGGCGATCCCCTCTGGCTGCCGGGCGCGGCGATCGCCGGAGTCTTCGTGTGCGCCGCCAGCATGGGCGCGCGCGGCGTTCTCTTCTACGACGCCTACCAGGTGGACGGCCTGTCCCAGTTCTTCAAGCTGGCCGTCAGCATCGGCTATGCCGTCACCGTCCTGAACGCCCTGAACCAGCCCACCCTCGAAAAGGAAAAACGCACCGACTACTACATGCTGCTCGGCATGTCCGCCTGGGGCCTCATGCTGTTGGCCTCGAGCGTGGAGCTGATCACCCTGTACCTCGCCCTGGAGCTTTCCTCCTACAGCCTCTACGCGCTCATTCCCCTGCGCAAGGGCGACCCCAGGGCCGCCGAGGCGGGCGTCAAGTACATCCTCTTCGGCGCCATGGTCACGGCCATCGCCCTGTACGGCCTGTCCTACGTCATGGCCTCCCAGCACACGACCTATATCGCCGCCCTGGTGGGCAAGCCCTGGAGCTTCACCGCCGCGCCCATGGCCGTGGTCGGCCTGACGCTGTTCCTCGGCGGCTTTTTCTACAAGCTGGCCCTGTTCCCCTTCCACTTCTGGGCGCCGGACGTCTATCAGGGCGCGAGCAACGAGACGGCCTCCTACGTGGCCACCGTGCCCAAGCTCGGCGCGGTGGTGGTGCTTGTCCGTCTGGCCGCGCTCCTCACCCCGGGCATGGAGATCACCAACATCCTGGCGCTGTTGGGCGCCGTGTCCATGACCTTCGGCAACCTGGCCGCCCTGGCCCAGAAAGACCTGAAGCGCCTTTTGGGCTACTCTTCCGTGGCCCATGCGGGCTACGTCATGCTGGGGCTCGTCTCGGGCACGGCCGCAGGTCTCGCCGCCGCCGTGTTCTACAGCCTGGTCTATCTTCTCATGAACCTGACCTGCTTCTTCGTCATCTGCAAGGTGTCGGACGGCGGGGAGAACGTCCAGCTCAATGACCTGTGCGGGCTCTACAAGCGCGCCCCCATGCTGGCCATGGTGCTGGCCGTGGGCGCCTTCGCCCTGGTGGGGCTGCCTCCCACCGCCGGTTTCACCGGCAAGCTCTTCCTTTTGACCTCGGTCTGGGAACACGGCTACAACTGGCTGGTCATCGTGGCCGTGCTCAATACGGCCATCTCCATCTATTACTATCTGAGCATGGTGCGCCACGCCTACACCAAGGAGGAAAACCTCGACGGCCCGGTCATCAAGATTTCCCCGGTGAACGCGGCCCTGGCTGGGGCCCTGGCCATCGCGGTGCTCCTTCTGGGCGTCATGCCCGGCTCCATGTACGACCTGGCCAAGGCCGCCGGACAGGGGCTCTTGCCGTAGGAACGGTTTTCCGGGCGTCTCCCCGGGGGCTTCGAGCCTTTCGCGGACGATGCGGCGCGACGATTCCAGGCCGCCTCCCTTTCCAGGGCGGCGGCCTTTTTTCGGGGCGGCGGCCAGTTTTCGGGGCCCCTTTTCTTACATAGTGAAAAAGCCGTATGATAACGGACGTCATGGTTTCAGGCATTGAAACCAAGCAGGACGGCATACGCGCGATACGCGGGCAATCCCGGCCTCTTTGACCGGAATCGGGCTGGAATTAATGTTGCATGGGTTCACGGCGAACGCGCCATGACCATAAGCGACGGCGAGGTAGCCATGCCCCGGATTCTCCTTCTCCCGATCCTCTTCGCGGCCTGTTTCGCGGCCGCGTTCTTTTGCGCCGGGACGTCCGCCCAGGCGCAAACCCCGCTTCAGGCCCCAGCCAGGGAAAATCCGGCGCAAACCGGCCCCCAAGCCGCACCGGCGCCTTCGCCCGCCCCGTACCAGGACTCTGGGGATCAGGCCCCAGGGTCCCAGCCGTCCTCCAGCGCGGCCGGTCCCGTACGCCCCATCGAAGCCTTTTTCGCGGCGAGCGTATGCCGCGCTCCGGCGAACGCGTCCGAGGCCGAGGCCAAACGTCTGTGCTATCTGAAAACCCGTATGAAGCTCACCGCCCAGGCCGCCGGATACGTGGGAAAGACGGCGCGGGAACTGGGATATTCCCTGTCTCCCGATGAAGTGAAGGCCTTTGCGGACGTCATGCTGACCGTGAACGTGGTGGACGAGGACGTACGCCAGATAGGCGGGACCGCAAGGGTCCAGGTGAGCCTCCTGGCCGAGGAGGACGCCTCCCAGATCGCCAAAAAACTGGCTTTCTACGCGGAAAACGCTGGAGTGCGCCAAAAAGCCGTGGAGGAATACCGCAATCGCGCGGCCCAGAACGCCGCCCTGCGCGACACCGGCCCCGGCGCCGCCGCCGAAATCGCCGAACGCGCGGCGGACATCGACAAGGACATGCGCCAGGCCGAGAAGAACGCGCAGCGGTACGTGAAGGCGGGCATGAACTATCCCGAGGTCGTGGACATCCTGGGCGAGCCCAGATCGGCCAAGGAAGGCGCTCCGGGAGAGGGGTATCTGTGCGCCAGCTACGGACGGATATGGGTGGTTTTCAAGGAGGGGTTGGCCTCCTGCCTGCGCACCCGGCTGGAATACCAATGGCGTCACAAGTCGGATTGCCACTGCGCGGGAAACCTGTCGACGATTATCCCCCTGAATTGATCAAAAAATCCGGCTTGACGGAAAGGGGATCGCTTTGTAGGAATGAGGTTCTCCAACCAGCCAGTCTTTCATGATTTTTCGTTCTCATGGCACGGAGGAACGATGCGGGCTCTGATTGTCGATGATGACTTCTATAGTCGCAGCTTTCTTGAATACATCTTGCATCCCTACGCCTTTTGCGATGTCGCGGTGAACGGCGAGGAAGCGGTCATGGCCTTCAAGAAAGCCCTGCAGGAACAGCGGCCGTACAGCCTCGTGTTCATGGATCTCCTGATGCCGGTCATCGACGGGCCCAGGGCGCTTCGTGAAATACGGGAGATGGAACGCGAGTTCGGGGTGGACAAAGGCGACGAATCCAAAATCATCATCACGTCGGTTTTGGAAGACGGCGAGGACACCCACAACGCCATGTATCTTGGCGGGGCCACGTCCTTTCTGCAAAAGCCTGTTGATGAGAAATCCATCTTGACCGAGTTGACCCGCCTGGGGCTGATCAAGGAAGAAGCCTAGGCGATTTGGCCTGTTCCCGCGCCGCGAAGGCGGCTTTGCGCCAATGTTCCGCGTGTTTTTACGCGGGAGGTTGGCTTTTTTTGCGTCGAAACCGGCCGCCTCCCCCATTCGGGACCGTTCTCAAAAGCCGCGACTCTTGCCAGGACATGACCATGGGGAGAGGGTCTCCATATAAAAAAACCGCCGTTTGAGTCGATGTAATTTCAGCGCGTTACAATCAAGCCCCCCCAAAATACCATTTTTTGCGTCCAGGTGGGTACTGTTTTCAAGGAAAAATCCCCCCAAAACAACCCAACATGGGGCCGCCCCCTAAACTTTTGCTCCTGACCGTCCGAAGAGAAAGGAAAGGCATGGTGTAATGGGGAGGGGCGGAAATGGCACTTACTACCTCTGAAAGCAGCCTCATCTATAATTTGTCACTACAGCTGATACAGCAAAGCATATTGAGCAGTTTACTCTCTCAAGGAGAGATATCCCCGCAAACACTGAGCGATTTGGTGTTGCAGCAAGCTACATCGTATACGCGCAGCAATCCTTATGACGAAGCAATTACCGGTACTTTGCGATCCGACGCCGCAGCTGTTAGACAGAATTCGCGTAATGTCTCGGAAGCCTCACTCATGATGGGAGTTGCAAAGGAAGGTGTTGCTGGTATTCAGACCTCTTTAGAGGACATGAAACAAATCATAGATGACATCAACAGCGGCAGTCTGAGCGGATCAAGCGCTGTTGTCCAACAAAATTACTTGAATCTAAAAAACCAAATCTTGGGCTATATTTCAAATACCGAATATAATGGCATATACATGCTTGACAGTTCCAAGTGGGGTACGGAACAAATAGATTCGAATGGCAATGTTTATATCCAGGCATTCAAGAATGGCGGGTTCGATGTAAATTTCTATGATGCAAGCGGCCTTGATTTCGCTTCGCTTGACCAGACAGTCCTTGGCAACACCGCCGGACGAAACGCCCAAAACGCTTTACTTGATAGTCTCTCCTCCAGCATTGATTCCATGTATGACATGTATGACAATAGAGAAGCCAGCTATGAGGCCCAAGCGGCGCAACTGTACTCACAGTCAAATCTGTTGGCGCAAGCAGCGGAAACAAGACGCCAGAACCCTACGCAGTCGCTGGAATCCCTGATATTAAATTGGGCCACCCAGGTAACGGGGAGTTTATTCAACCAATCAAGTTAGCCCTGGGGAGTCCTTTGACCTGTTGGCCCGCCTTGTCTTTGTCATCCATCCGCCCGGTCATGTCCGGGCCATGTCCTTGCCAGCTGTCAGGCGCTCGCAGAAGACATCGCTCATGAACTTGCGAAGTTCGGGACTGAGACTTGGCCCGGGCCAGGGCGACGTCAGCGCGCCCAAGTCCCGCGCCGCGTTCCTCCGCGTTGAATGCGGTCGAATTCAGCATTCTGGACTCGCTCCCTGCCAGTGAGATGCTGGATAAACGTCATGGGCCCGTCGTTCGCCAACCACGTTGAGACTCTTCGCAATGCTCCCGCAGCCTGCCGCTGCGTTTTCGACAATCTATAACTCGCTGAAATAATGATGGGGTTCCAAGGGGCGATAGCCTCTAGGCCGCCGGAGGCCCCTTCCCCAACCAATTGCGCATTGTCTCACTTTGGGATCAAGCTCGCCATCCTTGGGCATCCGATGAAGAAAATCCAAACGGCGATGCGGCGCGGCGACTTGACCACAACCGCGTTGTATATCAACAAGGATGGGACGAATACGCGAAGGGCCGTGGAGTCTCTCGAAGCGGCGCTTGTGGGGGGAAGGCCCACAACGGCGCCCCAAGAGAATGGCGGACATTGCAACCATCTAAGATAAAAACTCTATTCCCGATGGATGCTTTTCCCATATGAAAAAACATCTCGTGCTCGTCGGCGGCGGACACGCCCATCTGACCGCCCTGCGCCGTCTGGACGCCATCATCAAGGCCGGGCATGCGGTCACCGTGGTCGCTCCGGCCAAATACCACTACTATTCCGGCATGGGCCCGGGCGCCCTGGGCGGCTTCTACAGGCCCGAGGATATCCGCTTCAACGTCCGGCGCATGACCGAGAAGCGAAACGCAGTTTTCGCCCAGGACAAGGCGGCCTCCATCGACCCGGTCAGACGCCTCCTGACGCTCGCAAGCGGCAGAACCCTGGGCTACGACGTTCTGTCCTTCAACATCGGCAGCCGCATCCCGGTGGAGAAGATGGGGCTGGCGCCCGAGGCGGCCTCCCAGGTCTACCCGGTCAAGCCCATCGAAAACCTGCTGGCCGCGGCCGAACGTCTGCGCTCCCTGACCGGGGCGGGCCAGTCCCCCCGAATCCTGGTGGCCGGAGGCGGACCGGCCGGCTTCGAGATGGCGGGCAACGTCCACCGTTTCCTGACCTCCCTGGGCCTGCGCCGTCCGGACATCACGCTGGCCGCCGGAAGCGGCGGCCTGCTGGCGGGCTATCCGGGACGCATGCGCAGGCTGGCCGAGGCCTCGCTTTCAGGCCGGGGCGTGACGGTCGTGGCCGAGCGCGTGACCGAAACCAACCCCGGACTGGCGAAGACGGCCTCTGACCGGGAAATCCCCTTTGATCTCGCCTTCGCCTGCCTGGGCGTGGCGCCGCCGGACCTGTTCGCGGCCTGCGGCCTGCCCACGGGAGGGGGCGGCTGGCTCTCCGTCAACCAGTACCTGCAATGCGTCGATCATCCCGACATTTTCGGCGGCGGAGACTGCGTGTATTTCACGCCCAGCCCCCTGGACAAAGTGGGGGTCTACCCGGTGCGGGAAAACCCCATCCTGGCGGATAATCTGAAGGCGGCTCTTGAGGGGAGACCGCTGACGCCCTTCACCGGAACCAAGGGCGGCTACCTGCAAATCCTCAACAGCGGCGATGGGAAAGGAATCTTCCGCAAGGGCGGCCTGGTCCTCGGCGGCAGGCTGGCCTTTGCCCTCAAGGACTACATCGACGTGAAGTTCATGCGCGCTTTTCAGGAGTGCGGGGAGCGTCTGGGGGGATGACCCCCCCACCATCAAGAATCCGGTCCAGATCGCCGGTGATCTTGTTCCAGTAGTGGACCACCATGTCCTTGTTGTGCATGATCATGTCCAGTTGACGCGTGTGCATGAGCAGGTAGCCGACCACGGTCAGCCCCTTGAGCATGGCCTCCGGCGGCCCCCCGGCCATGCGGGCGAAGGCCGAATCCTCCGTGACCTCCACCGTGAATCCATAGCGTTCCAGAAGCCCGGAAACGAAATCCGCCCGCCTTCGCCTGCGATCGAATTCCGCCGCCCCGCCCTTGAACTGGAAACTCACGTAGTTCTCGTTTTCCCGCTCGCTGACCAGGGACTCCACCGTGCAGAAGTGAAAGCCGAAGCGTGAGCTCAGGCACATGTATTCCCTGGAGATCATGAAATAATTGCGGTCGTTGAAGGACGACTGGGCGGCGGCCTCCAGATGAGGGTTGCTGGCGGCCTGGGCCACGATGGCCATGAACCCCCGGGCGTCCACCGGAGGCGGCCCTTCCCAGGGCACGGCCACGAACCCGTCCCACAAGGCCATCACCGGCCTGGAGGCGATTTCCTCGAGCTTCACGTACTTGCCAGGAACATCCCCGGCGAAGCCGTCGTCCAGGTTGACGAACCACCATTTCATGGCCGCGCCCTTGTACTTGAGCTGCTTGGCCGCGCGCCGGGAAAAATGGAACTCCTGGCCGAACTTGAACATCTCGGCCACGGATTTCTCGTGGCAGAACCGGGTCACGTCGTGCAGGGTCCGGCAGTTTTCCGGCGCGAATTCCGGCGCGTTGGGGTCGAGCAGGGTCAGCGGGGTGATGAGATCCATGACCTTGCGCAGGACCGCGTGCATGGGCGTGCGCGTCTCCGGGGGCGGTCCCTTGGAGGCCGCCATGGCGAGAATGTCCTCGATCCGGCCGGGGTAGACCGCCCGGCCGCCCGCGTCCACCGTGACCTCCGCGCCCGGCGCCAGTATCCGGCAGGCGCCCGCCGCGCTCATGATGGCCGGAACCCGGAACTCCCGGGCCACGTTGGCCAGATGTCCGGCCGCGCCGCCTTTTTCCGTGATGATGGCCGCAACCTTGTTGATGACCGAGGCCCAGCGCGGATTGGCTTCCGGGCTGACGAGGACGCCGCCCTGGGGAAAGGCCAGAAGATCGGCTTCGCGCTGGACGGGACAGACCGGGCCGCAGGCCGCGCCCGGGCTGGCCGTGGCCCCGCCCCTGAAAAGCGGCTCCCCGAAACGTCCGGCGGGCTGATCCTCGCCCCCGCCCTCCATCTGAACGAGTCCCCGGCATTGCAGGAAAAACGGCTCCCCCTGCTCGTCGATGGCCCATTCCACATCCACCGGACCGCCGTGCATTTTCTCCAGCTTGAGCGCCGCCTTCCCCAGGTACAACGCCTGTTCCCTGGTCAGGCAGGGGTCCGCGGCCCGTTCGGCGGTCAGCTCCATACGGCAGACGCCCTCGCCCGGACTGCACGAGAAAAGCCGCTCCTTGTTGCGCACGATCTCCCTGGAAAGCGTCAGCTCCCCGTCCCCGGCTCCGCGTTTGAAAATGAATTCGTCGTTTTCTCCGGCCCCGTCCACCACCAGCTTGGGCAGGCCCCAGGCCGCGTGCACGAACACGTCGTCGTCGCGGATGTCGATGGGGTTGCGCGAATAGATCACCCCGCCCGAACGCGCCTGAACCATGGCCATGCAGCCCACGCACATGGCCACGTCCTCGTCCGGGATGCCCCGGTTCAGGCGGTAGGCCATGGCCTGGGGGCTGTATTTGCTGGCCGCGACCTCCTTGTAGGACTGGAGGATGTCGTCCGGAGCCACGTTGAGCTTGGTGGCGAACTGGCCGGCGAAGGTCTGTCCGGCGGCGTCCTCGCCCAGGGCGCTGCTGCGCAGGGACACGCAGGCGCCCACGCCCGCCTGAACGGCCAGATGGGCGTGGGCGCGCTGGATGGCCTCCTCCACGTCCGGCGGAATCCGCGCGCTCACGATGAGCTGGCGAATCCGGGAGCTCAGGGCCAGAAGGGCTTCCTGGTCGTCGGGACCGGCGGCCTGCATGAGCCGGTTGACCTCGTCGTACAGGCCGTTGTGCTCCACCAGTCTGGCGTAGGCCCGGGCGGTGATGACGAATCCCGGCGGCACGGGCAGGCCGGTTTTTTTCACGATCTCCCCAAGCCCGGCCATCTTGCCGCCGATCTGGTCGGCCAGGTCGTTGTCCGCCTCCTCCAGGGGGATGGTCAGATCCTCCCCCACGGCGGGCGGCTTCTGGGTGTCCAGGACATGGGAAATGCGGGTGCGGATTTCCTTCAGGCGGGCGAACAGCGCGTCGTACTTGCCCGGGGCGATGGCGTTCAAATGCTCCACGATGCGGTAGACGTTGACCGAGGCGGCCGTAACCCGCGAACGGATGAAGGTCATGCCGAACGGGGTCGTCCCGTGCAGGGCCTCTTCCATTTCGGAAAGGATTTCAAGGGCCTGTTTATTGGCTGTGAGCAGAAGCTTGAAGGAATGGTAACGGCGTTTGAATTCGGCCTGGATTTCCTCCTGGGAGAGGCCGGAAGCGTCCTCGGCCCGCTCGCCCAAGAGTTTTCTGGTCAGTTCCCGCAATTTGGCGAACACGGCGCCTCCGGGCCCGGCGCGCATGGCCGGGCCGTTCTTCTCGTCGCGAAACCGCGCCAGCGTGGCGTCCCTTAAAAAATACCACCGTATTTTTTAAGAAAAAAAGCAATCCTGGCCATGCATCACCCTCGAAGACGACAGGGGGGCTTCGAGGACGCGACGCTAGGCGCGCGTTCCGTCCGCCCGTTCCGCCTGGGATTCGGCGGCCTGGGGCAAACGGCGAAACACGTACAACCGGCGGCGCCCGTATTCGCCCCAGGCGGGCAGCCCGGCCGCGAAACGTTCCAGCTCCCCGGGCCAACCGGCCTCGGCATAGCCGTGGGAAGCGGCGAGCAGGGGCTTGAACACCTGGGTCATTACGTCGTAGGTGCTCGAAAAATCTCGCGTTTCCACAAGCTCAAGATCGGGCCAGGGATTCTCGAGCAACAGCTCGGGATCAAGGGGGGAGGGCGTTTTGGGTTCGGGCAGGGGATCAAGGCCCCATTCCTCCCGGAACCGGTTCAGGTTCTCGCGGCCCTCGGCGCTGTCCCCCGCCGTGAGAAGCAGCCCGCCCGGCTTGAGCACCCGGCTCCATTCCGCCACGGCCGCCTCCAGCCTGCCGGCTTCGGCCAGCCCGGTCAGGGAGCCGAAAGCCGCCACCTTGTCGAAAATTTCCCGGCAGAATTCCAGCTTGGCCACGTCCCCGGCCTCGAATTTGGCCGTGCCCTGAAGACGCAGCCGCACCTTGTAGCGGTTGGCCTGGGCCGCCTCGATCATCTTGGGATCGTCGTCCAGCCCCAGAATGCGGATGTTCTTGCGCAGGGCGCATTCCAGCGCCAGCCGCCCGTCCCCGCAACCCACCGCCAGGACCCGTTCCCCGGACTCCAGATATTCCAGCAAGGCGCCGGCCTCCAGACAGAAATCCGTGCCTCCGCAGGCAGCATGCTTGGCGTTCTCGCGCATTCGCTTTTCCTTGGCCGGGCGCGGGCGCCCGTTTCGTTTCCGTTCACTCTACCTTCGGCGCGCGTCAAAACGCAAGTCCCGCGCGGGGTTCGAATGACCGGCCGGGGCCTTTGGCCCCACGTACGCCGTGAAATCGTCGTACAGGTGGCGCTTGGGCGTTTCGCCCAGCCGAATGACCGTTTCGCTGCGCGTCTCAAGCATTTCGATAACCGGTCCGGTCTTTTCCCAACCCGGATCGAACATGTTGTTTTTCGTCACGAACACGCACCAGCCCGGGCTCGTCCGCAACGCCTCCAGCATGCGTTCCCCGGGATAGCGCCGGGAAGGCAGGATATAGCTGAGATCCAGGGGCGCCTTTTTCTCGAACAGGTAATGCAGCAGGTTGGCGAAGCGGAACACGAACACGGTCTTGTCCCGGCAGCCCTGCTCCTCGTAGACCGCCATGAGCTCGTCCAGAAGCGCGGCCCGCTCGGGATCCTCCATGATCCCCGCGAGTTTGGGCGCGCTCAGGGCGACCTTCTCGCCATACGGGACCGTGGCCCCGGGGTGGGTGTAGCTGACCGCGTACATGAGGCAGCACCCCAGCGCGGCAAGGGCGCTGACAAAGACAATCCCCCGGCCCCGGCGATTCGCGCCCGGGGCGCGCGATCGCTCGAAGGCCGCGATCCTGGCCAGGGAAGCGGCGATGAGCGGTCCGGCGAAAAACGACCGGAGGGAGACCGCCGAACCGCTCAGAAAGGTCTGGATGAGCCAGAAGGCCCAGATGCAGGCCGTGACGGCCGCGAACAGGGCGTAGCCGCGCGTTTTCTCGAACGTCCCCGCCAGAGCCAGCCAGGTCAGGGCGAACCCCAGGAACAGAACCAGCTGGAACTGGAGCAGGTCCGGCAGCTCGCCGATCCAGGATAGCCCGATCAGGCGGGCCGGGGAAAAAACGGCGGCCGCATCGAAAAGGCCGGGCGCCAGGCCGATGCGCCGCAGCATGAGCGCGGCGAAGGTCAGGCAGGTCCCAAGGGTCATGATCCGCAGCAAGGTCAGGGAAAAGGCGGCGAAGCCGGGCCTGCGCCTCCCGATGATCCAGGCGAGGAAAAAGACCGGGACGAACACGGCCCCCCATTGTCCGGCAAAGGCCAGCATGCCCGGCAGTTTGGCCCAGAAGAACCCGTGGGTTTCGCTGGGCGGCCGGAAAAACTCGGCCAGCCCGATGGCGCGCAGATACCAGCAGGCCCCCGCGCCGAAGAAGGCGCAAAACGACGCGGCCGCCGCGCTCGCCGCGGTCGCGCCCGAAGCCAGGAAAAAGGCGCCCGCGCAACAGACCGCGGCCGGGAGCGCGGTGAAATTGACGAACGCGGCCAGCGCCAGGGCGGCGCCCGCCAGGATGGCCAGAGGAAGCCGAAGCCAGGTCCGCGCGGCCGTTCCGGCCAGCATGGCCAGCCCCAAAGCCAGGGAGGCGAAAAGGACCGGTCCGTTTTCGTAGCTTATGATCGAGGTCAGGGCGCAAAAAAGCCCGGCCGCCGCGCCCAGGGGGACGGCGAAACCGGACCGGTCATGGCGGGAGAGCCCCGCGCCGAGGCAGGAAAGACTCAGGGCGGCCAGGGCGTAATAGGCCAGGCGCTGGTCCAGATAGCCCCAAAGCCCCAGCCGCATGAGGGCCGCGTTGACCAGATAGAACGGGGCCTGGGGGAGCAGGGAGTCGAAACCCTGGCCCGTGGCCGCGAAAAAGGCGGCCTGGAGATACCAGCCCTCGTCCGCGAAATCCACGCCCTTGCGCGGCGCCAGCCAGAACACGACGAACGCGGCGCTGGCCAAAAAAAGAACCCATCCCGCGAAATCAAGGACCCTCGGCCCGCCCCGTTGCGAGGACGCGCGAAGAAAACCAAACCCTCCCGAAATGGTCATCTTTTCAAGCGTACCTTGGGACACGGCCTCTGGCAAGATTCGGCCGTCTTGCCAAGTCCGCCGGGACGGCATACTCCCTAGTACCGGGGACGGAAACGACGTAAAGCCCAGCTCACGCGGCATTCGCCGCAAGCCCTGCTCCGCGGGGGCGCGACTGTCCTTCGGGCGACGGCGCGCTACCCGTTTTTCGCTCCCGGGAATAACGTCGCGCAGCCGTTTACCGCGCCGGACGCATCCGCCTTGGCCCAGGGGAAACGCCATGTCCATGGAAAAATTCGCCGACGATCTTCGCACCGAAGTGATGACCGAGATGGCCGAAACCTTTTTCTCGCGCCGGGTCCAACTGGAACAGCGCATCGACCATTTCCACATGATGGCGTCGCGGGTCCGCCCCGTGGGCATGGACGCGCTCAGACGCTGGCGCACGCTCTTTCGCCTGCTGCTCGGCGGCGAAAAGGCCAAGGCCCACATGGCCCGCCTTGGCGGCGATCCCGAGCGCCTGCTGGCATTCGCCCTGCCTCGCGGCGAGCTTGCGCCCATGAAGCTTCCCCTGGCCCTGACCCTTCGCGGCAGGTACGAAAAAACCGTCCTGCGCTGCCACGAGGCCCTGCGCCAGGCGGCCCAGGTCTACAACGAGGGCTGTTACGCCCCGGACCCCCGGGATGCGCGCAGGAAGCGCCGCACGCCGGGCTTCGACGACGTCCTGAAGGAGTGCCGGGCGCTCAACGCGGAAATCTGCTCGGTCAACGAATTCCAGTCTCCCTACTGCGTGTTGAATTTCGCCAAGAGTCTGGACCCCGCCCAGGTTCACCAGGAGCGCGTGGCCGGCGCGGTGGTGGACGGGGACGTGACCCGCATCGACAAGGATCTGGCCTTTCTCCCCGTGATCTTCGAGGACCTGGGCCTGCCCGGGATTCCCACGCCTCCTCCCCTGGACGAGATCCGCGAGGAGACGGTCCGGCTCGCCCGGGAGCTTTTCGGCGAAGACCCGGCGGGCGCGCAAGACATCCTGCAAAAAATCCGCGCATAAGGCTTTTCCCGGAGCGCATTCCCGCGACCTCGCCCTTCCTCCAAAAAAACAGGGCTGAAAGCGGCGCGAGCCCTGGCCCGCCCTTGCTTTCAGCGGCGTAAGTCTGTAATGATTATGTGTTCTTCTTCGCAAAATGCGCACAACCGGTCCGCGCGTTCGCAGACCGGCGTTTTTGTTCCGCGTCACACCAACCTTGGAGGTCGTATGAAAAGAACGTTGTTCGCGCTCGCCATCGTCGCCGTCGCGGCCCTGGCCTTCCAACTCGCCGCCGCTCCGGCCGCCCAGGCCGCCGAAGGCAAGGTTCTCAAACTGGCTATGGACGCCGACCCCGTCTCCCTCGATCCGCAGATCCAGCTTTCCGGCGGCATGCTCCAGTACTCCCACATGGTCTTCGACCCGCTGGTGCGCTGGACCAAGGAAATGACCATCGAGCCGCGCCTGGCCGAGTCCTGGGAGCAGATCGATCCCAAGACCATGCGCTTTCACCTGAGAAAAGGCGTGAAATTCCATTCCGGCAACCCGTTTACCGCCAAGGACGTGGTCTTCACCCTGAACCGCCTGAAAGAGAGCCCGGACTTCAAGGGTCTGTTCGAGCCCTTCGAAAAGGCCGTGGCCGTGGACGACAACACCGTGGATCTCGTGACCAAGGAGCCGTACGGCCTGACCCTGGCCATGAGCACCTACATCTTTCCCATGGACAGCGTGTTCTATTCGGGCAAGGACGAGTCCGGCCAGCCCAAGGACGCCCTGGTCAAGACCGGCCCCTCCTTCGCCAACGCGAACGAGTCCGGCACCGGCCCTTACAAGGTGGTTGAGCGCGAACAGGGCGTGAAGCTCGTCATGGATCGCAATCCCGAGTATTGGGACAAGAAATCCCCGGGCAACGTCTCCAAGATCATCTTCACCCCGATCAAGGAAGACGCCACCCGCGTGGCCGCCCTGCTCTCCGGCGACGTGGACTTCATCGAGCCCGTGCCGCCCCAGGACATGAAGCGTCTGGCCGACGATCCCAACATCGAGCTGGTCAGCATGCCCGGCACCCGCGTCATCACCCTGCAGCTCAACCAGAAACGCCGCGAGGAGTTCAAGAACCCCAAGGTGCGCGAAGCCATCATCTACGCCATCAACAACCCCGGCATCGTGAAGACCATCATGAAGGGCGACGCCATGGCCGCCGGCCAGCAGAGCCCCAAGGGCTACGCGGGCTACAATCCGGATCTTACGCCCCGCTTCGACCTGGAAAAGGCCAAGCAGCTCATGAAGGAAGCCGGATACGAGAAGGGCTTCGAGGTGACCATGATCGCCCCGAACAACCGCTACGTGAACGACGAGAAGATCGCCGAGGCCGTGGTGGGCATGCTCTCCAAGATCGGCATCAAGGTGAACCTCAAGACCATGCCCAAGGCCCAGTACTGGGACGAGTTCGACAATCAGGTGGCCGACATCCAGATGATCGGCTGGCACGCGGACACCGAGGACTCGGCCAACTTCTCCGAGTACCTCATCATGTGCCCCAACAAGGAAACCGGCATGGGCCAGTACAACAGCGGCAACTACTGCAATCCCAAGCTTGACGAGCTGGTCATCGCCAGCCGTTCCGAGCTGGACATGGACAAGCGCGCCAAGATGCTTCAGGAAGTGGAAAAGATCGCGTACGACGACGCGGCCTTCGTCCCCCTGCACTGGCAGAACCTGTCCTGGGCGGCCAAGAAGAACGTGAAGCTCATCCCCATCGTCAACATCATGGACTTCCCCTACTTCGGCGACATCGTCATCGAGTAGCGGCGAAACGATAACGCAGGGCCGCCGGAAGCCTCGCTTCCGGCGGCCCGTAACCCGCGCGTCCCGCCACGCTCTCCGGCCAGGGACGCGAACCCCGCCATGACGGCGACTTCGCCGTTGGAGGCTCGATGTTCGCTTTTCTCATCCGCCGTCTCGTCCAGGCCGTCCTGGTCATGCTGATCATCAGCTTCATCGGGTTTTCGCTGAAGCACGCCTTCGGCGATCCGGTGCGCGATCTGGTGGGCGTGTCCGTATCCAAGGAGGAGCGGGACAAGATCGCCGAAAAACTCGGCCTGCACGATCCGGTCATGGTCCAGTATGTCCGCTTCCTGAAAAACGCCCTGACCGGGGATCTCGGCTATTCCTATTTCTTCAAGAAGCCCGCCCTGGACGTGATCCTGTCCAAGGCGCCGGCCACGTTGGAACTGGTCTTCGCCGCCAGTCTCATCATCGTGTTCCTTTCCATTCCCGCGGGCGTCTATGCCGCCATCCGGCCCCGATCATTCCTCTCGCGCCTCATCATGGGCTCGAGCATCGTGGGCGTGTCCATTCCGGTCTTTTTCACGGCCATCATGATGATCTACATCTTTTCCGTGGAACTGCACTGGGCGCCCTCCTTCGGCCGGGGGGAGCTGGTCACGCTCTTCGGCTTCTGGCCCTCGGGCCTTGTCACCCTGGACGGCCTGGAACATCTCATCATGCCGTCCATCGCCCTTTCCTCCATCATGCTGCCGCTTTTCATCCGGCTCATCCAGGCGGAGATGATGGAGGCCCTGCAAAGCGAATACGTGAAATTCGCCTTCGCCAAGGGGCTCAAGACGTTTCGCATCTACATGGTCCACGCCTTCAAGAACACCCTTTTACCCGTCATCACCGTGGGCGGCGTGCAGCTTGGCACCATGATCGCGTTCACCATCCTGACCGAGACGGTCTTCAACTGGCAGGGCATGGGAGCCATGTTCGTGGAGGCGGTGGAGCGCGGCGACACCTCGCTCCTGGTGGCCTATCTGGTCTTCGTGGGGATGGTCTTCATCGTGGTCAACACCTGCGTGGACCTCGTCTATGGCCTGGTCAACCCCATGGTTCGCGTGGCGGGGAGGAAATAGGCCATGTGGAAAAAATTTCTGGCTTCCCATTTTCTGTGGAGCTTCAAACGCGACTGGGTGGCCATGGCGAGCGCGGCCGTTCTGGTCCTGCTCCTGCTCGCGTCCCTGCTCGCCCCGGTCATCGCGCCCCATAATCCCTACGACGGGACCAACGTGGACATCATGGAAGCCGAGACCCCGCCGGTCTGGATGGAGGGCGGAACCTCCAAGTTCATCCTGGGCACGGACGCCCAGGGCCGGGGCATCCTCTCGGCCATGCTCTACGGCATGCGCACCTCCCTCATGATCGGGCTCGGCGCGGTCTTTCTCCAGGCCTTCATGGGCATCCTCATCGGCCTGTTTTCGGGCTATTCCGGCGGCAAGCTGGAGGCCTTTCTCATGCGGCTGGCGGACGTGCAACTCTCCTTCTCGACCCTGCTCGTGGCCATCTTCGTGGGGGCCATCTTCCAGATGGTCTTCGGGGTGGCCAGCTACGAACAGATGGCCGTCCCCCTTCTTATCGTGATCATCGGCTTCGCCGAATGGCCGCAATACGCCCGCACGGTGCGGGCCTCGGTCCTGGCCGAGAAGAAGAAGGAATACGTGGAGGCGGCCCGGGTCATCGGGCTCCCGGCCCGGCGCATCATGCTGCGCCACATCCTGCCCAACACGCTCTCCCCGGTCCTGGTCATCTCCACGGTCCAGGTGGCCAACGCCATCATGAGCGAGGCGGCCCTGTCCTTCCTGGGCTTCGGCATGCCCGTCACCCGGCCGTCGCTCGGGTCCCTCATCAAGTCCGGGTTCGAATTCATTTTTTCCGGCTCCTGGTGGATCACGGTCTTTCCGGGCATCCTGCTGGTGGTCCTCATTTTAGTGATCAATCTCTTGGGGGACTTCATGCGCGAGGCGCTCAACCCCAAGCTGTACAAGGGGGCCTAGATGGCCGCGCTTTTGACCGTAAACAACCTGAACGTGGTTTTCTCCATGCGTTTCGGCGACCTGCGGGCCGTGAACGACGTGAGTTTCTCCCTGGAGTCCGGCCAGCGCCTGGGACTGGTGGGCGAATCCGGCGCGGGCAAATCCGTGACCGGCTTTTCCATCATCAATCTCATCAGCCGACCCGGCAGGATCGCCTCGGGCTCCATCACCTTCGAGGGCCGCGAGCTGACCACCCTTTCCCCGGAGGAAATGCGCAAACTTCGCGGCGACCGCATCAGCATGATCTTCCAGGACCCCATGATGACGCTCAATCCGGTCCTGACCCTCGGCGCCCAGATGACCGAAACCCTGCTGGCCCACGAGAACATCACCAGACGCCAGGCCGAGGAGCGGGCCGTGGAGACCCTGAAGAAGGTCTACATCCCCTCCCCGGACAGGCGCCTGGGGCAATATCCCCATGAGCTTTCCGGCGGCATGCGCCAGCGCATCATCATCGCCATCGCGCTTTTGACCAACCCCTCCCTCATCATCGCGGACGAGCCCACCACCGCGCTGGACGTGACCATCCAGGCGGAAATCCTCGATCTTTTGTACGAACTCACGGTGAACGAGCGCATGGGGCTCATCCTCATCACCCACGACCTGGCCGTGGTCTCCCAGGTCACGGAGCGCATCGCGGTCATGTACGGCGGCAGGATCGTGGAGACCGGGCCCACCATGGCGGTCATCGACAACCCTTCCCACCCCTACACCCGGGGGCTCATCGGCGCCCTGCCCGAATCCGCGGGCGGCCAGCGCCGCCTGAACCAGATCCAGGGCGCCATGCCGAGCCTGTACCACATGCCCTCGGGCTGCGCCTTCCATCCGCGCTGTCCGCTGGCCATGGACGTATGCGCCAAGGAAACGCCCAAACTGTGCGAAACCGGCGAGCGCGGGACCCTGACCGCCTGCTTCAAGACCGCCGCCTGCGAGGCCGCGTCCCTATGACCAACAAACCGCTTCTCACCGTCAACGGACTGGTCAAGCATTTCGACATTTCCGGCGGATTCCTGGACCAGCTGCGTTTTTCCGAAGGCAAGTTCAGCCGCAAGCGCACCGTGGTCCACGCGGTCAACGGCGTGTCCTTCGAGGTGCGCCAGGGCGAGACCTTAAGCGTGGTGGGCGAATCCGGCTGCGGCAAGTCCACCCTGGCCCGGACCATCATCGGGCTCTACCCGCCCACGTCCGGAACCATTCTTTACAAGGGCGCCCGGGTGGACGACCTCTCGCCCAAGGCCATGCTGCCCTACCGGGCCAAGATGCAGATGGTCTTCCAGGACCCCTACGCCTCGCTCAATCCGCGCATGCGGGTGAATCAGATATTGGACGAACCCTTGCGGCTGCATTTCCCCAATCTGAACGCCATACAGCGCGCCGAGCGCATCGCGGCGGTCATGGACCAGGTGGGCGTACGGCCGGGCTGGGCCACCCATTATCCGCATGAATTTTCCGGCGGCCAGCGCCAGCGCATCAGCATCGCCCGGGCGCTCATGGCCGACCCGGAATTCGTGGTGGCGGACGAGCCCATAAGCGCCCTGGACGTGTCCATCCAGGCGCAGATCCTGAACCTGCTCATGGACGCCCAGGACGAGCGGGGGCTGACGTATCTGTTCATCACCCATGATTTGTCCGTGGTGGAGCACATCAGCGCCCGGGTGGCGGTCATGTATCTTGGCGCCTTGTGCGAGCTTGCGCCCGTGCGGGAGCTTTTCGAGGCGCCGCGCCACCCGTACACGCGCCTTTTGCTGTCGGCCATTCCGAAACTCGGCGGCGAGCGCAGGCGTTCGGCGCGCATCCAGGGGGAGACCCCGACGCCCATCAACCTGCCTCCGGGCTGCGTGTTCCATGTGCGCTGTCCCTTTGCCACGGATTTGTGCCGGGTGGAGGCGCCCACGCTTCAGGATTACGGCGGCGCGCTGGCGGCCTGCCACGGGCTTGAGGAAAACCGGATTTAACCGAGAAACGGGAGTTTTTTCATGCGTTTTTTCTACGCCGCCGTGTTGTCCCTGCTGTTCGCCGTCCCGGCCCTGGCCCAGACCCAGGCGGACCTCAACGCCGAGGGCTGCGCCAAATACACGATGGCGGACGAGGAGCTCAACAGGACCTATTACGCGGTGCGCGACGCCTACGCGTCGGACAAGGTCTTCCTGACCAAACTGAAGGACGCGCAAAAGGCCTGGCTGACCTTTCGCGACGCCCACATCAAGGAGCTTTTTCCCGCCGAGAACCCGCAAATGGAATACGGGAGCATGTATTCCCTGTGCGTGTGCAACGAACTGGAATGGCTGACCCGCGAGCGCATCCACCAACTGCGCAAATGGATCGATGGGGTCAAAGAGGGCGATGCCTGTTCGGGGAGCGTGCGGGTGAAGTAGGAGGGGACGCCGCCTCGAAGAAGCTGTGCGCTGAGAACAAGCATAAAGCAAATATCCGGCATCCGAAACGCGCGTTAAACGCGCCGGTCCGCCCCCATCTCCCGTCCGCCCCGCCACTGGCCGAACGGCGCTTGGCATCCGGGCGCCGATGGACTATATTTCTTCCCTTTCCCCATGCGAACCGCAAGCCCCGCGCTTGCGCGCCGCAAATCCACGCCCGGAGCCCAGGACGCCCTCCATGAAAGTCCTCATGTCCATCGTCGAAGGATACGGACCGGTCCGTTCCCGGCCCCTCGTGGAGCGCATCCGCAAGACGCTTCAAGGAAGCGGCTTCGAGATCGCCTTCCTGGGCATCCTCGACGGCGCCTCCCCGGACCGGCTCTCCCACGGCCACAGGGAGGACGCGCCGGACGGCCTCGTGGAGCTGGCCTTTTCCCAGACCCTGGAATACGGCGAGCGGGTCAAGATGGCCATGGACTACGCCCTGGCCCAGGGCATGGACGTGGCGGTCATCCTCGAAGGGGACGCCCGCTACCCCGCGGACGGCATCGAGCGGCTCGTCAACGCCATCGGCCGGGACCAGGCGGACATGGCCCTGGCCATCCCCCAGAAAAACGCCTCCGCGCGCGAAAAGCGGGCCTTTCGCCTCCAGCCCGGCGCCCGGTTCGCCGCCCGCATCCTGAACGCCCTGTCGCGCGCCCATCTAAACGGCTGGCATTGCGGCTTCCGGGCCTACCGCGTCCGCGCCCTGGCCCGCATCCCCTTTCAGCACAATGCCAACAGCCGCATGTTCAACACCGAGATCATCATCCAGTTTCTCCTGAGCGACCTGGCCATCGCGGAAACGCCCGTTCCCGGCTATATCCACCGCTCCCTGGGCCTTTTCGCCAAGACCGCCTTCGCCCTGCAGATGGTCAAGGCCTCCGCGCTCTCGGTCCTGCACCGGATGAACCTCTTCTACCAGCGCCATTACGACGTCACCCCGCCCATCGAGGTCTACGACCTCAAGCTCGGGTACGCCTCCTCGCATACGGCCGCCCTGTCCAAGATTCCGGATGGTTCGAACGTGCTGGATATCGGCTGCGGCAACGGCGCGCTGGACGCGCTCCTGCGCGAGCGCGGCTGCAAGGTCCGGGGTATGGACCGGCACGCGGTCACAACCTCCTGCGCCCTGGAGGAATATATCCAGATCGACCTCGACGTGCGCAGCCACAATTTCGAGGTGAGCGGCTACGACCGGATACTCATCCTGGACGTGCTCGAACATCTGCGCTTCCCGGAGCTTCTGCTCGACCACATCCGCGCCCGTTGCGGGCTGGGGGAAAAGCCGCTGGTGGTCATCTCCGTGCCCAACGTGGCTTTTTTCATCATACGGCTGCGCCTGCTCTTCGGCGGGTTCCAATACGGCAAGCTCGGCATACTGGACCTGACCCATTGCCGCCTTTTCACCGTACGCTCCATCAAGGAACTGCTTCTCAGCAGCGGGTATTCCATCGAAAGCGTGGAGGGCGTGCCCGCGCCCTATCCCAAGGCCATCGGCCTCAACCCCCTAAGCCGTTTCCTGGTCTGGGCCAACAAGGCGCTCATCAGGCTGAGTCTGGGCCTTTTCTCCTATCAGATCCTTCTCACCGCGAAACCCAGGCCGCGCCTTGAGGACGGTCAAAAAACCATCAAGACCAGCCCGCGCGTTCATAAAAACGCGAACCCGGCGTAGCGCCCCGCAAGCGCGGCGGCTAGGGCGCCAGGGGGGAATCCTCTCCGGCCTTGGATATCGCAAGCCCGACGATGGCCGCGGCGTAGGGCGTGGCGTCGGTCTCCGAAAAACTGTCGTTCACATGGTTGGTCTTGCCGAACGCCAGCTCCACGACGTTTTCCCCCTTGTCCGCCTCGAACGCGATGTCCGCCGCGACGCGCTCCTCCATCCACCCGTGACGGGGAATGTTCGACAGCTCGCCGATCTTGCGGCCATTGACCGTGATGACGCAGGACTGCCCCGCAAAAGGGCTGTTGAGCGCCAGACGCAGCCTGGCCTTTTGCGGCTCGTTCAGGGAGAAGGCGATGCGGGAGACCGGACCAAGCGCCCATCTCCAGGCCCCCTTGTCGTCCTTGGCCACGCCCGCGATGTTCTCCAGACGAAAGCGCGGATCAAGAGCGGCCTCGTCCATGAGGTCCGCGCCGTAGGTCCTGGCCTGCAGCGTGAGTTTATTGAAGGCCACGGTGACCAGGTTTGAAGTCGGATAATGCGGGGTCCGGTAATCGCAGAACATGCCCACGCGCAGGGTGACCCGCCTGAACGGCGCGTCCCGCAAAAGGAACACCGGACGCTCCACCCTGGGATCGTCCGGCCCGCCCGCATTGCCCGCAACCGGCCCCTTTTCGATGAAAAGCTCCTTCTCGGGCTCGTCGTCGAATTGATAATACGCGGCGAACGCGTTGCCCGCCCCGGAAAGCTGATAGGCCAGGGTCCCTTGCAGCAGCAGCCGAGGGGACTGGAGACGGTTCTCCAACGTATAGCGAAACCCCGTCCACTCTTGGTTCTTGGTGGGAATGACGCCCATGCCCCAATAGGGCCTGATCATGACATCCCGTATCCCGCTGGCGTGGGCGTAGAAATCCCAAGGCGCGGCGCCCAGGACAACGGGAGCGCCCCCGTTTTCGAAAGCGGGCGCCGGGGCGCGCGGAATCTCCAGCGTCAGAAGGCGGCTTATCCCGAGCATGCGGTCGCCGGTCACGCGCAGGGGGATGGCCGCGTCATCCGCCAGGGCGCCGATATGCCCGATCCCGCCTTTGGCATTGACGAAGGCGTTCAGGGTCACGCTGGTCCCGCCGACGTCCGGAGTCTGATTCGCCACCCGGTTGTCCAGCGCGAATTGGTCGAGATACCAGTTGAGGTTGTCGAACTCGTTGTAGTCGATCAACACGGCGCCGCCCGGCGCGATCTCGCTGGCAGCCGCCCTCGCCTGCCGCCGGACGTCGGAAAGATAGGACAGGGGGTCGTAGAACATGTCGCTCATGGGACCGAGATACGCCGCCGCGCCGAGAACGGCGATCATGACCGCGGCGGCTTTTTGCGCGTTGCAAGGCAAAAGCGCCGACAATCCGGCTCCGAGAAGGAGGGCCAGAGGGGGTAAAAGATAAAACAGGTGCCAGAAGGCCAGGGAATAGCCCGGACGCAGCAGCAGAATCAGGCTGAAGGAACACACGGGAAGGGCGAGCGCGGCGGCGAAGGTCCTCTTGTCGCTCCGGTAAAGCCGCACGGCCCCGAGCAAGGCCAGAAGAAGGAGCGCGCCCGCCAGCGTCGCGTTCAGGGAAGGCCGCATGCCGCCTTCCAGGACCCAGCGCAGACTCCGTAAATAATTTCCCGCCGAGACGGCCAGGGTGGACGCCTGGGAAAAGCCCCTGCGCTGGTAGCTGGTTATGGCCAGGAAAAACAGGGGCAAGGGGAAAAAGAGCAGACAATCCCGGAAAAAACGTTTCATGAGCGGCTTATTTTCCCGGCCCTTGGCGATGGTCCAGAAAAACAGAAGAAACAGGGCGGAAATCGGCATGAGCGAGGTGTACTCGGCCAGGAGCATGCCGGCCATGGAGGCGGACCCGTAACGCAGGTATTTGCGCTCCCGGGTCCGATCGAAGCGCTCCAGGGCGTAGAGGCAGCACAGGGTCAAGAATATCGTGAAGGAGTAGAACCGCGCCACCCGGGAAAGGTAGATATGGGCGGCGCTGACCGCGAGGACGCTGAGCGCGAGCAAGGCGCAACGTTCACTGATGCGGTTTTTCAGCATATTGAAGAACAAATACAACGAGGCTACGCCGAAACACACGGCGGGAAGCCGCAAGGCGAAATCCGATCTGCTCACCCAGAGAATCGGCTTTAAAAAAAAGTAGAACAGCGGCGGATGCACATCCTCCAGAAAGACCCAGCGCACAAGATACGAGACCGGTTTCGAGGCCATGATAGGCGCGAAAAGCTCGTCGCCCCACAAGGAGGGCGTATCCAGCTTGTAGATCCGGATCACAAAGGCGAAAAACACGATGAGCCAGAAGGCGACTGCCGTCGCATTCGTTTTTTCAAACACAAACGCCGCCAGCTTACGCATGATGTTCACCACTGTTGAGAGCATTTCGCGATTTCGCGCCGAGGCCGGTCATAGCCGGACGGAACCTGAAGAGAGGGACGAGACGATGCGCCTGCATACGGCTGTTTTACGTCGCGCAGCGTTCCCTTTAGATGAAAACGGATTGCTCGACAAGGCCAGGGGCGGCGCCCAGCGTGGTCACGGCGCCCACGACGGCGCCTGCGACAGCGGCGGGCGACCCCTTTCCGAAAACAAAAAAGGCCGCCCCGGGGGACGGCCTTTCTCGCCTGCGGAATGTTCGCTTAGTTGCCAGGAACGGCCACGTCGGCGCCGACGGAATTGAAGGCGCTCTGCAGGGTGGCGCCCAGCGTGGCCACGGCGCCCACGACGGCGCCTGCGACAGCGGCGGGCGACCCCTTTCCGAAAACA
>CALGYO010000218.1 GCA_937934715.1 uncultured Desulfovibrionaceae bacterium | reverse complement strand
TATCGGACAACGACTCAACAACTTTTTCCGTGGCAACGACAACCGGGCTGGATTCACAATTCAGCATACTCTTGCTCCTTGACTCTGTGTCTTGGAGCGGGTACAGTCTCCCCACTCCAAGTGACTTCCTGTCTGTTTTTTGTGAAGCCCTCGGTCTGTGCAACCGGGGGCTTTTCCTTTGCCATCAATGGACGGTATTGCCATCGGAAAGATTCTCGCCTCTTCGTGCGCGGGATTCCGTAACGAGCAAAACGCTACCGGCTCTGCAAGCCGGCCTGATATAGCCGCGTCGCATCATAAGGTTCAAAATGTCCTCAATGCCTCCCACTGTGGTGGCGAGATTTTCAGCAAGCTCTCCCATGGTCTTTGCGGTCACTGCCAGATGCTGATTTTCTTCGATGTAGAAAAACACAGCGGCCAAACGCGCATAATCCATCGGCTCGAGGATATCGCGCAGATCGGTTGCTTCGTCTTCGGTGTGGTTATTTGTCGGCATGCCCCGCCTCCTCCATAAGCCAAGAGACGTAGTCTTCTCGGCGCAGGAATATGCGGCCCTGGCGCTTGAAGTGCCGTGGGCCTCGACCTGCACGGATGAGAATTCTCAGGGTGCCCGGGGCGTAGGTGTCGGGGAATAACTTGGGGACGGCCTTCAGGCCAAAGATCGGGGGAACGTCGCCGCAGCCGATGGCCGCAGCTTGTGGGGTCTCTTGCATGGATGCCCTCCGGGCGTTGTGGGACTGGGGCTCTTTCCCCGCGTCCCGTGTCGTGCGTCCTGCTCGACATTTCTAATTTTCCACCGATATTTGCGGATTGCAAGTCCCCCACCGGGCTCGGGAAGGCCAAAACGCCGTAAAACATCGGCCCAAATTTATTTTGCGGGAACTTCGACCCACTTTTTCAGCCACCCCAGCCCAGAGGCCAGAAAACGCTCATTTGAGGGCTTTGCGGCCTGGGGCAGGGCGTTGGCCATCTTTTGCGGGAAAAGCGCCCAGGCGAGCGTTTAGACGGGTCTGGCGCAGGGCTGTGCGGGGCTGGGTGTACTGTACCCACCCCCTGCTGGGGCCGGGGATTGGCGAAGGGGGTCGCTACTGCCGACATCCTTGCCGGTCATGGCCATGCGCCCTCGAAAGGTGACGGGGAATCACCTTTTCCAAGCCACCGGGGTTGGTGTCGAAAATAGCGATGGGAGCAACCGACGGCCTGGTTAAATGCCACCGGGCATCATGGCTTTATTCTTGGAGAATCATTGACGTAGTGCGGCAATGTTATCGGCTTGGGAAGCCGACGCCATGCCTTTCACCCTCGTGGAAGGGGAGCGAAGCGACCGGCTGTTCGCCGGTTTGACGAGATGGAAGCCGTGCTGGTCGGGATGACGGAATGGGCGGGATGGTGTGGTCTTGTAATCACCGAAAAGACCGGGAACCGTTGCTGTGCCTAGTTTAACGGCCATTTCGGTGATCCCAAAACCACATGGCGGAATCGGCGGCGAGATCAACGCGCACGGGCGCACGCGTGTCTTTTTTATTCGCTTTAATAGCTTTACGAAGGCTGGGAACCCTTGCCAGTACTCGCTTCCTGGGCGAGTCGGTCCGTCAAACTACGGGTTTCGGTCCGCCAAACTACGGGTTTCGGTCCGCCAAACTACGGGTCCAAACGGGGCAGGCTCCCCGACCGGTCCGCCAAACTACGGGTTTGAGTTCGGCAGTTCCCCTGTCCGGTGGGTCAAACTACGGCGCACCCGCTCCATGACCACGATGTCGCCGTCGAGCTTGCCGGCCTTGAGCACCCCGGCTTTCACGAGCGCGGCCAGCGCCGTGCGTATCGCGTGGCGGAGCTTCTTATCCGGTCTTTCCATCGGCAAGTTGATCGACCGCGCCAGGGTAGCCCAGTGGCCAGACCACCTGTCGCCCTTGTGGCTCATCGCGAACCTGTAGACGCACTTGGCCACGGCACCGGGCAGCTTGGCCCTGCGCTCCACGTCGAGTTTGGTCACGCTGCCCTTGGCGTACAGGCCGTAGAAAACCGGGTCCAAGGCGATGGTCACGGTCTTGGTCTTCTTGCTGACGCTGTAGCCAGCCAGGAGGCCGCAGCCTTCGATCTCGTCGCCCCGGATCTCGAGCTCGAAGGTCGTCGCCCGCATGAGCTTGATGGCGCGGCGAACCCTGGCATAATTCGCCGTCCCGTCCGTCAGGCCCATCAGCGCCAGGATCTTGCCGACGTGGCCCGACCAGACCATCGGGCTTTGGCCCTCCTGGCGCTCAGACGGATCTTCGACCAGAGCCAGGACGGCAAGGAAAACGTCCTCCTCGAAAGTCGACAATTTCATTCCCGTGTAGCGCACCTCGCCCCACGAGGACTTCGAGATGACCAAGTCTTCGACTGCCGTCCGCGTGCTGATCTCCGCCTTGCTCATCGGGTAGAATGGCGACACCCGGCACAGGTCCGAAGGAACTGGCGCAAAAGTTATCCAGCCCTGCTCCTGTGGCAGCTTGCCGGCAGGAGCCACCGCCATCTGGACAGCGGCGACAACCGCGTCGGCCCGATCTTCCGTCGACATGGCCAACCGCTTGGCCTCGATGCGGGCCATGACCTCTTTCAACGGATCGGAAATGGGCTTGAGGTCATTCGGCATGACCACCTCCAAAAATCGACCGCCAGAAACCCCGTTTCCTGGGCGTTTGGGCCTCGACATGACCTTCGGGCCAGGGCTCAGTGCCCGACGCCTGTACGGGCCTGTCTGCGGCCTCTCCACCGGGCTGGGAGGATAAGGCCGTTTCCAGACGGGCGACACGGTCCTTGAGATCCTGATTTTCCTGGGCCAGGGCTTCGATCTGGCGCTTCTGGTCGGCCAGCCCTTCCAGGGCAACCGCCATGCGCTCCATGACGGCCACGGCCGAGACGGCCGGGGTGGTGGCGGGCATGTCCGTCATGGGCTCGTGGGTGGCGGTAAACTCCTCGGCCAGGATGCGCTCCACCTCGGTGCGGGTGCTGCCGGTCTGGTAGAGTTCCGCGATGCGGATAACCGCCGCCACGACCTCGGCCGGGTAGCGCATGACGCCGTCAGTGACCTTGCCCGAGAAGTAGGCCGGGAACCGCCCGATATACCGGCGCACGGTGTTGTCGGCGACCTTCGCCACGGCGGCGATCTGGGGGATTGAAAGCCAGTCATCTGCCACGCCCATAACACCTCCTGTCGGACACCCTTGCCATCAGGGCGACGACACCTTCATGTGCCGCTTGAAGTAATGCGATAGCCTGTCAGCATGAGGGTGGAAGCTCCACCGGACGACAGACCCACAAGGCCATATCCGACGCCACGGCCGCCAGTCCATGAAAAAGGGCGGCCACCGACGCATGGCCGGCAGCCGCCCCATGGGATTCATGCCGCCGGTGGCAGCCCTGGTTCAACTGACGCGACGGCCGCTGACATCGTAGTCGCCGCCGATGCCCTCAAAAACGGCGTCCATGTCGCCCTCTGCCTCCTCGAGGTCGCTGGCGATCATGTTCATCAGCGTCTTGAGTCCCGGGCCGGGAGTGCCGGGCAGGGCGTCTGCCAGCAGGGAGCCAAGTCCGAGAATGGCGCTGGTCGCCTTGTCCAAGCGGGTCATGGCGTAGTCGAGCTTGTCCCGAAAGGCTTTCGCCTGATCGGCGTCGAGGACGATGGCGCTAGACATGGGCCACCTCCTGGCTGGTCATGGCGCTGATGTCCTCGGCGGCCATGATGACGGCCGTCTCGAGATACTTGGCGGCACGGCGGGCATCCCGGGGGTCGTCCGTTTCGGCCAGGAGGCGGAGGGTCTGCACGGTCTGCATCATGGAGTTGATGCGGTCGAGGATGGGTTGGCAGACGGGGTGGATCGGGTTTAAGACTTGATCAGCCATTTCGGACCTCCTCGCGGTCTGATGGTTAGGCCGGGCTGTGGGATTCGCGTTCCCACGGCCTGGCTGTTTTTATTTACGCGCCAGGATCACTCCCAGCGTCGGGGACAATATCTTTTGGTGGCTCCCAGAGGTTCCGGCCGCGACCGGGCGACCACTTGCACCAATCCGGTGGCGGCACCCGCTCTGCCAGCTTGGCCACGATGCGCCCCTGGGTTTTCTCATCGAGGCCAAGCGCATAGAGCTTGCGCCAAGTCCGGGTCCAGAACGTGACCGCGTCTGGCCGCTCTGACTCCCAGCCTGTCGGGGTCCGGTCCCAAAGCTCCTGATAACTCCCGAGACTCGCCACGAACCGCTGACGGACCTTGCCGCCAATCCGCACCGACGCCACGAGCTCGGCGGAGACGTTGAACCTTTCGCCTCCCGATTCGGTGAACCACTTCAGCCTCTTCTTGCGCCATCTGACATGCATGGGGAATATATACTCCCCACCTACATGCAGGTCAAGCGTCGGCCCGGGCCGATCTCAAAAACTCTTAGGCCGGCAATGATTTCAGCGGCTTCCAGATGGATGAGGCGATGCGGATGCGAAGGCAGACTCCACATTGCCGCCAGGAACCAGCGTAGATACTGGTTTTGCCCACTGTGGTGCCGGGCAGTTATCCGGTTTGTTATCCGGTTTGGCGTTGGCCTGGGGCCAAAGGGCATGGCCGGTACTTGACGCTGCACAGGCGGGCGCAATATTGGCCTGTTCGGTTTGGCCATCTTCGACGCCAGAAAGACCGTTACGCTGGACAGCTCCTGCGGCATCGTCGCGGGAGGGTGAGGGAACGGGCGGCCCCTCCGAAGATGGCTCAACCGATCCGGGTGGATGCCGAAATTGCAGCCCCCGGTTGCATTTGTCCGGGGGCTGATTCCATTCACCAAAGAAGTCTTAATCCGTTGGTCCGCCCCTGCCCGGGGATATAAAATCCCCGTGTCTGTCGCTCGTGAAGCGATAGGCCATGCGCCAGGAAAGCCAGATTCCATGCCGCATGAAGCAAGGCAGCATGGCGCATTTGCTCATCTGGTCCCGTTCTGGTCCCGACGTTTGTCCATCCCCCGTCCATCCTTTCCGAAATCCTCTCCCCACTCTCTCCCCAGATTTTGTCCCCCAGGTGTCCCCCGGATCTGAAAACCGCCATTCGGGATGACTGGCGTCACGATGGGTCCGGTGCGTGACAGGATGGGACCACCTCACCCCAACCGATACCGCCCGGCCACGAGCTTCAGCCGCCCAGCCGCCACCAGCTGCTGCACGGTCCTCGGCCGCGTCCCCGGCGGCGCGTCCAGCTGAAGTTTGAGCAGGGCCATGTAGGGCGTGACCACCCGCCTGATCCGCTCCCGCATCGGCCTGGGCATGTATTGGTCAAAGAGCAGCTGCACCTCGCCGGATTTATCCAGGGAGGCGACAGCGCCCTTCGTGGCCAGCCAGTGGAGAGGATCGAACATCGTGGGTATGGCCGATGCCTATAAAGGCCAGGACTTGAGGGCAACGGGTTCCAGTGCTACGGCGTCGCCATGTTCGAGCAGTTGAAGAAAGAGAAACCTTGGGCGCGGCTCCGCATGACCCGCCGAGACTATGAGGCCAAGCGTCCTTGGGCCAAGTCTGGTCTGAGCAGGAAGCAATGGGAAGCTGGCCTCGACTATTTCCCAGACGAAGCCATCGACGCCATTTACCGCGAAGTTGAAGCCGACATCCTGGTCGAAGCGATATTCGGGAAGTCATGAACTGGATCTTCACCAGCACCATCGGCCTTGCCGTCCTGGCGCTGTTGGCCATCTTCGTCTTGAAGGCCAAGCACCATGATGCCGGCAGCGTCCATGGCCACTTCGACTTCGACGGCTACAAGGCCGGCGAACTCAATCGGCGCGGCCTGATCGACAGGACGAAGTGGCATTGATGCGCCGGGCACTTGCCTACATCTGCCAGGGCATCGTCATGTTGATCGGTTTGGCCGTCATGGCCCGCAAGCGGTGGTCCCGACCATGACCAAGCCCGCCTTCCACATGCGCCCCGGCCAGTTCGCCAGCATGTATGACTTGCACCTTGCTGCCGTCGTCGCCCTGCGAAAAGCCGGCCTCGAGGACCACGCCCGGGAACTGCGACAGCGCGGCATGGACGCGCCGTCCTGGCACGACATGCTGACGTTGATCGGGGAATATCTGGGGTCTGCTCACGAAACGGAAAAAATCGTACGCTAAGGCGCAGTGACCTCCTGTGAGACTTCAACCGACTTGACTTGAGAGAGGCGTGTCAGGTTGAAGTATACCCTAACCAGATGCCAGAGGGCGTCACCTGAAAGCGTCAGAATAGATCTGTATTTGCAATTTCTTGACGGATTCCGCACAAAGCTATAGATTTCTACCTGACACTTTCGGCTCAGGAGGCATCTTGCAGGGGCACCGCATCGGCTACGTCCGCGTCAGCAGTTTCGACCAGAACCCGGAACGGCAGCTCGAACACGTTCGGCTCCGGGGACGGGAGAACATCCAGAAACGGTATCTGCTCCATGTGGCCGGTTTCAATCTCGGCCTGCTGATGCGGGTCAAGACCGGCCATGGCACCCCCAGGGGCTGGGCCAGTGCCTGGCTTGCGCTCATTTGGCC
>CALGYO010000217.1 GCA_937934715.1 uncultured Desulfovibrionaceae bacterium | reverse complement strand
AAGACACCATTGAACAGACCATCGCCGGCGCCATCGCGCTGAACCGGGTCAACCTGGCGCCCCTGAACAGCATCGTTCCCGAGACCGCCGTCCCTGCCCTGCCCTACATCTTCCGCTCCACCGAGCACATGCACAAAGTCATGGACGGTCCCATTGGCGAGGAGCTCCTGGCCACGCTCGCGCCCCACGGCATGATCGGCCTGGCCTTCTACGACTCGGGCGCCCGCTCCTTCTACAACACCAAAAAGCCCATCCACTCCCCGGCCGACATGCAGGGCATGAAGATCCGCGTGCAGAACTCGGATCTGTTCGTGGACACCATGAAGGCCCTGGGCGCCAATGCCACCCCGATGGAATTCGGCGAAGTGTACGAAGCCCTCAAGACCGGCGTCATCGACGGCGCGGAGAACAACTGGCCCTCCTACGAGTCCACCCGCCACTTCGAGGTGGCCAAGAACTACACCCTGGACCAGCATTCCATGTCCCCCGAGGTCCTGGTCATGTCCAAGATCGTCTGGGACAAGCTGACTCCTGAAGACCAGGCCCTCATCAAAAAGGCCGCCAAGGAATCCGTGCCCGTCATGCGCAAGCTGTGGGAAGAACGCGTGGAAAAGGCCAAGAAGATCGTCGAAGCCAACGGCAACGACATCATCTTTGACGTGGACAAGCAGCCGTTCATCGACGCCATGGGCCCGGTGTACGAGAAGTACGCCAACACCCCGGCGCTCAAGGACATGGTCAAGCGCATCCAGGACGTGAAATAGCCGTCCGCCGGGGCGCCGCCAGGAAACGGACGGCGCCCCGGATTTCCGCTGGAAATACGCGTCGTGAGCAAGCCGCAGCAAGGAGAAACGTCATGGCCCGCCTGCTCGATATTCTGGAGAACGTGAACCGGGGCATTGCGCGATGTTGCCTCTGGCTGAGCGCCGTCGGGCTTGTGGCCATGACCGCGATCATCGGCTGGCAGGTCTTCGGCCGCTACGTCTTGAACGACTCGCCCCAATGGTCGGAGGTGCTGTGCCTGTTCCTCATGACCTACTACATCCTGTTCGCCGCCGCGGCCGGGGTGCACGACAAATTCCACATCGGCCTGACCTTCACCCGGCTGTGGCTCTCGCCCAAGGGCGCCCGGGTCTGCGACGGGATCATCTACCTGATCGTGGGACTTTTCGGTCTGGGCATGGTCTGGTTCGGCGCCCAGATGGCCGCCACCACCTGGACCCACGTCATCCCCACGCTCAACATCTCCGTGGGCGTGAGCTATCTGCCCTTTCCCCTGGCCGGGCTGCTCTTCATCCTCTTTTCCCTTGAGCACATCCTGAACGCGATTTTCGACAAGGAGGCGCGGCCGTCATGGAATTGATCGTTCTGTTCGGAACCTTCGCCGTCCTCCTTTTCCTGGGCGTGCCCATCGCCGTCACCCTGGGCGCCGCTTCCATGGCCACGGTGCTCTACATGGACCTGCCGCCCATGATCGTCTTCCAGCGCATGGCCTCGGGCATGAACGCCTTCGCGCTCATGGCCATTCCCTTTTTCATCTACGCCGGGGAGCTCATGCAACACGGCGGCATCTCCGACCGGCTGGTCAGGCTGGCCAACGCCATGATCGGGCACATCCGGGGGGGCCTCGGGCTGGTCAACGTCCTGGCCAGCATGCTTTTCGGCGGCATCTCCGGATCGGCCGTGGCCGACGCCTCGGCGCTCGGCACCACGCTCATCCCCATGATGCGCGAAAAGGGCTTCGACGCGGACTACTCGGTCAACGTGACCGTGACCTCGGCCACCATCGGGCTCATCGTGCCGCCCTCCCACAACATGATCATCTACTCCATCGCGGCGGGCGGGACGGTCTCGGTCTCCTCGCTGTTCATGGCCGGGGTCGTTCCCGGCGTGTTGTGCGGACTGTGCCTCATGGCCGCGGCGTACATTCTGGCCGTGAAGCGCAACTATCCCCGCGAAAACTTTCCCGGCGTGGCCGCCCTGGCCTATTCCTTCGCCACGGCCCTGCCCGGCCTTCTCACCGCCGTCATCATCGTGGGCGGCGTGCTCTCCGGGGTCTTCACGGCCACGGAATCCTCGGCCATCGCGGTCATCTACGCCATCGTGGTCACGCTTCTGGTCTACCGCTCCCTAAGCTTCAAGGATTTTTGCACGGCCACCGTCAACGCGGTCAAGACCACGGCCATGGTCCTTCTCATCATCGGCACGGCCGCCTCCTTCGGCTGGCTTCTGGCCCTCAACCAGGTCCCGGCCAAGCTGTTCGCGCTCATGCAGACCGTATCGGACAATCCCTACGTGCTCATGCTCCTGGTCAACGTCATCCTGCTCTTTCTCGGCACCTTCATGGACATGTCGCCGCTCATCATCATCTGCACGCCCATCTTCTTGCCGGTCATGCAAAATCTCGGCATGGACCCGGTCCAGTTCGGCATCGTCATGATGATCAACCTGGGAATAGGCCTGGTCACGCCGCCGGTGGGGTCGGTCCTTTTCGTGGGCTGCGCCGTGGGCAAGGTGCGCATCGAGGATACGGTCAAGACCATCTGGCCCTTTTACTCGGCCATGCTCCTGGCGCTGTTGCTCGTGACCTACATCCCGGCCATCAGCATGTCCCTGCCCAACCTGTTCATGAAGTAAAACGCGGCCTCGCGCCGCTTGACATTGCAAGGAGAGCGCCATGCGTCCCGATTCGAAGACCTATCTGGAATCCCTGTTCGGACTGGCCGGAAAAACCGCCGTGGTGGTCGGCGGCACAGGCGAATTGTGCGGCGCCATGGCCAGGGGGCTGTGGTCGGCCGGATGCCGGGTGGTCCTTGTGGGCCGCAACGAGGAAAAGGCCGCCGCCCGCTTCGCCTCCTGGGGGGCCGGGCCCGAGGACGCGCTTTTCCTGCGGGCCGAGGCCACGGATCGCGCGGCGCTCAAGGGCGTCATCGACGAAACCGTCTCCCGCTTCGACTCGGCGGACATCTGGATCAACGGGGCCGGGGTCAATTCCGCCACGCCCTACCTCGACATTTCCGAAGAGGAGTTCGAGCGCATCTTCGCGGTGAACGTGAAGGGCGTGCATTTCGGCTGCCAGGAAATCGGCGCCCACTGGATCAATGGCGGGAAAAAAGGCGCCATCATCAATCTGACCTCCATGACCTCCATTAGGCCTCTTTCGCGCGTGTTCACCTACAGCGCCACCAAGGCGGCCGTCTGGAACCTGACGCAAAATCTGGCCAGGGAATGGGCGCCCCACGGCATCCGGGTCAACGCCCTGTGCCCGGGCTTTTTCCCGGCCGAACAGAACCGCAAGATCCTGGACCCGGGCCGGATCGCCTCCATCATGGGCATGACGCCCATGGACCGCTTCGGCGAGGCCGAGGAACTCATCGGCGCGACCCTGCTCCTGGCTTCCGGAAAAGCCGGGAGCTTCATCACCGGCGCCAACCTCGTCGTTGACGGCGGCTTTTCCGTAACCTCCATCTGACGCCGCGCAAAATAAAAGGATATTTCCATGAGCCGACTGACTGATATGATAGCGCAATTCACGGCCGCTCCCGACGCCCAGCGCGATGAACTGGCGGGCGCCCTGGCCCATGATAGTCTGACGCCCGTGGCCGCCTCTCTTCGGGCCGCCGATGGCGCGGTTTTGGCCCTGGCAGATGATGACGGCGCGGGCGGCGCGGAACTGATCGTCGCCGCGGCCCCGCAAGGCGCCGAACCGGCCTGGTTCGCTGAGTTTTCCGGCGAGCGCGGCGAAAAAGACGGCGCCACGGTCCTCGTGGCCGCCCCCGGGGCGGACGCCATGGCTCTCGTGCGACGAATATTCCCGAATCTGACCCCCCGGCCCCTGGGCCTCGACGCGTCCTTCGGCTTCGGCGACCGCCTGGGACTGGCCACGCCCGGCCATGTGGCCGCCCTGCGGCGCGAGGGCGCGGATGTGGCCCCCATCTTCGCCCAGCAGTCCATACGGGAGATGGAGCGCACCTGCCGCACGCCGGATGATGTCATGGCCGACGCCACGCGGGGCGCCTTTCGCGCCGGATGGACCGGCCCTGTGGGCGCGGACGCGGACCATCTGAAAACCTTCGCCAACGTGGACGACATGGCGAAAGCCGGGTTCGTCTTTTTCACCATCGACCCCTCGGAGCACGTGGACCAGAAGGCCGACGACTATTCTCCCGGCGAACTCGACGGAAAGTTCGCGGCCATGGTCGAGGCGGGCGTTCCCGGGGCATCCGAATTCCTCGGCCTGTACAAGGGCAAGTCCTTCGACCTGGGCGTCTCGTCCGTGGTCCTGGACGAGACCTCGGTCAAGCGGGCGGCGGTCAAGTACGGCCGGGCCCTGGCCCACATCAAGAACATGGCGGACCGGACCGCCAAGGCCATGGACGGCAAGCCCTTCGAGCTTGAAATCTCGGTGGACGAGACCGACCAGCCCACCAGCGTCCCGGAACATCTGTTCATCGCCCTGGAGCTGTCCCGGCGCGGCGTGGCGCCCGTGAGCCTGGCGCCCCGGTTCATCGGCGATTTCGAAAAAGGCGTGGATTACAAGGGAAGCGTCGAAGCGTTCAGGCAGTCCCTGGTCCTGCACGCGGCCGTGGCCGAACTGTACGGTCCGTACAAGATCAGCCTGCACAGCGGCTCGGACAAATTCGGGGTCTATCCCCTGGTGGGCGAACTGACCAAGGGCGCCTATCACGTCAAGACCGCCGGAACGAGCTATCTCGAAGCCTTGCGGGCCGTCTGCCGCGTCGATCCGGAGCTTTTCCGGGAAATCGCCGCCTTTTCCCTTAGGCGCTTCGAGGCGGATAAGGTCAGCTACCACATCTCGGCCGTTCTCGACAAAACGCCCGCGCCCGAGGGGCTCAGCGCCGCCGGGATGGAAAAGGCCTATCTCGACGAGGACAACGGACGCCAGATCCTGCACGTGACCTTCGGCTCGGTCCTGACCACGCGCGGCGAACACGGCGGGTATCTGTTCCGCGACGACGTCTATGACCTCTTGCGCAACAACCGGGAAACCCACGAGGCCGTGCTGGCCGCCCATCTGGCCAAGCACCTGCGTCTTTTGACCGGAGGCCGGAAATAGGGTCCCGCATGGAACGCTCCGTCAGTCCCCGCGAGGCGGCCGCGCCGCTGATCCTCTCCCTGGACGTGGGCTCGTCCTCGGTCAGGGCCATGGTCTTCGACGCGCGCGGCCGGGAGGTGGAAGGGCTTCGCGACCAGGCCCCCCTGGCCTTCTCGACCGGCCCCCTGGGCGCTTCCTTCATCGATCCGGACGAGATCGTCCGCCTGACGGCGGCCCGCATCGACGCGGTCGCCGAACGGGCCAGCGCCTGCGGCGCCCGGATCGAGGCTGTGGCCTGCTGCGTTTTCGCGGCGAGCCTGGCGGGCCTCGACGCTTCGGGCGCGCCGGTCACGCCCCTTTCCACCTACGCGGACGCCAGCTCCAAGGCCGAGGCCGAAGCGCTCAAATCACTCTGCGACGAGGAAACCGTCCGCCAGCGCACGGGCTGCCGCTTCCACCCCAGCTACCTGCCCTCCAGGCTGTTGCGTCTGTCGAGAACCCAGCCCGAGGTCTTTTCCCGGGCGGCCCTGTGGGTTGGGGTGGGCGAATACCTGGAACGGGCCTTTTTCGGCGTAAGCGCGGCCACCTATAGCGCCGCGTCCTGGACCGGCTTGCTTGACGGGAACAGGCTCGCCTGGGACGCCGAACTGCTCGAACTGCTCGGGCTATCGTCCGGACATTTTCCGGAACTGACCGACGCCAACCGCCCACGGCGCGGTCTTCTTCCCCCATTCGCGGCGCGCTGGCCCGCTTTGGCCGATATCCCCTGGTTTCCGGCCGTGGGCGACGGCGCGGCGGCCAATGTGGGCTGCGGCTGCGCGGCCCCGGACAGGGCCGCCCTGACCATGGGCACGTCCTGCGCCGTACGGGCGGCCGTTCCCGGTCCTCCGAAGCCCATCCCGCCCGGCCTGTGGCGCTATTTCGTGGACGCGAAAAGGCCTCTGTACGGCGCTGCGCTGAGCGAAGGCGGCTGCGTACGCGCCTGGATGCGCCAGGTCCTGCGTCTGGACGACCCGCAAACGGTCGAAAAGGAGCTTTCCCGGCGGCCTCCGGACGGACATGGGCTCACCGTGTCGCCGCTTTTCGTCAGCGAACGGGCGCCGGGCTGGTCCGGGCGAACGGGCGCCAGCATCCACGGTCTGACCCTGGCCACCACGCCCCTGGACATCCTCCAGGCCTCCATGGAAGCCGTAGCCTGCCGCATCGCCCTGGCCTTCGCCGAACTGCGGCCCTTTTTGCCCGGGACGGCGCGGGTCGTGGCCGGGGGCGGCGCGGTTCACGCCTCGGCGGCCTGGACGCAAATGGTCGCCGACGCTTTGGACATGGACATCTTCGTTCCGGAGGCGACGGAGGTTTCAGCAAGGGGAGCGGCCGTTCTCGCCCTGGAATCGCTCGGCGTCATCGGTTCCGCCATGGAGCTCGCGCCGCGACGCGGACAGACGTTCCGGCCGGACCCGGCCGCGTTCAAGGTCTACCAGGCGGTCCAAAAGCGGCAGGCGCTCCTGTACGCGCGCACGGCCGATCCCGCGCTGTGAGCCTGTCTCTCGCGAAGGCCTTGATCAATGGCGCGGTCAATGACGCTGAGGCGTCCGGGGCATGCCGCCGACGCGCCATCCCGGAGAGGGCATGCCGCCTCAAGGACGCGTTCCGGCGCGGGGCGGCGGCAATGGCGGCGATGACTGTTGACGCGCGCGGCGTTTCCTCGCAAAAGGACCGGCGCGGCGGCGTCCGGACGGCTTTCCGGCGAGGCCGGTGAAAGAACGCCGCGCGGCTGACCGCGAAGGCGGCGATAGGCGGATTTCACGCCGAATGGACCATTGCGCGCAAGCGAGGCGATGTATGATGCAGGGAAAGGGATTCACGGACAGGGCGTTGCTCGAAAACGAAGTGCGGGACATTCTCGCGGCCGGGACGGATATCGAACGCATCGCCGGAAAGAACATCCTCGTCCTGACGCCGGATTCCACGCGCACGGCGCCGCTTGGCATGATGGTGCGGGCCATCGCGGACATCATCGGCGCGCATGCGGCCAGACTCGATTTCATGGTGGCGCTCGGCACGCACCAGCCCATGGACGAGGAGGAGATCCTCTCGCTCTACGGCCTGACCAGGGAGGAAAAGGCCGCCCTCCTGCCGGACTCCCTGTTCATGAACCACCGCTGGGACCTTGAAGGCACCCTGGTCAAGATCGGGCGCCTCGGCGAGGACGAGGTGGAGGAGATATCCGGCGGGCTTTTCCGCCAGGGCGTGGACGTGGTCATCAACCGCCACATCTTCGACTACGATCTTATCATCATCCTGGGGCCGGTTTTTCCTCACGAGGTGGCCGGTTTTTCCGGGGGCGACAAGTACCTCTTCCCCGGCATATCGGGCGGCGAGCTGCTGCATTTCACCCACTGGCTGGGCGCGGTGGTCACCTGCTGGGACACCATCGGCATTCGCCAGACGCCCGTGCGCGAGGCCCTCACCCGGGCGGCCCGGCTGGTGAGCGTCCCCCGGCTTTGCATCTCCATGGTGGTCAAATCCAAGACCGAGCTGGCCGGGCTCTACGTGGGCGATACCGAGGAGGCCTGGCCCGCGGCCACGGAGCTTTCGGCCAAGCTGCACATCGTCTACAAGGACAAGCCCTACCATACCGTGCTCGGCACGGCCTCGCCCATGTACGAGGAAATCTGGGTGGCCGGAAAGGTCATGTACAAGCTGGAGCCGGTGGTGGCCGACGGCGGCAAGCTCATCATCTACGGCAAGCACATCAACCGCGTTTCGGACACCTGGGGGCCGCTGATCGAACGGGCGGGCTATCATTGCCGGGACTATTTCCGCCATCGCCTGGACCAGTTCTCCGACATCCCGCCGGGCGTTCTGGCCCACTCCACCCACGTCAAAGGCTTGGGAACGTTTGATAACGGCGTGGAAAAGCCCCGCATCGAGGTGATCCTGGCCACGTCCATTCCCGAGGAAACCTGCCGCAGGATCAACCTCGGCTATATGGATCCGGATTCCATCAATATCGAGGACTACCGCAACCGCGAGGACGAGGGGATCCTGCTCGTGGAAAACGCCGGAGAAATCCTCCACCGCTTGAAGCCCAAAAAATAAAGACTCTTCATTTCGGCCCCGGACCGGGGATCGTCAAGGGGCGACAGCCCCTTGACCCGCGGAAGACCTCTCCTCAACCGTTCTCGCATCACGCGGGCGCCAGGCCCGCCGCCCGGTATATTCCCAAAACGGCCGCAAGCGAACGCCTGCCTTCCCGGCCGTCGGCGGCAAGGGGCGCCCCGCCTTCCAAGGCGTCGATGAAATTGGCGATGAGCGCGGCGTGTCCGGCGTGGCCGATGGCCTTGGGATCGGCGCCCGCTCCGGCGCGGGCGGCGCATCCGGGCGCTTCCGGCGCGACCTTGGCGCAGGCCGGGTCGGCGAGGTCCCAGCGGCGCAGGCTCTCGCCCTCGATTTCGATCCCTCCCCGGTCGCCGTAGACGCAAAGACTGTGCGGGAAGCCGGGAGCGGCCGTTGTTGTGGCCAGAAACGTGGCGAAGGCGCCGCCGGCGAAGCGCATGACGGCGCCGGCGCAGTCCTCGACCTCGATATCACGGCGCAGGGTCCCACCCATGGCCGAAATCGCAACCGGATCGCCCATGTACCAGGTGAGCAGGTCCGCCAAGTGGATGCCCTGGTTCATGAGCGCGCCGCCCCCGTCCAGGGCCCAGGTCCCCCGCCAGGCGTCGCCGTCGTAGTAGTCCTGGCCGCGATAATAGGGGACGGTCACGGTTGCTGCCGTCAACCGGCCCAGGTCTCCGGCTTCGATGGCCTGACGGATGCGCCTGAAAAGGGGAAAGGTCCGGCGTTGCAGGGCCACGCCCAAAAGGAGCCCGGCCCGGCCGAACGCCTCGATCATGGCGTCGGCGTCGGGGAGGGTCAGGGCCATGGGCTTTTCGACCAGGACGTGTTTTCCGGCTCTGGCGCAGGCCAGGGCCTGGGCGGCGTGCAGGCCGCTTGGCGAACACAGGCAGACCACGTCCACGCCCGGCGCGCGTAAAAGCTCCTCGAAGCTCATGCAGGGCGCGCCGAAGCGGGCGGCGTTTTTGGGGAAGGTTTGCGGGTCCCTGCCCGCCACGGCGGCGAGCCGCGCGCCCTTGTCCCGGTTGTCCAGGACGCCGAGCTTGTGAAATTCCGCCACCACGCCGAGGCCCACGATGCCGAATCCCGTCATGCGCCCTCCTTTTGCCCGCGTCATGCCTTGTTGCGAGCGCGTTGCCGGATGCGGCGAAAAGCGCGCCGAACCGGCGCGGCCGCCGACGCCCCAGGAGAAAGAGGGATGGTCCCTCTGACGAAGAACTACCCGTTGCGCCCTCCATCGTCAAAGCGGGCGGGCCTCTCGCCGCATACCTGAAAGACCGCCTGGGCGAGCCATCGCATGTTTAGGCCCCTGCTGGGCCAGAGCCGGTCAAAAGGACGCTGGCCGGGGCTCGAACACGCCCGGTTTGTTGGGGATAGTGCGGGGGGCGACTTCCTCCCTGTCCGCCCAGACCAGACACGCCAGGCTTCAATCCACGCCCCCGCGCGGGGGGCGATCAGGGGATGATCGATCAGGAGCAGCCGCTCCCAGCTTCAATCCACGCCCCCTCGCGGGGGGCGACCGGTCGCGCTGGTCGAAATGCTGGAGTGGTCGCAGGCTTCAATCCACGCCCCCGTGCAGGGGGCGACTTCGACAGGCTGGATACTACCCAGCGAAATTCGCCTTACGCTTCGATAATAACACCATGGACGCCATTTATGCCATCAAGCGGGACATTGGCGATATCAGGCTTTACGCAAGCAATCTCGGGAGAGGTACAGACCAAAAGACGTTATTCGCGGACCTCCTACCCGGCATTCGAGGCTCATAGCGCCCGGGCGCCAACTCTACCACAAAAGCCCGCCGCCCTGGCGGGCTTTGTCATTTCCAGGACCAACCCCAGGACATGGCCGGGTAAAGGAGAGAGTGGCCGAAATGCGAGAGATGTAAGCCGTTTCATTTTGCTGGCTTAACTATTTCGTCCTGCATATACTGCGATATAATATCAAACCTCTTATCTGTTAATTTGTGATTGGCATCAATATAGCCAAGGCCAATTAAAAGAGTATTAGTTGTTGGCCTTGAGGGAACAAGTTTATTTGCAACTTCACGTACATAATTGATACGGTATAAGTCTCTTCCTTCCGCCAACAATTGTTCTTGTGTTCTTTTTTACAATTGTTTTAACAATGATTGTTTTATGGAGCTTGACTGATTAATTAATATTTTTGCTTCGTCAAGCACCGATTTTGCCTCAGCGTTATTTGGAGCAATACTAGATTCTAGTTTGGTTAGTGCCTCGGAAACCTCTTTGTCTTTTTCATCTAATTCTTTTGTTTTTTCTGCCGTTTCCTTGGTAAGCGCACTAATTGTTTCTGCATGGTGTAAATCCATTATTTTTTCTGACTTATCGAAACGTTGTTCCATGAGGATTTGAACTCCTCTTAGCGCTGCTTGAGACGCTCCCAGCATTTCTGTTGAACGTGCATCGGAATCGCGGCCTCTCTTTTCTGAAAAAATAAAAAAAGCGATTGCGATGGCAATTGAAAATAGTGCCAAAACGAAGGTGACCATGTTGGCGTAGCCAGAACCTGAAAGGACTCTTTCGATCATGCCAAGAGTCTCAGGTGAAGCTCCTTTAAATACGTTACCCAAGGAGAGTGGGATAAGCCAAATAGCTCCCAAAACTGCAATAAGCCATAAAGCAAGTCTGATAGTTCTGATCATGTCATTATACATAAATATCTGACCTTCTTTTCGTTTCGACCTAGCTTGTTCTGACGAAATCTGATGCGTCCAGGCCCTAACTGACGCCTTTTCCGTCAGTTTTGCGTCGACATAATCTATTAAATTTAACTTTCCAAAAAGTTTCTGCGAAATAATCAAGTGTCAAGGAACGACCCACAACACCTATCGACGAGAGGTGAGCCCCCCTTGACCTGGACGTTATGCGGCCATGATGTACCGGCGACAGAACCAGCGGGACTTAGGGCCAGGGCCGGGTAAGGTGAAGCGACCGGGACCGACCGGGATCGTGGCGGGCCCGCCCATGCCCAGGCGGTTGCGGCGGTCCGGGCCGGGACGCGCCAAAAACCCCCAGGACGCCCGCGAACTGACGGCGCTTTGTTGGGATTTTCATCTTCCGTGCTGGGGATAGTGCGGGGGAGTGTCCTTCGAGAAATGAAAAAGGGGTTAGACTTTATGCCTAACCCCTTGATTTCATTTGGCGCGCCAGGAAGGATTCGAACCCTCGGCCGACGGCTTAGAAGGCCGTTGCTCTATCCGACTGAGCTACTGGCGCGCAAAACGCATTTCATAATCAAGCGCGTCTCCAGGGTCAAGGAAAAGCCCTGCCCATAGCGAGGCCCTCCGCCCGAAAACATCGCGGCGGCGCCCGGCCGCGACCTCGCCCCTCCCTGGGATGCGCACTTGACACCCCGGCCTTTTCAGCCGTAAATCCGCAATATGTCATTCCAACGCGTTCGCGCCGCCCCGGCGGCGATGGAGCCACAATGAAGCTTCGGGTTCTCGGCTGCTCAGGTTCCGACCTGCCCGGACATCACCTGACGTCCTTCCTCATCAACGACGCCATCCTCCTCGACGCCGGGTCCGTCACCTCGTCCCTGACCCTGGAAGAACAGCAGCGTATCACCGATATCCTGGTCAGCCACAGCCATCTGGACCACATCAAGGACATCCTCTTCCTGGCCGACAACCTCATCGAATTCTTTTTCGGCAAGCCCCGGCCCGCCCTCAATATCCGAAGCCTCCAGCCTGTGCTCGACAGCATCGCCAAACATCTTTTGAACGATACCATCTGGCCGGATTTCACCGTCATCCCCGAGCGCTCGCCGGTTTTGACCTACACGCCCATGCTCCCGAAAGAACCCGTGAAGGTGAATGGCCTCAACGTCCAGGCCTGCCCGGTCAACCACGCCAAATGCGCCACAGGCTACATCCTGTGGTCGGACAACGCCTCCGAAAACCTGGCCTATTCCGGCGACACCGGCGGCGATGACGACTGGTGCGGCTGCATCAACGCCCTGCCCTTCGCGCTGAAAAACCTCATCACCGAGGCCAGCTTCCCCAACTCCATGGAGGACCTGGCCAGGCGGTCCAAACACCTGACCCCGCGCCTGTTGCGCCAGGAACTCGACAAGCTTCACTGCAAACCGAAAATTTACATCTACCACATGAAGGCCCCGTTCTCGGAACAGATTCAGGAAGAACTTCTCAAAGAACTTTCAGGGTACAGTTATCACCTCCTCCGTGAAAAAGAATCTTTCGACTTCTAAATTCGCCTCGTTCGAGGAATTCGCCGCCTACCTCGACGGTCTGGGGCTGTTTCACATGGATATGGGCCTTGGCCGCATCCGCGCCGCCCTCGCCGCCCTGAACCTCGCCGCCCCTGCCTGGCTCGGCGTCCAGACGGTTGGCACCAACGGCAAAGGCTCCACCTCGGTCATGCTGGCCGCGCTGTTCCAGAGCCACGGCTTCACGACCGGGCTGTTCACCTCTCCGCATTTTCTGTCCGTGCGCGAACGCATCCGTATAAACGGCGCCATGCTTCCGGAATCCGACTGGCTCGACGCCGCCAACGCCGTGTTCGCCGTCTACGACCCTCCCGGTGAGGAACGGCTCACCTATTTCGAGCTTCTGACCGCCATGGCCGCCCGCCTGTTCGCCAGCCACGGCGTCACGGCGGCCGTGTTCGAGACCGGCCTCGGCGGCCGCTACGACGCCGCTTCGGCCCTCTCCCACAGCCTGACCGTCTACACGCCCATCGGCGAGGACCACAAGGACGTGCTGGGCGACAACCCGGAAAAGATCGCCCTGGACAAGGCCGGAGCCATGCGCCTGGGCGTTCCGGCCATCACCGGCCCCCAGCGCCCGGAAGTCCTGGCCATCCTGCGCAGGGAAACCCAGGGCCGCAATCTCCTGCTCCAGGACCGCCACCTGATCCGCTTCGCGCCGGAAATCGGCCTGATCCGACCCTGCCGCGACGCGCCCGGCCCCGTGATCGAGGACATCGTCCTCGGGCTTCCCGGCGCCTACCAGGAGCAAAACGCCCGGCTGGCCCTGGCCTCCTTCTATTTCCTGGCCGATCACAAACGCTTCCCCATCGATCCCGTGGCCGTACGCCAGGCGATGTCCCGGGCCTTCATACCGGGCAGGCTCCAGCGCGTGCGCCCAAGCGGCGTCGAGGCCGAGGTCATTCTGGACTGCGCCCATAACCTCCCGGCCCTGGCCGCCCTGCGCCAAGCTCTCGCCCGGGACCAGATCGAGCCCGACGCCATGGTCTTCGCCTGCCTGCGCGACAAGAACCCCCAGGAGCTCGCCCCCCGGGTTCTGGAGCTGGCCCAGGGGCCCATCGCCGTCCCGGAAATCGACGCGCCCGGGCGGGCCATGCCCGCCGCGGAAACAGCCGCCATCCTGGGCGAACGCGCCGTCCCCGCGGCGGGGGTCCCCGAGGCCCTGGCAAGCCTGTCGCCCGGCGCCAACCTGATCCTGGTCTGCGGCTCCATGTACCTGCTGGCCGGGTTTTTCGCCCAGTGGCCGGAAACCTTGGGCCTGGGCGGCGACGATTGCCTTTCCCGTACGATCTAGGCTAGTTTCCCACGGCCCGGCGATCCGTTCCGGGCGTTACTCTATTTTTTACGCCGCGCGCGACTTCGACGACCGGCGCGCGGCGACGAAAGGAACGCATCGTGTCGCAGCTTTTCAGACGCATTCCGGCCGTGGACGGCATCCTGGACCGCGTCGGGAACGATCCCGGATTGTCCGGCCTTCCCCGGCCGCTCCTGCGCGATCTCGTCAACCGCTTCCTGGACATGGTTCGCGAAGAAATCAGATCCGGCCTGCTCGTGGACGAGGCGGCCCTGTCCTGGGAGACCCTTGGCCCCAGACTTCGCTGCTTTCTCGCCTCCCAGGCCAAGCCCCATTTCAGGCGCGTGCTCAACGCCACCGGCGTGGTCGTGCACACCAATCTCGGCCGCTCCCTCCTGGCTGACGCGGCCATCACCGCCGTGATCGAAGCCTGCGCCCGCTATTCCAATCTGGAATTCGACCTGGAGGCCGGCAAGCGCGGCAGCCGCTACAGCCACGTGGAGGGCATCCTGTGCGACATCACCGGCGCGGAGGCGGCGCTTGTGGTCAACAACAACGCCTCGGCCGTCCTCATCATCCTGGAAACCCTGGCCAAGGGCCGGGAGGTGGTGGTCTCGCGCGGACAACTCGTGGAAATCGGCGGCTCCTTCCGCATTCCCGAAGTCATGGCCAAAAGCGGCGCCATATTGAAAGAGGTGGGCGCCACCAACCGCACCCATCCCAAGGACTACGAAAACGCCATCACGGAAAACACCGCCGCCCTGCTCAAGGTGCACACATCCAATTTCCGCATCATCGGCTTCACGAAAGAGGTCTCCATGCCGGAACTGAAGGAGATCGGCGAGCGTCACGGCCTGCCGGTCATCGAGGACCTGGGCAGCGGCAGCCTGTTCGATTTCTCGGGCATGGGGCTCGTCAACGAACCCACGGTCCAGCGGGTCGTGGCCGAGGGCGCGGACGTGGTCAGCTTCAGCGGCGACAAGGTCCTGGGCGGTCCCCAGGCCGGAATCATCGTGGGCAAGAAGAAATACATCGATCTGATCAAGAAGAACCCGCTCAACCGCGCGGTGCGCATCGACAAGATGACCCTGGCCGCGCTGGAGGCCACCCTGCGCCTGTATCTCGATCCCAAAAAGGCGGCGGCCGAGGTCCCCACCCTGGCCATGATCACCGCTTCGCCGGAATTCCTGCGGAAAAAAGCCGCCAGACTGGCCAGGACCCTGCGCAAGACCCTGGACGGCGTCTTCACCGCCGCCACGGCCCCGGGCGTCTCCCGGGTGGGCGGCGGCGCTTTTCCCGAACAGGACCTCGCAACCACCCTGGTCGGCCTCACCCCCGTTAATCCCGCCCTTTCGGCCGACGCCGTGAAGGACGCCCTCTTGTCCGCCGACCCGCCCATGGCGGCCCGCATCGAGGACGGCGCGCTGCGCCTGGACCCCAGGACCCTGGCGGACGACGAATTCGCGCTGGCCGCCCAAAGCCTCGCCCAGGCCGCCCAGACGGCCCTGGCGGCCATCGCCAAAGCCTAAGGAGCCCTTTCCCATGCCCGTGAAAAACGACGATCTCGCCTACAAGCCCAAATCCGCCTGGGACGCCTATTCCTCCAAAAAGGACCGCGCGGCCATGGACGCCATGGCCGCGCGCTACGTGGACTTTCTCTCAACCTGCAAGACCGAGAGGCTGGTGATCGACTATGTGCGCGACAAGGCCGGCAAGGCCGGGATCGCGGACGATCTCGCCGCCGGAACCTTCTTCCGGGTGAACCGGGGCAAGACCTGCATGCTGGCCAGGAAGGGCAAAAAATCCCTGGCCGAGGGCTTTCGCCTGATCGGCGCCCACGGCGACTGCCCCCGGCTGGACCTCAAGCAGCGCCCCCTGTACGAGGACCTGGATATCTGCCTGGCCAAGACCCATTACTACGGGGGCATCCGCAAATACCAGTGGCTGACCATGCCGCTGGCCCTGCACGGAACCGTGGTCAAGCGCGACGGGACGGCCGTGACCGTCAGCCTGGGCGAGGACCCGGCCGAACCGGTCCTGACCATCACGGATCTTTTGCCCCACCTGGCCTACAAGGAAATCGAAAAAAAAGTGGCCGACGCGTTCGAGGCGGAGAAACTGAACCTGGTGCTCGGCCAGATTCCCGTCCCCGCCGCCAAGGACGGCAAGGAGGAAGGCGAGCGCGTCAAAAAGAACATCCTCCAGATCCTTTCCGCGCGCTACGGCATTTGCGAGGCGGACTTCCTAAGCGCCGAACTCCAGGCCGTCCCGGCGGGGCCGGCGCGCTACGTGGGCCTCGACGCCTCGCTCATCGGCGGCTACGGCCATGACGACCGCTCCAGCGTGTTTTGCGCCCTGGAGGCCTTCCTGGCCGAGCCCGAACCCGAGCGCGCGCAGATCGTCCTGTTCTGGGACAAGGAGGAGATCGGCTCCGAAGGCTCCACCGGCGCCAAATCCTATTTCTTCGAGTACTGCATGGAGGAATTGGCCGAGGCCTGGGCGCCCGGAACGCGGCTGTCCGCCATCTTCCAGAACGGCCAGGCTTTTTCGGCCGACGTTTCCGCCGCCATGGATCCGGACCACAAGGACGTCTACGAGCCGCTGAACGCCGCCAGACTGGGCTACGGCCCCTGTTTCAACAAATTCACCGGGCACAGGGGCAAGGTGGGCGCGAATGACGCCCATCCGGAATTCGTCGGGGCCCTGCGCGGCCTGTTGGACGGAGCGGGCATCCCCTGGCACATGTCGGAGCTCGGCAAGGTGGACATCGGCGGCGGCGGCACGGTGGCCAAATTCCTCGCCGTGTACGGCATGGACATCATCGACGTGGGCGTTCCGGTCCTGTCCATGCACAGCCCCTTCGAGCTGTGCGCCAAGGCGGATCTGTACGCCGCGACCCTGGCCTTCCGGGCGTTTTTCATGAGCTGATCGTCCGCGCGGGCGGCGCGACCCGTTGCGGCGCGCCGCCCGCTCGCCGGTCCCCGGATCACGCGCGGCGGCAGGCCGCGTTCACCTTCGCAACCGGCCGCCTCGCGCGGTCCGCAGTCGTTCAAAGGCGCGCCATGCGTATTCTGATCTACAGCGATGATTCCGGTTTCGGCGGCACGGCGGTCAACGCGCACGCCCTGGCCCTTGGGCTCAAAAAACGCGGACGCGACGTGACCGTCGCCCTGAGTCCCGGGGACGAGCGCTCCTTTCATGAGCGCGCCCAGGCGGGCGCGGACACCGTCTGGCTGCCCTTCGACACGGTCAAGGCGCCCACGGCCAGCGCCCTGCGCCACGACGTCCCTCTGGACATCATCCGGCAGACCAAACCGGACGCCATCCTCTTCAATGACGGCTCGCCCCTTTCCTCCCTGGGCGCCAAACAGGCGGCCTTGGAACTGGGCGTTCCTCCGCTGTTTTTATGCAATTACGTAAGCGCCGGGGAAGCCTACGACCCGGGCCTTTTGCCCTACGCCAAAAATCTCTACGCCCTGGCCGACGCCACGGTGGCGGTCTCGTCCGAGAATTTGCGGCTTTTGCGGACCCTGTTCGAGGTCCCCGAGGAACGCAGCCAGGTCGTCTATAACGGCGTGGCGGACAGGTACTTCGAGCGCCCGCCGGACGGGTTCCGGGAAGACTTCCGCGCCCGGACCGGCATTCCCCAAAACGCCATGGTCTGCTTCACCGCCGCCCGGTTCGAGGCGCGCAAAGGCTACGGCCACCTCCTTGAAGCCGCCCGGCGCGTCTCGCGCATGGACCTTGGCCGGCCCGTCTATTTCGTCTGGTGCGGCCATCCCGGGGCGGACTATGATGCCCTGGCCGCCGCCGTGCCTGCGAGCGGCCTGGAAAACAGCGTCTTCATCCTGGGGCTGGCGCCCAACGTCAAGGAATGGCTCGCCGCCTCGGACGTCTTCCTGCTGCCCTCGGAAGCCGAGGGCATGCCCCTGTGCCTGATCGAGGCCATGGCCTCCGGACTGCCCGTGGCCGCAAGCGCCGTCAGCGGCGTCCCGGAGCTTCTCGGCGACGTTGGGTTGCTTCTCCCCGATCCGTCCCTATCCCCGGAAGCGACCGTGACCGGCCTTGTCCAGGTCATCGCCGTCATGGCCCAGGCCCCGGAGCGCTTCCGGGCCTTCGCCCCTTCCATACGGGCCCGGGCGGACTATTTCCGGGCCGATCGCATGGCCGCCGATTATGACCGCCTTCTTACCGCCATCGCCCGTCCCCAGGGAGCGTACAGCCCGCGTATCGCCCCGCGCGGCCGGTCCGCGCTCGCCGTCCCCGGCCTGCTCGGCTTCAAGCGCTATGACGCCCTGGCCTGCGAGACCCTGGGGCTTGGCTGGTGCGATCCCGAGACCTGGGGCGTCTGGTCCCTGGGCGAGGAAAGCGACCTGCGCATTCCCCTTGAAAACGTTCCGGACGGCGAAATCCTTCTCGTCTTCAGCTTCCGGTCCGCGCCTTCGAACAGCGCAAAGCCGGTCCAGGCCCAGCTCGGCGCGACCGGAGTCCAAACGTCCTTCGCCATGGCGCCGGGCTCATCGCGGATCGTCCATCTGCGCCCGCCGCGCGCGGCGGGCGCAAGCGGCCGCCTGGACCTCGTCCTTAGCGTGGACGAGCCGCGCAAGCCCTGCGAACACGAGCCCGGCTCCGTGGACAACCGCCCCCTGGGGCTGGGCCTGGAATGGATATGGGCGCTTTCGGGACCGCCGGAATCCTGGCCCGAGGCCTTTTTGCCCTACGCCGTCGAGAGCTGGCGTCAGGAAGAACTCCAAAGCGAGACTCTGCGCCGATTCCTGGCCCGTTTCGCCGGGCCGGCCGCACACGGCCCGGCCAACCGCTTTCATCTGCCGGCCTCCCGGCTCATGCGCGCGGTCTTCGACCGGATCTATCCGCAGGCCGGCAAAGGCGACTGGAACGACCCGGCCGCGTTCGAGGATTTCGCGGCCTGGTATTACGCCCACGCCTGCGGCGCCTTCGGTCTTTGGCCGTTGGTCTCCCAGGAGGAAAAGACCCGCCTGGCCCTTCCCAACCCGGATTCCGGCGGCTCGCTCCCGGTCTTCCCCCTCTACGCGGAACTCATTCATCACGCGCGCCCGGACCTGGCCCGGGAATTCGACCTCTCCCGCTTCAAGGACCGCCAACGCTTCCTGCGCTGGATCGTCGAATACGGGCAGGAATATTTCAGGGGGCTGGTCTAGCCGAACCGGCGAACCCCGTCGCCGGGGAACGCCCGGGAACGCCGCGCATTCTTGCGGGGCGGCCATGGGCGTAACGAGGAAGACGGGCGGCCCGCTCTTTTGAAGGCGCGCCGCTCCGCCGGAAGTCGCCCCGGAACCCGGAAAGACGCGCTCTCGTCCGCTCACTCCCGAAGCATGGCCTCGGCCATGGGCAAGGGAATGGAGGAGGTCCGGCTGATCTCCCGCAGGCCCCTGGCCGCGCCTTGGGCATAAGCCCCGCGCCCGGTTCCTTCACGCCGTCCCTCCGTGAAAACGCGTCGTTTTCTTGTGATCATGGCGTTTTTTTCCTATCGTGTCTCCCGCTTCATCTCACCGTCCAACCGTCCGTACGGCGTACGGAAAAAGGATACGCATGCCGGTCATCATGGGAACCGCCGGGCACATCGACCACGGCAAGACCACGCTCATCAAGGCGCTCACGGGCATCGACTGCGACCGTCTGGCCGAGGAAAAAAAACGCGGCATCACCATCGAACTGGGTTTCGCCTTCATGGACCTGCCCGGGGGCCAGCGGGTCGGGGTCGTGGACGTGCCGGGGCACGAACGCTTCGTGAAAAACATGGTGGCGGGCGCGGCGGGCATCGATTTCGTCACCCTGGTCATCGCCGCGGACGAAGGCGTCATGCCGCAAACCCGCGAGCACATGGAAATCTGCTCCCTGCTCGGCGTCAAGACGGGCGTGGTGGCGCTCACCAAGGTGGACATGGTGGACGAGGAATGGCTGGAGCTCGTCACCGAGGACGTGCGCAATTTCCTGGCACCCACCTTTCTCGCCGAGGCGCCCGTCATTCCCGTGTCCTCGCACACGGGACAGGGCCTGGACGCGCTCAAGACCGCCCTGGCCGATCTGGCCGCCCATTTCGAGCCCAAGCGCCGCTCGGACCTGGCCAGGCTTCCCATCGACCGCATCTTCACCCTGAAGGGCTACGGCACCGTGGTCACCGGAACGCTCATCGCCGGAAAATTCAAGGTGGGCCAGGACGTCCTCGTCTACCCGGCGCTCAAGGAAAGCAAGATCAGGAGCCTGCAATCCCACGGCAAATCCGTGGAGGAAGCCCCGGCCGGACTGCGCACCGCCGTGAACCTCCAGGGGCTCGAGGTGGAGGACATCGAGCGCGGCGAGGTCCTGGCCCTTCCCGGAACGCTGTTTCCCTCCCTGGTCTGGGACCTGGAGCTGACCTGCCTGGCGTCCGCCCCGCGCGCCATCAAGCACCGGACGGAAATCCATTTCCACCACGGCGCCCGGGAAACCCTGGCCCGGGTCTATTTCCTGGACCGGGACAAGCTGGAGCCCGGCGAGACCGCGCCCTGCCAGGTACGCTTCACCGAGCCCATGGCCGGAGTCTTCGGCGACCGCTGCGTCATCCGGGCCTATTCACCCCTGCGCACCGTGGCGGGCGGCGGCATCGTGAACCCCATCGGCCGTAAGGTGAAACGCTTTTCGCCTGATGTGGCCGTGCTTGCGGGACTGTCAAGCGCCCCCTCGGAGGAGGTCATCGCCGATCAGCTGGCCTTCGCCGGTCCGGAAGGCTTGAGCTTCGCCCGGCTCATGGTCATGAGCGACCTGGAATCCAAGGCCCTCGACAAGGCCCTGCAGCTTCTGTGCGACAAGGGCCGGGCTTTTCTCATCGAGCGGGAAACCAGGGAAGGCAAGGTCTACGCCAGCGGCAAGGTCGTGGAATCCCTGGCGGAGAGCCTTCTCGCCCACATGGCCGCCTATCACAAGAAGGAGCCCCTGAAGCCCGGCGTCTCGCGCGGGGAGCTGGCCTCGGCCTGGGGCCGGTCCCTGCCGCCCAAGCTTTTCCATTTCCTGATGGAGCGGCTGCTCAAGACCGGCAAGCTCGCGGCGGATCAGGAAATCCTGCGTCTTCCGGACCACACGGTGTCCCTGGCCTCGGATCAGGCCAAGCTGCGAGACGAACTCCTGGCCGTCTACGACAAGGGCGGTCTGACCCCGCCCAACCTGAAGGACGTGCTGGAGCCCCTGGGGCTGACCTTCAAGGAAGCCCAGCCCGTCTACAAGGTGCTGTTGACCCAGGGTCTTCTGGTCAAGGTCAAGGAGGACATGTTCTTTTCCGGGGAGAGCATCAAGGGGCTTATCGAAAGGATCGCCGGATTCTTCGAGACGCACAAGGAGATGGAGCCCTCGGACTTCAAGGATCTGACCGGTCTTTCGCGCAAGTTCACCATTCCGCTTCTGGAATGGCTGGACAAGGAAAAAATCACCGTCCGCGTGGGCGACAAGCGCCAGTTCCGGCGCAGATGACCACGCCCGTCCCATCGTGGGCCCGGCGTCCGGCCTAGTCTTCCCGGGAGCATCGGGGAACGCCGTCCCGGCGTCGTATTCGCATGAATTCAGGGCGAGATGGCGCGGGCGTGCGGCCCGGCTCGTCCGGCTAGCGTCGCGTTCTCGAAATCCGCGCCTACGGATTTAGAAGATAATATATTGAATTGATTATTTTTCTCAAAAAAATACTACCACATTCTTTTGAGTACGCACACTAGTTCGGCTGCGCGCCGACCCTATCGAGGCAGGTCGCGGCGCCCTGACGGCGCTCGCGGCAGTGCTCGTCCGCATCGGCGTCGCGGCGCTCCCGCGCCCGGAGAAGGGCCTGCGCCGCTTGCGCCTCATCCCCCAGCGTATAGGAGATCGCGTCCGGCGTGATCACGGTCCGGAGCCCTCCGGCGAAGCGAAGATCCAGCAGGAATGCGGTTCGCCCCGTATTTCGCAGGGCGCATTGCGCGCACTCGTATCCAAACCGGGCGGGATCGTACGGGGTCGCCACAAAGCCACGCCCGCTCGCGAAGCTCGCTTTCTTCGACGCCATAAAGGCCTTGCTGATGGCTTGCTCGACCGGCGGGCCGTATCGGCCGATCAGGGCGGCGTAGGCGTCGCACGGCGGATTTTCGAGCATGCTGATGTTCGCCGCCGCCTCCACCATGATGATTTCGTGATCCGCGACCGTGACCGTCAGATACTGCAGCCCCCTCGACTGGGGATCGGGCAGTGCGTACACGCAAAACCCGTAGTTCTGGCAAAGGGATTCATCCGAACCGAAGGCGAAACCGGGAGAGGCGGCCAAAAGGCCCACGTCGGGATCATGCAGAGCGAGCTGGAAAAGCGTTCCTGGAGGCGCTTTCGCCTCCTCGGCTCGAGCCGGGCCGGCAAGGGCCAACAAAAGAATCAGCGCCAAAAGTCCGCGCAAGGCCCGAACGTATCGCATCGTTTTCAAGCGGCGTTCCTTTGCCGCGCGCCATGACGCGGCCGTAAACGCGCCGGTCGCATCGGCGCCCGCGACGGGGTATCCCAAAAAAAGCAGACATTTTGATAGCATCAACCCGCTTGCGCTTGTCAAGCAGCGGCCCCCGGGTCCGGACGGGTTTATGCAATGCCGGCGGCCGTCTCCCCGCGCGGGTTCATCGGGCTTCGCCGTGGACGGCGCCTTACGCGAAATCATGTGGCGCCGTAGGGAAAACATACCGGCCGCCGTGGGAGTTCGTGCGGCGATCATAGCCCCCCTTCGGTCCGAACGGAACCAGCCGGAGGAGGATGTAAAACATCGCGCGACGGCAAACATCCGCCGCGCGACGCAATCTTCGCGGAAAAAGAAGGAGGCCGAAAGGAAGGCCTACCAGTCCTGGTCTTCGGGTTTGGCCAACTGCTGGTATTTGATAACCAAAAGAGTCACGAACACGCTAAGAAAACCACCCAGAACGCACAGACCGGCGAAATCGATTTGCATTGCCTTCCACTCCTTGCGGGATTGAATTTCCAGAGAAGTTTCTTATACTGTCACCCAGGAAATGTAAAGAATCGGAGCCTGAAAGCATGCGACGCGCAATATTTTTTCTGGTTTTGCCGCTGATCCTGGCCCTGGCCGCGCCCGCCCCGGCGCCCGGAGCGACCATCTGGGTGGGAACCCGGTATTACGTCCTCGACAATGGCGTGAAAACCGACAATCCCTGGGACGTCTACGAGGAGGTGGCCTACAACAAGGACGCCGCCATCGTGGTCATGCGCACGGAGGCCCTGCAAAGCCGGGTGAATGATCTTCTGGAAACCTTCGAAAAGATGAACATCCCGGTGGTCTTCACCAAGGAGAAATACTACCCGGACCTCGTCAAGCGCGGCATCCTGGTTCCCACCAAGCTGCCCTCCCGATAACCCCCCGCACGAACGCCCCGCCGCCCATTCTCCGCACCTCGCCCCCTGCCGGAGCCTTTTCGCGCGTACGCGTTATTACGTGGATCAAGCATCATTTCTTCGATCCAAAACGCATTATTATACGCTCCATATTGACGCGCTTGATATATAAATCTATTTAAAAGCATCCCACAATCGTTCAAGACATCGGCAGTATGCGGCATCAACCCTCTTCCAAGGAGTTGACGTATGACTCGCGACGCTGAACGCTCATCCCTGCACCCCCTCTTTCGCGAAAAAATCGAAGCTGTCCTCGCCGGAATCGCCAAAGAGGGGCTCGCCTTCAAGCTTTTCGAAGGATTCCGGTCTCCCGCCCGCCAAAACGCCCTTTTCGGCAAGGGCCGGTCCAGCCCGGGGGACGTGGTCACCTACGCCCGGGCCTGGGAATCGCTTCACCAGTACGGACTGGCCGCTGATTTCGTTTTGTTCCTGGATGGAAAATGGAGTTGGGACGACAAGGGCGAGGCCGCATCCTGGTGGAAACGCCTGGGCGAAATCGCCCAAGGGGCCGGGCTGGAGCGCCTGTCCTTCGAGACGCCGCACCTGCAGCTCCCCGGCGCGAACCTGCGCGAGCTGCGCGCGGGCGTCTATCCCACGGGCGGTGACGCCTCCTGGGCCGAAAACCTGGAGCGGGCCATCCTGTCCTGGAGCGGAGAGCCCGGGGCTCCGCCGCCTCCCATGCTTTCGTCCGAAAGACCGCCCCTGTCCTTCTTCTCGGTGGAGACCGCGCCAGCCGGCGGCATTCCCGGCCCCCATCCCGGCGAAAGCGGCTGGCATTCCCTGTTCGGAGGCAGGTCCTGGCGCCACGACGAAAACGGCGTGTACGTCAGGGAGCATGAGGACGGGGAAATGCCCCTGCGCACCAAAGGCGAGCCCGTCACCATGCGAGCCGTCCTCGACCGCTGCGCGGACTCGATCTTCCAGGCGGCCGTACGCCGGGGCGTTCCCGCAGCCCTCATCATGATGACCATCGCCACGGAAACCGCCTTCGCCCGGGCGGACGGATTCACCGGCCCGCGCACCTTCCGCTGGGAGCCCCACGTGGAAGTCAGGGATGCGACCCCGCCCCATCGCGGCGACTACAGCGCGGGCCCCATGCAGACCCTGGCCACCACCGCCCGCGAGATCATACGGAAAATGGGCCTTGCGTACGACCCCTTCGCCGTGGCCCCGGATTATCCGGAAAATCCCATAGGACCGACACAACATCCCCTCTACGAGTACGGGAACAACATCGATATCGGCGCGGCGGAAATCGCCTTCAGGATCGAAAAAACCGGCTTCGATCCCATCCTCACCGCCGCCGCCTACAATGCGGGAAGCTTGCGCGAATCCGGCTCCAACCCCTGGCGGCTGCATTCCCACGGCGACCATCTGGACAGGGCGGCCAGATGGTACGGGGATGCCTGCGCGGTCCTCAAGGAACGCTGATGCCCGGCGTTCTCGCCGCCGCGTCGTGGCGCCCTCTTTTGCCCCTGCTCCTTTCCCTGGCGCTTTCGGGCTGCGGCTGCGTGATTTCCACAGCCAAAGACGGGGCCACGGTGCGGCATGTCTTTGGATACGCGACCATAACCACCTATCCTTCAAGCCCGGAGGAAGGCGGCGCGAGCGCCGCGCGGCTGCGGCTTGCGGGCATCTCCCTGGATCGCGGTCTGCACATCGGCGTCATCGACCAGTACGAGGAGATCATCCCCCCGGACTGCCGTCTGGTGGTCAAGGTTCCGGACAAGGCGCGTCTTGAGGAAACCCTTCGTCAACTCGAACCCATCGTAAAGGACGGCCTATGCGTAACCGTGGACCCCTCCCTGGCGCGGTGATCCTGATCGTCGCCATGGGCCTTCTGGCCTGTGGATGCAGCGCCCCGCGCCACAACAACGCGCTCATCTTCGGCACGAACACCGGTTTCGGGCTGGACATTGCCTATAACCAGGCGACCCAGACCCCGCAAATAACCGTGGGCTACAAGCGGCAGGAGGCCATCTTTCTGCCGCTTATGGCCAACAAAAACGCCCAGGGAGACGCCGCAATGGGCGACGATGCGAAAAACATCGACGAAAAGGCGGCTTTCAGGGGAACGGACGGCGACAAGACGGATTCCTATTCGGTCATCGCCAGCCTTGGGGTGAGCTATTCGGGCAAGACCAAGATCACCGGCGACAAGAACGCCGAAGCGGGCGCCGAGGGCGCCATATCACAGTACATCGCCACAGGCCTGGCCGCCCGCCTTCTGGCGGAAAAGGGCGGCTCCAGCGTGGTGGGCGTCCAGAGCGCCGAGGTGGCCAAAGCCAGCGCGGCCTCCACGAAGGAGGGCGATTCGCTGGACGACGCCATCAAGACGTTCGTCAAGGCCATGGCCAAAGGCGATGCGGACGCCGTCGACGCGGAAAAGGTTTCCGCATTTTGCAAGGTCTACCCCAAGTACGGTTTCCTCGAGCAATTCACCACGCAAACGGACATGCTCAACGCCATGCGCAACAGCCATGCGGCCATGAGCGAGGGCGTTACGGCCGCATATGCGGAGTACGCGAAAAACTGAGAAGGAACGCACTATGAGCACACATTCCATCGTGATTTATGACGACGAATCAAGAGCCAGGGAATATCTCAATCATGAATTGAACGCCGGGAAAGCCGCCGAAATATCCGGGCCATACGACACGCTTACAATCCTTGATGAACCGGCGAACGCGCCGCAACTGTATTTCAAGCAAAAAGAAGTCTGGGTGGTGCGCGTGGATCATTAAGCCTTGGAGCCAGGCCTTTCCCGGCGCGGCATTCCCCTTGACGCCCGGGCTTTCGCGGCTGTAGCGTGACTCCGCTTCAGGCGCCCTTTCGGGCTTAATAGGGAATCCCGTGGAAATCGGGAGCGGTCCCGCCGCCGTCAGTTCCGTTACATGCCTGTCCCCCAGCGCGCCACTGGAACCTCGTTCCGGGAAGGCCGGGACAGGCGGAACGAGCCGGAAGACCTGCCTGAACCTGGGCCGAAAGGGCCACACCGGCAACGAGGGCTTTGCCGGATGCGGCGGACGGGGAACGAATACGGGCGTCCCTTCCATCACCAGATGGGAGGGACGTTTTTTCTTCCCCGTCGGATAAACAGCCCTCCATGCGTTGGAGGTTACCATGCGTCGGTTTTCGCGTCTTTCCCTGTTCGTTCTTCTCATCCTGAGCGTAAGCGCCGTCGCGTTCGCGCATGGGCATGAGCGTCCCGAAAAAAAAGGCATTCTCCTGGCCGCATTCGGCACCACCGTGCCCGAAGCCGAAAAAGCCATGAACAACCTGGATGCGATGGCAAAAAAAGCCTTCCCGGGCGTTCCGGTCTTCTGGGCCTACACCTCGAACATCGTCCGGGAGAAACTGGCGGAGTCCGGCAAGACCACGCTCTCCCCGGCCGAGGCCCTGGCGGCCATGATGGCCCAGGGCTTCACCCGCGTGGCCGTGCAGAGCCTGCACACCATTCCCGGACATGAATTCACCAACCTGGAGCGCACGGCCAAGGCCTTCGAAGGCATGCCCAAAGGCTTCGTCCAGGTGGAAGTGGGCGCGCCCCTTCTGTGGACCACGGACGACGTCCAGAAGGCCGTGGCCGCCCTTTTGGCGGGCATCCCCAAGGAACGCGCGCCCGGCGAGGCCGTGGTCTTCATGGGCCACGGCACGGACCATCCGGCGGGCGTCTACTACCCGGCCGTCCAGTACTACGCATGGCGGGCCGATCCCAACGTCTTCATCGGGACCGTGGAAGGCGCGCCCGAACTTGACGACGTGGTGGCGGAGCTCGCCAAGCGCGGCCTGAAAAAAGCCTATCTGATCCCCTTCATGTCCGTGGCCGGAGACCACGCCCGCAACGACATGGCCGGCAAGGAAGACGACTCCTGGGCGAACATCCTGAAAAAGAACGGAATCGAGGCCGTCCCGGTGCTGACGGGAACGGGCGAGAAGGACGCGCTGGCCGGGATCTGGATCGATCATCTCAAAGCGGCCTTCGACCGGCTGCGCTAGGCGGACCATGCGGCAAACGCCGGATACATGCGCGCTCAAGACGGCGCCGGCGAGGCCGGGACGGCGAAAGGCCGTCCGGGCCGCCGCCGTTTTGGCGCCCTTGAGCCTGGTCTCCCTGGTGGCGGCCTGCCTGTTCGGCGCTTTGCCCCTCGGGATGGACGAGGCCATGAAGATCCTGGCCTCGAGCCTGGGGCTTCTGCCCGGCGTCTCCAAGGAGGATTTCGACCCCCTGGTCTGGACCGTGGTCGTCTCCATGCGCTTCGGGCGCACGTTGCTGGCCTACTGCGCGGGCGCGGCCCTGTCCATCTCGGGGGTGATCTTCCAGGGGGTGCTGCGCAATCCCCTGGCCGACCCCTTCACCCTGGGCGTGTCCAGCGGCGCGGCTTTCGGGGCGTCCGTCGCCATCGCCCTGGGGCTTGGCGGGGCGGCGACGCTCCCCTTCGCGCCCGGGCTTACGGCCATCCCCTTCTTCGCCCTGTGCGGCGCCTTCGGAGCGCTTTTGGCGGTCCTGGCCCTGGGACGGGCCGGAGGACGGCTGCGGCGGGAAACCCTGGTGCTGGCGGGCATCGTCACAGCCTCCTTCCTCTCGGCCCTCATCTCCCTGGTCAAGGCCCTCAACGAGGAGTCCGTGGCGGGCATCGTCTTCTGGATCATGGGCGGCTTCCAGGGCCGGGGACTGGCCGATCTGGCGCTCTTTTTCCCCTATTTCCTGCTGGGGCTCGCCGCCGCGGCCCTGTGTTCCAGGGACCTGGACCTGCTCATGCTGGGCGAGACCCAGGCCGGACAGCTCGGGGTGAACGTCTCCCGCTCCCGGCTCATCCTGCTCGCCGGGGCCTCGGCCATGACAGGCGCCTGCGTGGCCGTATGCGGGGTGATCGGCTTTCTGGGCCTGGCCGCGCCCCATCTGGTCCGGCTCTACCAGGGGGCGGACCATCGGCCCCTCATCGTCAACGCCGGCCTTCTCGGCGGCCTGCTCCTGGTCTGGTCCGACGTCCTGGCCCGGGTCATCCTGCCGGGGGGGGCGGAGCTGCCCGTGGGCGTGATCACGGCCCTTCTGGGCGGACCGTTCTTCTGCCTGCTCCTTCGCCGCAAGGCCGGAGAGCTCCTGTGATCGCGGTGCGCGATCTGACCGTGGCCTACGCCGGACGCCCGGTCCTCGACGGCGTGAGCTTCACCATCGCCCGGGGCGAGATGGCCGGACTTCTCGGGCCCAACGGCTCGGGCAAGACCACCCTCATCAAGGCCCTGACCGGAGCGATTCCCCAGCGCCGCATGACGTCCGGGGAAATCCTCCTGAACGGGAAGCCGCTTGGCGCCTATTCCCCCAAGGCCCGCGCAAGGCTCGCCGCCGTGGTTCCCCAGCGTACGGAAGGAATCCGGGGATTCACGGCGTTCGCCCTGGTCCTCATGGGCCGCTACCCGGGCCTGTCCTTTTTCGGGAACTATTCCCCAAAGGACGAGCGGGCCGCCTTGCGGGCCATGGAGGAGGCGGGGGCCGCCGCCTTCGCGGACCGGCCGGCCGGGGAGCTTTCGGGCGGGGAGCTGCAACGGGTCATGATCGCCAGGGCCCTGGCCCAGGAGACGGACATCCTGTTCCTGGACGAGGCCTCCTCCGGGCTGGATCCGGCCCGCAAGATCGAAATCCATGACCTCCTGGCCCGGCGCAACCGCCAGGGCCTGACCATCCTTTCCGCCATCCACGACCTCAACCTGGCCGCCCTCTACTGCCCGCGCCTGATCGTGCTGAAAAACGGCCGCGTGGCCCTGGACGGCCCGACGCAAGAGGTCTTCACCCAAAAAAACCTGTCGGAGATCTATGAAACCGAGTTCATCATATGCAGGCGCCCGGACCGTGACGCGCCCCAGTGCCTGCCTGTGCCTGGCGTGTAGTCTCTTGTGCGGCCTGGCCATGGCCTGGTTCGCGAAGGCGGCTTGCGCCGAAGTCGTCATAACGGACGATCAGGGCGAGACCGTGCGCCTGGAAAAGCCCGCCTCCCGCGTGATCGCCCTGTCCGGCGCCCTGGCGGAGATCCTCGCCGCCATGGGCGAGGGGGACGCGCTCGTGGCCCGCACGGACGCAGACGCGGACATTCCGGCCCTGAAGAACAAGCCGAGCGTGGGCACCCACATGCGGCCCAACCTGGAACTGGTCCTCGGCGCCAGGCCCGATCTCGTGATCCAGCTGGCCGGGCGCAAGGAATCGCTGGAGTCCGTCGCCTCCCTGCGCCGCCTGGGGCTGCCCGTGGCGGTCTTTCGCATCGGCTCCTTTGCCGAGCTTTTTTCCGCCGCCGAGCGCCTGGGCGTCCTGACCGGCGCGCCGGGAGCCGCCGAAACCCTGATCAACGGCCTCGGCGCCCGGCTTTCCGCCCTGCGGGCCAAATGGCCTCCCGGTCCGAAGCCCCGGGTCTTTTTCGAGGTCCGCTATCCCAATCTCCTGGGCGCGGGCCGCGACTCCATCGTAAGCGCCGAGATCGAGGCGGCGGGCGGCGAGAACGTCCTGGCCGCCGAGGCCGGGGACAAGCGGGTGGTCCGGCTGGGCGAGGAGGAGCTGGCCCGTCTGGACCCCGGCGTCTACGTGGTCCAGCGCGGCCCCATGAACGAGAACCCCGTCCCCCCGGCGGACCGGCCGCATTTCAGCGAGCTTCCGGCCGTGCGCGCGGGCAGGGTTTACGAGGTTTCCGAAAGCCTGTATTCGCGGCCCGGTCCCGGCGCCGTGACGGCGGCCGAGGAGCTTTTCGCCATGATCCATGAAAAAAGCGCCCCCAAAGGGGCCGGAGAGACGCAGTGACCATGCCTGGAACCTTGTACGCCCTGGGCGCGGGCCCCGGGGACCCCGAGCTTTTGACCATTAAGGCCGCGAAGGTTCTCGGCCGCGTGGAGGCGGTGTTCGCCGCCTCCTCCTCGAAAAACGACTATTCCGTGTCCCTGGCCATCGTCTCGGAACACATCGGCCCGCAAACCCGAATCATCCGCCTGGGCTTTCCCATGACCAGGGACAAGGAGGCGCTTTGCGCCGCCTGGGAAGAAAACGCCGACATCGTTGCCGACTATTTGCGTACGGGCAAGGACGCGGCCTTCATCACCCTGGGGGACCCGTCCCTGTACAGCACCTTCGGCTACCTGGCGCCGGTTCTCAGGCGCGCGCTGCCCCAGGCGCGCATCGAGATCGTGCCGGGCGTGACCTCCTTCCAGGCGGCCGCAGCCAAGTTGGGCCGCCCCCTGGCCGAAGCCGGGGAGAACCTCATCATCCTTTCGGGCATCCGCGACGGGGAATCGCTGAAAAAGGCCCTGGCCACGGCGGACAACGCCGTGATCATGAAGGCCTACCGCAATTTCCCGGCCATCAGGAACGCGCTGTCCGAACTGGGGCTGGCGGAAAAGACCGCCTTCGTCAGCCGCCTGGGGCAGGAAGGGGAGCTTATCCGCGAGCGCTTGTCCGACGCTCCGGAGAACCCGCATTATTTTTCCCTGTGCCTGACCCGATCCGTCTGAAATCCCGGGGAAACGGCTGGAACGGCCGTTTCCCCGGTTTTTTTCCCGTCCCCATCCGCGCCGTCGCCCCCCTCCGGTTTCCCTGATCATGAAAAAGCGTTCATGCGCGCGAAATGTTTTTGAAAGCGTGGGGATTTATCTCTTGCCCATCGATAAGGCGAGGCCGGACGGAAAAGAACAAGGAGCATCCATGAAAAGACGTTTTGTCCTCTATCCGTTCACTGTGTTTGCAGTATTAACCCTCTTCATCTCCCAGGCATGGGCGGCGTTGCCGGATATCGCCGGGCTCGCGGAAAAGGCCGGACCCTCCGTGGTCAACATCAAGGCCGAAACCACCGCGAAAGTCGAGGCGCAACGCTCGCCGCGCATGGCGCCTGTCCCCAGGGGCAGGCAGGGCCTGGAAGACTTCTTCAAGCAGTTCGAGGATCATTTCGGCGGGCAGTCGCCCTCTCCCCGCCACGGCGCGGCCGTTGGCTCCGGCTTCGTCATCTCCCCGGACGGCTACATCCTGACCAACAACCATGTGGTCGAGGATGCGGACAAGCTGACCGTGACCTTCAAGCACGGCGGCAAGGGCTATGAGGCGAAGGTGATCGGCCGCGATCCCGAAACCGATCTGGCGCTCATCAAGATCACCCCGGACAAGCCCCTGCAGGCGCTTTCCCTGGGCGATTCCGATTCCGCCAAGGTCGGCCAGTGGGTGGTGGCCATCGGCAACCCCTTCGGCCTGGAAAACACCGTCACCTCCGGAATCATCAGCGCAAAGGGGCGCGTGATCGGCGCCGGTCCCTATGACGACTTCCTCCAGACCGACGCGTCCATCAACCCGGGCAACAGCGGCGGCCCGCTGCTCAACCTGGACGGCGAAGTGATCGGCATCAACACCGCCATCATCGCCTCCGGACAGGGCATCGGCTTCGCCATCCCCAGCGGCATCGCCAGGAACGTGGTGGCCGAACTGAAGGACAACGGCGCGGTCAAGCGCGGACTGCTCGGCGTCAACATCCAGGACATCGACGAGAACACCGCCAAGGCCCTGGGCATGGAAGAGGCCAAGGGCGCCCTGGTGGCCCAGGTCAATAACGACGGTCCGGCCGAGAAGGCGGGCGTCAAGACCGGCGACGTGATCCGCGCCGTCAACGGCAAAGAGGTCAAGGACTCCCGCGAGCTGACCCGGACCATCGGCGCCATGTCCCCGGGCGACAAGGTGGAGATCACCTTGCTGCGCAAGGGCGATGAAAAGACCGTGAACGCCAAGCTGGCCGCCCGCGATCCCAAGATGCTGGCCGAGGCCGGCGCCGAAGCCGGACAGTCCGACGAGGCCCTGGGCATGGCCGTGCGGCCCCTGGACAAGCAGGAGGCCAAGGCCCTTGGTCTGAAAAAGGACGACGGTCTTCTGATCACCGACGTGGCCGACGGCTCCGTGGCCGCCGAAGGCGACCTGCGCCAGGGCGACGTCATCCTCGAAGTGAACCAGCAGCCGGTCCAGACCCCCGAGGAACTGTCCTCGGCGGTCAAGACCGCGGCCGATAAAAGCGGCGTGGCCATGTTCCTGATCGTGCGCGACGGACACAATCTCTTCCGCACGGTCCCGGTCAAGGCCTAGCTCCCCGCGCCCTCCACGCGGCGCCGGATTCCCCGGCGCCGCGACAGCGAACCCTCCTCCCGAAAAAGCCCCCGCCCGCGCGGGGGCTTTTCCCGTATCCGGCGGTCTGTCGCGCGCCGGGCCGCGCATTTGGCATTTGCAATCGAACCCGGTCATGCTACAAATACGCGAGGCGCCGGCCGCGACCAGGCGGCCTTTTTTGTCCATGGACCCACAAGCCGGGGACGAAACGATCAGGCGATCCGGCGCCCCATACCCCGCAAGGCCATGCTGAAAAAAAGAAACATCATCATCAAAAGCCGCTCCAACAAACGCAAGGGAAACGGAGGCCGCCTGCTTCTGGCCCTTTCCTTCCTGCTTTTCATCGTGGGCGCCTACTACGCCATCGACTCCTTCACCGATGACGCGCTCACCGTGAAGCTCAAAAAGACCACGGCCATCGTGGAGGAAGTCCACGAGACCAACAACGTGCTCACCATCGTCACCTCCCAGGGGTTCTTCGTGGTGGACAAGGACCTGAAGTCGGACAAATACAAAAACATCTCCGATTTTTTTCGCAAGGTCATGGAGGACGGCTCGGCCGTGCGCATCGACTACAAGGACATCGGCGACGACAAGGTGATCGAAAACGTTTTCTACAGGGCGGAATCCAGTAAATTCGGCAAGATAAGCTCGCTGAAATAAACCACGGCCCGCCAAGGTCCACGGCCCGCCTGTTCCATTTTCCCCTGAATGCTTATATGTCGTTTCTTGCGCCCGGGACGACCGGGCGCGAAGGCGCCGCGCGCCCCAGGGCGCAAAACGGCAGGCGCCGCGTCCCCAAGGAGATCGTCATGACCGTGACCAGCCCGGCCCCGCGCGAACGGAAAACGCGCGTCCGCCCCCTTCTCATCCTGGCCCTCGCCGCCCTCGTCTGCGGCGCCCCCGCCCTCGCCCAGGCCCAGAAATACGTGTTCGGGGCGCTGTTGCCCCTGACCGGCAAGGACGCGGACAAGGGCAAGACCTCCATGGCCGCCCTGGAACTGGCCCAGGCCGATATCATGAACTATCTCGCCCAGGCGGGCTCAGGCGCGTCGGTGGCCTTCATGGCGGCGGACACGGCCTCCGATCCGGCCGTGGCCCAGGAGAAGCTCAAATCCCTGGCCGGGAAGGGCGTCAATGTGGTCATCGGCCCGGTGGACGATCAGGTGACGGAATCCCTGGTCCCCTTCGCGGACATGAACAACATCCTGCTTATAAGCCAGGGCAGCTCGGCCCAATATCTCTCCAAGGAAGGGGACAATCTCTATCGTCTGGCCCCCTCCAACACCTATCAGGCCGAGGCCGTAACCAGTCTGGCCCGCCAGGAAGGCGTGACCTCGCTCATTCCCGTGTGGCGAGGCGACAAATACGGCGACGAGCTGGTGGTCCACGCCAAGGCCCGGTTCAAACAACTGGGCGGCGAAGCCCTTCCCGGCTCCCGCTACGATCCGGACCGCACCGATTTCGCGCCCATCCTCGAAGACCTGAAGAAACAGATCGACCAGGCCAAAGCCAGCGATCCCAAGGCCAAGATCGGCGTGCTCATGGTGGCCAAAAACGAGGCCGTACCGCTACTTAAGACCGCCTCGGGGATTCCCGGCCTCGAAAGCCTCAACTGGTACGGCTGCGACGCCACGGCCATGAACGACGACATCGCCAAGGACCCGGTCAGCGCGGACTTCGCCATGCGCACCCGCTTTTTGAGCCCGCGTTACGGCGAGGGCGGGTCCAACGTCTACACCAAGCTGGAGCAGCGCATTCAGCAAAAGACGGACCTTTTTCCGGACACCCAGAGCGCGGCGGCCTACGATGCGGCCTGGGCGGCCTTCTACACCGCTATGGCCACGGGCGGGACCAAGAATTTCGACGCCTTCAAGCGGACCTTTCCCCAGACCTGCGAGCACACCTACGGCGTGACCGGCTGGCTGGCGCTCAACGAGCATGGCGACCGCAGGGAGGACTGGGATTTCGACTTCTGGACCCTGAAAAAGGACGGTTCCACGTTCTTCTGGGAAAAAGCCGCCCGCTACCAGTTCGAGCCCGGCACGCCCAAGGAGCTGTTCATCAGCACCTCCCGCTAAATCATCGCCCAGGCAACCGCAAAAAGCCCGGAAGGCATGCCTTCCGGGCTTTTGTTTTTGTCGTGCCGGGGGACGGGCGCGAAGCGCGGCTACCGTCCGAGATAACGGCCCGGCGCGATGATCCCGGCGGGATCGAAGGCTTGCTTTAGCCGAAGTAACAGCGCCGGGTTCATGGGAGACTGAGCGTCCATCTGGTGGATGCCCAGACGCAGCAGGGGAAATCCCCGGGCCGTAAGCTCCCCGATGAAGGCCCGCTCCGCGCGCCCGGCCCGGGAGAGCCCCTCGGGCGTGCGCGGATAGGCGAAGCTCACCACCCCTTCGCCCAGGGCGTGGTTCATGGGGTTGACGCTGGCCGCCAGCCGCAAATCGGGCTCGTCCCTGAAACGGGACAGCAGGGCGAGAAACGCGCGCACGGACGACGCCCCGAGAGGAACGCCCGGGGCCACGAACCGGTAGCCCGTGGGGCTTTCGTCCGGATCGGGCGGCGCGGCGAAATCCATGTTCTGCGCAAAAGGCCAGGCCACGCTGAAAAGGGAATCGTCCCCGGCCACGCCCAGGGGCAATTCGCGCAAGAGCCTCGTGGCGCGGAAAACCATGGCCGCCGCCCCGTTCTTGAAAAGCCCCAGGATGCCTGAAAGAACGCGCTCCTTGCGCGGCCCCATGAAGCTGACCGAAGCCGCGCCCTTGAAGGCTCTCCTTATGGCCGACGCCCTGGCCCGCACGGCCTCCCGGCTTCCCTGGAGACTGCCCACCATCCACCAGGACCCCGGACAAAGCCGCGCCAGGGCGGCCTGGGCCTCCTCCCGGGAGGGGGACCGGCCCCGGGCGCGCATTTCCCGCGTCAACAGGGGCGCGAGCCCGGAATAGAGCCGCTCCCTGTCGAAAATATGCGGCACGCCGCCCACGTCGCCCTGGCGGATGCGCTCGCGCAGGATCTGGACGCAGTCCGGCAAGTCCCCTTCCTCGCGCACGGCGATGGTGAAGGAGGCGAAGGCCTGGGGCTTCGGCTGCAAATGGACCGCCGCCTCCAGGACCACGGCGAAATTGGACTGGGGCAGAAGCGCCGCCGCGTCCGGGCCGCAGGCGTGGCGCAGGATTTCCGGGCGCTCCGGTTCATGGTCCGGCCCCGGGCGCTCGCCCTGGTTGCGGCCGAAGTACAGGATCTCCCCGGTCCCGGAAATGGCCTTCAGCGGGCGCACGTGCTCGCAGCGCAAGGTGTTGTAGGCCACGCCCCGCTCCAGGGCGTTGCCGCAGACGCTGGTTTGCGCGCCCGAGCCCGTGGCGTCCAGGTAATAGGGAGCGCCCCGATGCCGCAGGAATTCTCCGGCCCGGGCCTGGGTCACGCCCGGCTCGATGACCAGACAGCCGTATTCGGCTGAGTATTCGAGAATGCGGTCGAGATCCGAAAGATCGAGGATGACCGTCCCGTCCGCGCAGGGGAGTTTGGAGCCGAGCCCCCAGTTGTGGCCGCGGCTTATGGGAGACAGGGGGGTTTTGTGCTTCACGGCCAGAAGGACCAGGGCCCGGACCTCCTCCTGGGTCTGCGGACGCACCAGGGCCGGGACCCGGCGCGCGATGTCCGCCACGTTGCGCGAGGCCCGCGCAAGGCCCTCGCCCGTGACCACCCGGCCGGGTGAGAGAAGGTCGCGGCAATCCGCCAGGAAATCCTGGATCATGCGTTCCTGGCCAGATCCTGAAGGGGGTTGTCCTGTCCGGGAAACGCCCGGTCCAGCGGAAAAGCCTCAAGGACCAGCCGGTTCTCCCACAGCTCCCGGATGCGGCGCTCCATGTCCGCCCGCTTGTGCGGGGCGCGGACGGGGCTGTCGTAGACCATGAGGTCGGCGGGCTCGCCGTTGTGCGTCAGATCCTCCAGGATGGAGCGAAACTCCAGGCGGGTCAGGAATTTGTTGATGCTCTTGGCGTTCCTGGTCAGGGTGACCACGGCGCCGGCCGCCGCCCTGGCGTGGAAGAATTCGAGCCCCAGGCAGACCATGGCGTCGAAGGTGTTGACCAGCTCCCGGCCGCCCCGATACTCGGGCATGATGATGAAATGCTCCATGGACATGAAGGAGGAAACGCCCAGGCCGCGCAAGACCCCGAGCGCGCTTTCCGTCAGGACGTCGCGCAGGTAGCTCTTGTCCCATTCGTATTCCCGGGTCAGATCGTGCAGGGAATAACTGTGCAGGCAGGCGGCCTTGTCCCCGTCCATCAGGGCGGCCAGATAGTCCTGGCGCAAAAAGGCGTCCGAGCGCCAGACGAACTCCCGGCCGAGCCTGGCGTCCACTTCCATGAATTCCACGCTCCAGGCCGCCTTGAAATCCCGGTACAGGCGTTCCCGCAGCTCCCCGGCCTGGTCCTTCAAACCGAAGGGCCGCCCAAGCACGATATAGCGCATACGGCTTCTCCTTGCGTTCGCGCCCGCCGGGGCGCGGCGGACCGGAGCCTCGGGCTCTGGCGGCGGAACTTCCGGCTCCGGCGGCGGCCCCGGTGAAACGGCGAAACGGCGGAAAGACGACCCAGGCGCATTTGCCATTGCCAGCGGGCGCCGGGCTGGGTAAAAACCAAGCGACGTGGAGTAGTCACAACTCCCTCGGCCATTTGCACCAAAATTTCTTTGAGAAGTCAACAAGAATATTTGTGCTTATACAAACAAATGTTTGCGCCGCGGGACCGTCGTCTTTTTCAATGATAGGACAGGTGGTTGCATGGCGGACAAAACATCCCCGGACAAAGCCGGAACAGTTCCCGCGCCGGGAGGCGTTGCCGGATCCGGGGAGGCAAGTACAAATAATTTTGGTGAACGCGTCCGGCTCTCCAGGGAAAAAGCCGGACTTACACAAAAAAAATTGGCCAAAGCCGTCGGAGTCAGCGGCACCACCATCCAGAATTACGAATCCGGGCAGCTCCCGTCCGGACCGCAGTCCGTCAACCTGGCCAAGGCCCTGGGCTGCTCTCTGGACTGGCTCTTTTTCGGCCGTTACCCGGGGCGGGAAGCCGAAGAAGACGTCCTGTCCGGAACCAGGGAGCCGTCCGCTCCCTTCAGCGCGGCCGAGGATCTGGAGGCGCTTCGCCGGGACAACCGTTCCCTGCGCGAGGACAATCAGCTCCTCAGGCGTGAGAACGCAGAGCTGCGCCAGGAGCTGACGGAGCTTCGGAAGGAGAATCGGGAGCTTGTGAAGATCGAGGCCAAGTATCTGCGCATCCGGCCGGACCGCGAGACGCCTCCCGAGGAAGAAAGCTCCCGGCGAAGCGCGTGACGGGAGGGCTCATCGTCCTTTTCGGCGGCTTGGCGGCCCCGAAGGCCGATTGACGGGCGCGATACGCAAGGGGCTATATTATCATATACGGACTTTTGGCGCGAAGGTCAAAATATTGCGCCATGACGCTCTTCCCTTTTGGATAAACCGAAAAAGCTCTCGCGGAATTCCCGGCGAGGCTCGAGCCGCCTTTAAGCCCCGATCGCGGCGGCGCTTCAAAAAATCCAAGGCCTCGCGAAGGCATCTTCGCGAGGCCTTGTTTCTTTCGCGCCATGCGCTCCACCCCTGAAAGCTGGCATGAGACGAGGATGTCGCCGAAACGCTGATCCCCGCCGGATATCACGGGGCTTTCATGCGCCAGTCGGCTCAGCCGCCGGACGGCTTTTTGCGCAGATACAGCCAGACCACGTGCAACAGCGCGAAGACGATCAGGATGGAGGCCCCGGTGAAAAGCGCAAGGCGCATCCGGTCCCGCTCCATGTGTTCCATGTCCGCGAGATAGGCCGCATCGATGCCCGCCGCGTCGAAGGCCTGGGCGAAGCGTTCGCTTTTTTCCCGGCGAAAGGCCTCGTACTGGGCGTTGATATCGGGCGAAAGCTCGTACTCGTAGGGCCGGATAGACGGATCCAGCCCGTTGGCGATGAGATAGGCCTTGCGCAGACGCTCCTTGGCGATGCGCTGGGGCGTGGGATAGTCCGAGGCGGCGGCGAATACGGCCGCGACGGCGTAGAGCAGCCCGCAGCACAGAAGCGCCACGCGCAGCTTGTCGAAGGATCTTCCGGGCATGGCCTATCCTTTGCCTGATTTTTTCCGGGAGGCGCTCTTACTCGCCTTGGGCGCCCGGTCGTCCCGGCCGGATTTTTGCCGGTTCGCCCGGCCAGCTTGGCCCGCCCGGCCAGCTTGGCCGGACCTGGCCGATTCGCCCCGCCCGGACGATTTGCCCGGGCGCCGCGAACGCTCGCCGCTGGCCCGCTCTTTGGTCCGGCTCGGCCGCCCGGTCCGTTCCGAAGCTTCGCCCTCGCCCGTCTCGCGGCCGTCTCCTCGCGCGCCCTCGCCGCGAAGGCCGCCGGAGAGAAGAGCCAGATCGACCTCGAGGCGGCCCAAATCCACGTGGGTCAGCTCCACTTCCACATGCATGCCCAGACGCAGGACGCGTCCGGTCCGTTCGCCCACCAGCTCCTGGCGCTCGGGGAACAGGGAGTAGTAATCGTCCCCCAGCGTGGACAGCCGGACCATGCCCTCGGCCATGACTTCTTTCAGCTCCACCCAGAAGCCGAAATCCGCCACCGAGTTGATCACCCCGGTAAAACGCTGGCCCACCTTGTCCGCCAGGAAGAGAATGGTCACGCGCTTCAATATTTCGCGCTCGGCCTCCATGGCCGCCCGCTCGCGCTTGCTCAGATGATCGGCGATCTTCTGCAGCCTGCCCGCGGGAACAGCCTCGGCGCCGTCGCCGGAAAGCGCCAGTTTCAGGGCCCTGTGGACCACCAGGTCGGCGTAGCGCCGGATGGGCGAGGTGAAATGGCAGTAGCAGGGCGAGGCCAGGCCGTAGTGGCCCTCGTGACGCGGCGAATAGGAGGCCTGCATCATGCAGCGCAGGGCCAGGCGGCTGACCAGGTAGCCCAGCTCCTCGCCCTCGGCCGCGCTCAGGATGGCGGGCAGGTCGGAGGGCCCGGGCGTCTGGGGTATTTTCGCCCCGAGATCGGTGCGCTTGAGCAGGGCGAAGAGGTTTTCGAGCTTGTCCGGGTCCGGGTCCGGGTGGATGCGGTACAAAAACGGCGCGCCCTGTTCCGTGAGATAGGCGGCCACGGCCTCGTTGGCCGCGATCATGAATTCCTCGATGATCTGGTGGGCGAAATTGCGCACCCGGGGCCGGATGTCGATGGCCTCGCCGTAGAGGTTGAAATGGATTTCAGGCTCGGGCAGATCGAAATCGAGCCCGCCCCGGCCGATGCGCAGGGCGTTGATGGCCCTGGCCAGGGTCTCGGCCGTCTCCAGCATGGGCAGGACATGTTTTATGGCCTCGCGCTCGGCCGGATCCTTCTCGATGAGGGCCCGGGCCGTCTGGGCGTAGGTCAGCCGGGCCTTGCTCTCGATGACCGCCGGATAGAAGACGGCGTCTTTCATGACGCCCTTTTGCGTAAAGGCCATCTCGGCCACCATGGAAAGCCTGGGCACGCCCGGATTGAGGCTGCACAGGCCGTTGGAAAGCCGCTCCGGGAACATGGGCTCCACGGACTGGGGGAAATAATAGGAATTGCCCCGTTCCAGGGCCTCCCGGTCGAGCGCCCCGCCCTGGGGCGCGTAGTGGGAGACGTCGGCGATGGCCACCCACAGCCTAAACCCCTTGCCCTCGGACTTCACCAGCACGGCGTCGTCGAAATCCCGAGCCTTGGCGCCGTCGATGGTCACGAAGCCCTCGGCCCTAAGGTCCCTGCGGCCCGCGAAATCCGCCTCGGCCGGAGCGTCCGGCAGTTCGTCCGCCCGGGCCAGGACCCTGGCCGGGAACTCCGTGGGAATGGCATGGTTGAGCTTGACCAGCCGCTCCTGTACGCCCACGTCCTCCTGGGAGCCGAAAAGGGCGGTCAAGGTCCCGGCGTAGAGCCGGTATTCCAGCTTGTCGCCGGGGATCACGTCCACCACGTCGTCCTTGCGGGGTTCGGTCCCGATGACCGCCTTGTCGTACCCGGCCATGAAGCTCATCTGCTGACGCGAATCCGTGGGCTTGCACAAGAAATACTGGCCCATGCGCTTGACCACCCGGCAGGACAGGCTCTTGTGGCCGCGTTCGATGACCCGGGCCACCCGGCCCTCGTTGCTCTTGTTCTTGCGCACGCGGGTGATGGCGCAGGCCACGTAGTCCCCGTGCCAGGCGTCCCCCATATCCCTGGGGTTGATGAAAATATCCTTGCGGCGCTTGTCGTCCGGGATGACGAAGCCCACGCCCGAGCGCTGGATCTCCAGGCGGCCGGACACCAGGTTCATGCTTTCGGCCAGGCCGTAGGCCGGTCCTATCCGGATGATCCGCCCGGCCTCCTCGAGGTCGCCGAGAGCCGCGTAGAGCAATTTGCGCGAGGATTTGGGCGCGGCGGTCAGGCGCATGAGGTCCTTTTCCGCGAGCGGCTTGCCCTGTTCGCGGAAAATTCGCAGGACCATGGCCGCGTCGATGCCGAATCCCTTGCGCTCGGCGCGCCCTTTTTTCTTTTTCGTGCCGGACATGCGGCCTCCTTTGCTATCGCCCTTGGGCGGTCGTTCATGGTACGCGCCATGCCTCCGGCCGGCAAGCGGCCGCCATGGCGCCTGCCCGTTGCCCGGTGGTTCGTCGCGTGCTACTCATAGCCCATCGTCACCATTCCGAGGAGCGCGGCATGGAATACAACTGCCTGATCGTCGGCGAAATCCTGTTCGGACCGGAAATCAGCTTCGAACGCCTCCATGAGCTGGAAGAGGAACTCAAAGCCGCCCTGGAGGAGCACATGCGCATCCTGGGCGCCACCCATCTGGACTTCGACCAGACCCATGACGCCATCGTCTTTCAAAGCGCTCTCCCGTCCTGCGACGGCGAGACCGTGCTCGAGGCCTGCGAGGAGCTCGTTCCCCTCATGGACGACGGCGTCAAGGGCCGCTTGGTCCTTATCCGCCATGGGCTTGAGGAAATTTCCGTGTGCCATTTTTCCCCGCACGGCTGCGAGGAGACCAGGATCAGCGAGCAGTAAGCCCGAGGCGCATCCACAGGGGGACATACTCCTCGGCGTGGCGCAAGGCCTTGTCGAGCCGCGAATAATCCGGCTCCCGGCTCTCCACCAGCTTCCAGTAGGCGGCGGAATGGTTGAGATGCGCCGTGTGGCAGAGTTCGTGGAGGAAAACGTACCGGGTCAGCGGCCAGGGCAGAAAGGCCAGCTTGAGGTTCAGGCTGATGTTCTTCCTGGCCGTGCAGCTGCCCCAACGGGCGCGCTGGACCCGGACCGACACGCCGGAAAAGGGCAGCCCCTCCTCCTCGCTCACCCGGCGAAGCCCGGCGGCCAGAAGCGGCGTGGCCTTCGCGCGGGCGAACAGCGCCAGCGCCCGGGAAAGGGACGCCCCATCCTCGATTGGTCCGCGCGCCAGGACCACCCCCGGCCCCATCTCGCCCACCCGGAACCCGGCCGAAGGCGCGTTAAGGTAGCGCACGGCGTACTCCACCCCGAAGGCGGTGAACACGATGCGCTCGGGCCGGGGCGCCTCTACGCTGCCGGGCAGACGGCCCTCGTCCATCATGATCCTGACGCCGCGCTCGATCCAGTCGAGCTTTTCCTGTACGGCGTAGGGCAGTCCGGCCAGGTCGAAGGCGGCGGGAGCGGTGATCTCCAGCCCCCGGTCCGGGGTCAGCTTCAGGATGACGCTGCGCGCCCGGGCGTGCTGGCGGACGCGCACCGGCACGGGCAGATCGAGCCAGAGCGCAAGCCTGCGCTCCATCTCCTCCCGAAAGCCCGCGCCCGTAAGCCGCAGGGTCCTTTGGACGCCCCGGGGGCTTGTATTCCTGCGCGCCAACGTCTACCCTCCGCCGAAACAGGCGCCCGCCGCGAGGCCTGGTCCGAAGACGGCCCCGCAACCCGCGCCCGAAATACGTCTCACCCCGGAGCCCGTCTTCGGGGTTTTTGCGAATGGAACCTTAGACGTCCGGTTGGGCCGCGTCAAGAAAGCCCGGCCCGCAACCTTTTTCCCCAAGGATAGACCTCCCCCATGAAGCGATTGTCGCAACGGCGCGTCGTTTACGCGCTCATCTTGGCCCTGTTCCTCGGCCTTTCGGGATGCGCGAAAAAGGGACCGGCCCCGGTCGCCTCAGCGCCCGTCAAATACGCGGACAAGGCCGGGCTGGCCGATTTTCGCGACCTGCCCCAGAACCTGACGGCTTATCTGGACAAAACCTCGGCAGCCAGCCCCCTGCTGACCCCCGACCAGGCCCAGATGCGGGTGATCGATTTCCTGGAAAAGCATTTCGAGCCCTGGGACCGGAATAAACCGGCCTATTCCATAAAAAGCGTCCGGTCCGCCTACGATACCTACAAGAAATCCCCCGGGTACGACGAGCGCAACGTCCCCCGCGATCCGGACTGGGCCGCCGGACTGGAGCGCCTGTCCAATCTGCGGGCCTTTCCCTCCCTGGCCAGACGGGCCATCGCCGTGCGCAACACGAATCTGCGCTCCCTGCCCACCTCGGGCGCCCGCTACGACAATCCGGCCGAGCCGGGCGAGGGTTATCCCTTCGACTACCTGCAACACTCCTCCGTGAGCCTGGGCGCGCCCCTTTTCATCACCCACATCACCACGGACCGCAAATGGCTGCTGGCGGAATCGAGCTTCACCTTCGGCTGGATTCCGGCCGGGGACGCCGCCTTCGTGGATGACGCCTTCGTCCAGGCCTTCCGTACGGGCAGCTACGCCGCCCTGACCCGGGACAACGTCCCCATCGCGGGCGAACGCGGCCTTACGGCCGACATCGGGGCCGTGCTGCCCGTGACGGGCGTGCGGCCGGACGGCTACGAGATCGTGACCGCCGGGCGGGATGAGAACGGCATGGCGGTTCTTCGGGCGGGATTTCTGCCGCGCGACGCCGCCGCCCTCATCCCCCTGGCCCTGACCCCGGCCAACGTGGCCGCCATCGGCAACCAGATGATGGGCCAGCCCTACGGCTGGGGCGGGCTCGACGACAAGCGCGACTGCTCCTCCCTGACACGGGACGTCTTCACCCCCTTCGGCGTCTGGCTGCCCCGCAATTCCTCGGCCCAGGCCAAGACCTACCCGACCATGTCCCTGGAGGGGCTCACGCCCAAGGAGAAGGAGGAAGCCATCGTGCGCCGGGGCGTCCCCTTCGCCACGCTGTTGTGGATGAAGGGGCATATCATGCTCTACGTGGGCGAGAAAAACGGCCATCCGCTTATCTTCCACAACGTCTGGGGCCTGCGCACCCTGGAACCGGACGGCTCGGAAGGCCGTCTGGTCATCGGCAAGGCCGTGGTCACCACGACCGCGGCGGGGCTCGACATCCCCCAGGTGGGGCCGGAAAAAATCTGGATCAACCGCATCCTGGCCATGACCTTTTTGGCCAGACCGAATTAGCCGTTGCAATCATTCGTTTTTTCTTGTTAGGCTGACGCCGCCTCGCCTGAAAGGTTTTTTTGGGCCTTGGCGCTTTCATGAATCGACAATCCCGGGAGCGGGCGGTTTTCGCCGCCTTCCCACGGCCGGAGACGACCGATGAACGCGCTCAGCATCTATTTCGCCGCTGGATGTTTCGGGGGGCTTATAAACGGCCTGTTCGTCTGGCTTTGCGGCAAATACGGCCTGACCGGGCTTATGGGCGTGAACCTCGCGCCGGACATCTCCGCCCCCTGGATGTACCAGCGTCTGGTCTGGGGCGGGCTGTGGGGCTTTTTGTTCTTTCTGCCCGTTCTCAGTGATTCCGTGGTCCGCCGGGGCCTTCTGGCCGCGATTTTCCCCAGCCTCGTCATGCTTGCCGTGGTCTTCCCCATGCAGATGGGCGTTCCGGCCTGGGGATTGGAGCTCGGCCGGTTGACCCCGCTTTTCGTCTACATCGCCAACGCCGTCTGGGGCGTGTCCGCCGCCCTGTGGGCCAGGCTCGCCATGGATCGCCCCCGGGGCCTGCGCTCCCTCTGACCGGTACCGGCGTCCGCTCTCCGGCGCCTGGCGCCTGTCGTCAAGGCGCGCGTCTGAAACGCGGAGCATGCCGGCCCGCCGATCATGCTTATTGGTATGTGATGGACCCTTTTCCGGACGCGGCTTGCGGCGGAAACGGGCATCGTCCCAGGCGCTTGTACCCAGGGATGATTTCCCGTATTCCTGATCATGATCGGATACCGCCGGGCTTTCCGGCGTGCGTTTCGAGGAGGCGCGCATGACGGGCTTTTCACCGTGGCTCATCTGGTTTCTCATCGGCGTGGGGTTTCTCATCGCCGAACTGGCCATGCCGGGACTCATTCTCATCTTTTTCTGCTTCGGCGGGTTCGCGGCCTCCATCCTGACGGCGGCGACGGATCTGGGGCTCGAATGGCAATTGACGATCTTTCTGGCCTCCTCCCTGGTGTTCCTGTTCACCCTGCGCAAGACCTTCATGCGCACCTTCGGCGGCATGTCCAAGGACGGCGCGGACAGGGAGCTGAGTGACCGGGCCGTGGGCAAGACGGCCGAGGCCACCAAGCGCATCGCCCCCCACGCGCCCGGGGAAATCAAGTTCAGAGGCAGTTTCTGGCGGGCCGTTTCGGACAGCGAAATCGAGCCGGGCGACCCGGTCATCATCGCCGGAACGGACCCGGAAGACGGCCTGACGTACCGGGTCAAACCTGTCGGAGGGAACAATGATCAGTAATTCCGTCATCATGCTCGTCGTACTCATCGGCGTGGTCCTCATCCTTTTCGTGAAGACCGCCGTGGTGGTGCCCCAACGCTCGGAATACGTGGTGGAGCGCCTGGGCAAGTACCACGCCACCCTGGGCGCGGGCTTTCACATCCTCATTCCGTTCCTTGACCGCATCGCCTACCGGCGTTCCCTGAAGGAGGAGGTCATGGACATCCCCTCCCAGTCCTGCATCACCAAGGACAACATCATCGTGGCCATCGACGGGGTGCTCTACATCCAGGTGATGGACAGCAAACTGTCGGCCTACGGCATCGAGAATTACTACATCGCCGCCAGCCAGCTGGCCCAGACGAGCCTGCGCTCGGCCATCGGCAAGATCGATCTCGACAAGACCTTCGAGGAACGGGAGAACATCAACCAGCAGGTCATCCAGGCCGTGGACGAAGCCGCCCAGAACTGGGGCATCAAGGTTCTGCGCTACGAGATCAAGGACATCACCCCGCCCGCCTCGGTCATGGAGGCCATGGAGCGGCAGATGAAGGCCGAGCGGGAAAAGCGCGCCGAGATCGCCACCTCCGAGGGCGACCGCCAGGCCCGCATCAACCGGGCCGAGGGCGTGCGCCAGGAGGCCATCGCCTTTTCCGAGGGCGAAAAGCAAAAACGCATCAACGAGGCCGAGGGCCGGGCCCGGGAGATCGAGCTCGTGGCCGAGGCCACGGCGGCGGGACTGCGCTCGGTTTCGGCGGCCCTGGCCGAAGACGGCGGAATCATGGCCGCCAATCTGCGCCTGGCGGAGAAATATCTCGGGGAATTCGGCAACCTGGCCAAGACCAACAACACCATGATCCTTCCGGCCAACATGACCGACGCCGCCTCCATCATCGCGGGCGCCATGAGCGTCATCGACAACGCCAGGCTCAAGAAGTCCGCGTAACAGGCGTCCGGGAAAGCTCGCTCCCGGGAGGCGGGCAAAGACAGGGACCCGACCCCGCTTCAAAAACAGAAAGGCCCTGGCTGAGCGATTTCAGCCAGGGCCTTGTTTTTTGAGCCTTGCGTTCGCATCGTTTCCACTGACCGGGCGAAAGGGCTTCGTCCATAACCCCGGCCCGCAAAGGCGAAACGTTCAGGACGGCGTTTTTTGCCTCCCCAGTTCAATTCTTGATGAGCGCCCCTTCCTCCGCGAAAAAGATCTCGCCGTCCGGGATGGTTCCGGTTCCGCCGCCGGTCCTGGCCTTGGCCGTGAACATGGCCCGGTAGCCGAAGGAGACGAAAAGCCCTGACGCGGCCCGGCCGTCGCCTGGATCGAGAAAGAAATCAAAGGCCGCGCCGTGGGCGGCGTCCACGGTCATGGGCAGATACTCCCGGGTGTCCGAATCGAGCACCGTCCCGTTCTTGTCGCGCAGATAGGCGGTGAGCGTCAGGCTCTCCAGGTTTTGCGCCCAGCCGGGGAGGTTGGCCGCAAGCGGATAGGCCGCGCCCTTGACCCCGTAGCGCTCGCCCGAGGGCACGCAGGTGAACTCGAAGCGCCAGAATTTCATGACCAGTTCCTGGGACGCGGCCTGGTCCCAGGGCTTGGCCGCCAGATGCCGCACGCTCAGGCTGGAACAACCCGCAACGAGAAGCAAAAACGCGATCACGGCCACGGGCCGCGAATACCCCGGGCGCATGGGCGCGCGGCCTCGTCCCTTCATGTCGTCCATGTGAAAGCCCCCGCCCAGGCGGGCTCGCGGCGCGCGACGCGCCGGTGGTTACAGTTTCGGCGGACCGGCCAGAAGCATTTGGGCCAGGGTCATGTCCACCCTGGGAAGTCTGCCCCGCTTTGGTCCCAAAAGCTCCATCTCAAGAGCCGCCAGCTCCTTGTAGAGCGGCGTGCGGTCCATGAGGGTAAAGCCCGGTTTTTCCGCGCAAAGCTCCTGGCTGCGCCAGCAGCCCGGAAATTCCCGCACCCCTCCCCCGGTCAGAAGGACGTTGGGCACGCCGTGCAGGCGGCAGATCATGAGGCGGTGGGCGTACAGGCCGCACCGGCCGTCCACGTTGACCGGACACATGGCCGAAGGCGTCTCGCCCCGGGAAAGCGCCGCCCGGCTTTCCTCCTCATAGGCCCTGGCCCGATCGAGAAAGGCCGTCCGCGTCCCTTCGTCCAGGGCGTTCAGCCCTTCGAAAAGATACAGCCATTCCAGGTAGGTGTGGTGCTGAAAATAGCTGACGCAGCAGTTGCGCGCGCAGCCGTCGCAGGAAAGGCCCAGGGAACCGGCCGCATCGGCGTAGGCTTGTTCCATTTTGCCGTAGAGCGCGGCCAGACGGCGCAGGACGCTTTTTTTCGCCGAACCGCCCAGGGATTTGAGTTTCATAAAACAACCTTTCGCAAGATGTACTCCGCGCACGCCTGGGGATCGAAACGGGCCGTATCAGCCGAGATATCCGCCGCGGCCTCGTACAGGGGCTGGCGCTCGGCGTACACGTCCTCCATGGTCTTTCCCGGGGCCCGGGCGAATCCGCGTCCCTGCGCGGCGCCCACCCGGGAAAGGAAGGTGGAAAGGCCGATGCGCAAAAAGACGACCGGTCCGCTGTCCTTGAGCCGCTTCACGGCGCGCGGCCCGTAGACCACGCTGCCGCCGGTGGAAACCACGCAGCGTCTGACGCACATCCCGGCCACCACATCCTCCTCGAGCCGCAAGAACGGCTCCACGCCCCTTTCGTCCACGATATCCTGCAAGGGCAGGCCAAACGTGGCTTCGATGAGCCGGTCGGTGTCGATATGCGCCCAGCCGAGCCGCCTGGCCAGGATAGCCCCCAGGGTGGATTTGCCCGCCCCGGCCATGCCGATGAGGATGAGACAGCGCTCGTTGGAAACGGCGCCCTGGAAAGGATTGCCCATGAACCCGCCGATGGTGTTGCGGCGAGACGCGAAAACCTCCGCGCCTCCGCCGTACGCGTAATCCGGGAATGGTACGTCAAAACCAGGAAAATGGGAAGGCGCGCCTCCCCCCCGCAGCAAACCGGCCCGCCCGGCCCCGCCGCGCGGCCGCTGCCGGGCGTTGTCATCGGCATGCATCTGGGATAGGGTTTTCGCTTGCCCGGAGACGCGGACGCGCCGCGCCCGGGGAACGCTCCCCAAGGATGAAGGCCCATGCACAAGGCGCTGGCAAGCGTTATGGAATACGCCCGCGAAGGCGCCGCCCTTCGCGAGAAATTTTTCGCCGAAAACGGCGAGACCGTGGTGAACGTGGCCAGGGTGCTGGCGCTTACCCTGGCGCGGGGCGGCAAGATTCTTTTTTGCGGCAACGGCGGCAGCGCGGCCGACAGCCAGCATCTGGCCGCCGAATTCGTCAACCGCTTTCAGATCGAACGCCCGCCGCTTCCCGCCATAGCCTTGACGACCGACTCAAGCATACTTACCGCAATCGGCAACGACTACGGCTTTGAAAAGGTCTTCGTGAAGCAGGTCCAGGCCTTGGGCGCGCCCGGCGACGCGCTGGTGGGCATCTCCACCTCGGGCAACAGCAAGAACGTGCTGGAGGCCATGCGCGCCGCCCGGGAAAAGGGGCTGGTCACCGTGGGACTGGCCGGACAAAACGGGGACATCGTACCCCTGTGCGACCACGCCATCCTCGTACCCCACAAGATCACGGCGCTGATCCAGGAGATCCACATCGCCGTCGGCCACCTGCTGTGCTCCCTGACCGACTATTTCCTGTTCGAAGCGGTGGTCGAGCTTGCGCCCTACCTGGACGGAGAGCAGGGCTAGCGTTCAAACCGTTTTTGTTTGATGAATAGCGCGCCCTGCCTGGACAGGGCGGGGGGTAAGCGCTCACTTTTTTTTTTGATGAAGCGCGCACCCTGCCTGAACGGGGCGCGGGTTCAAGCGTACATCGCGTTTTTTTGGAGGATCAATCATGCCCATCTACGAATACGTTTGCGGCGACTGCGGCGCCCAGTTCGAGGAAATCCTTTCCCCGAGCGCCCCGGCGCCCGCTTGTCCCAAATGCAAGTCCGCCAACACAAAAAAACTCATGTCCTGCTGCCGGTATTCCTCGGGCAACGCCGACGCCGGGGCGGCCAAGACCACGGCCCGATCCTCGGGCGGCGGCTGCGCCGGATGCTCGGGCGGCAACTGCGCCTCCTGCGGCTAACGCCCCTTTCACCCCCACCCGAACCCGAGACAAGGCATGCGCACACATCTCACCATCGCCACCAGGGGCAGCAAGCTGGCCCTGTGGCAGGCCAATCATATTTCCTCGCTCCTGACCGCCCGCTACCCGGGCCTCGAGGTGGCGCTCAACGTCATCAAGACCAAAGGCGACAAGATCCTGGACGTTCCCCTGGCCAAGGTCGGCGGCAAGGGGCTTTTCGTGAAGGAGATCGAGGAAGCCCTGACCGATTTCCAGGCGGACCTCGCCGTGCACAGCATGAAGGACGTGCCCGCCGAACGCGCCCCGGGGCTCACCCTGGGGGTCATTCCCGAACGCGAGGCCATCCACGATGTGCTGCTGACCCGCGAATACCCCTCCCTGGCCAGCCTGCCCCAAGGCGCCCGGGTGGGCACCAGCAGCCTGCGGCGCAAGGCCCAGCTCCATCTTCAGCGCAAGGACCTCGACATCGTCGATCTGCGCGGCAACCTGGACACCCGGGTGGGCAAGCTCATGGCCGGGGATTACGACGCCATCGTGGTGGCGGGCGCGGGTCTCAACCGCCTGGGGCTCACCGCCCCGTACGCCATCCCGCTCGCTCCCCCCGAATTCCTGCCCGCCGCCGGACAAGGCGCCCTGGGCGTGGAATACCGGGAGGGAGACAGGGAGCTGGCCGAAATGCTGGCCTTTCTCGACCATCCGGACAGCCGGGACCCGGTTCTGGCCGAGCGCGGCTTTTTGACGGGCCTTGACGGCGGCTGCCAGGTGCCCATCGCGGCCCACGCCCGCATCACCGGCCCGGACAGCCTCGCCCTCACCGGCTTCGTGTCCGACGTGGCGGGCGAGCGGGTCTTTCGCCTGGAACGCGCGGGCGCCCGGGCGGACGCCTTCGAGATTGGGCGCGACCTGGCCCGGGACATCCTCGCGGCCGGCGGCAAGGCCGTACTCGACGAGCTGTACGGAGAAAGCGCCTGAATGCGAGGTCTGGCGAAAAACGCCTGCCTGGCAATCCTTCTCCTTCTCACGCTCGCCGTCATGGTCCGCATGGCCACGGTCAGCGCGCTCAACGCCCACCCGGATGAAATCTACCACGTGGGCGCGGCCCGCTATTTCATCGACTATTGGGATTTTCCCCGGATAGGCGACGAGCGCACCTACCAGTCCTACAGCAACTACGGGGTGTCCTACCTCCAGCAGCTGGACGTGGTCTATTTCTTCGCGGGCAAGTTCGCCCGGGCCGTGCGCGGGCTCGTTCCCACGGACTATCTGGCCCTGCGCTTTTTCAACATCACCTTGTTCGCCATCCTGTGCGGGCTCCTGTTCCGGCTGCCGGACAAAAAGAAGCTCGCCTTCCTGCCGCTGTTCTGCTCGCCGCAGATCTGGTATATTTTCAGTTATTTCAACGGAGACGCCTTTCCGCTTTTCGTCTCCTACCTTCTGGTCTTCCTCTTCGCCCGGCTGGATTTTCCCGCCCCCCTGCCTTCCTTTTCCCCAAGACTGGCCCCTGTGCGCCGTCTGATCCTCATCGGCCTGACCCTGGGCGTCCTGCTCGTCTCCAAGCAGAACTATTACGTGCTCATCGCCTTTTTTCTCTCCTTTCTTGGCCTCGTCAGCCTGGAGGGGAAGAACCTGCGGCCCGGAATCAAGAACGTGACCGTCATCCTGGTCACGGCGGCGGTCATTTTCGGGGCGCGTTTCGCCTACCACGCTTACGTGAACCGGGAGCTGCCCCCGGACGCCGTTTCCCAGATGGCCGAAAAATTCGCGGACAACAGCCTGAAACCCTCGGCCCAGCAGAACGGCCAGTCCTTCTGGGGTCTGCGCATGCGCGATCAGGGCCTGACCTTTCCCGAAATGTTCACCACGTGGAACTGGCACATCTGGGCGTTTCGCACCTCGTTCGGCGTCTACGATTACATGAAGGTCTACGCCCCGCTCATCCATTACCGCTACGTCAAATGGGCGCTTCTGGCCTTGTTTCTGGCCACAGCCTTAAGCATCTGCAAGACCGGCCGGGCGGGCTTGGCCGAGACAGGGCTGTTCCTGGTCTTCGCGGGGCTGACCGTCTTCCAGGCGGTCTACCATTCCTGGATCAACGACTTCCAGGCCCAGGGCCGCTATCTCTTTCCCATCGCGGCCATGGCCTCCCTGGTCATGGCCAGGCGGGCCGAGGCCCTCTGGCGCCATCGCGTCCTCATCCTCCTGTGCGCCTTCGCCCTGTACGCGCTTGGCATGTATTCCTTCACCTGCGTGGGCCTCACCGGGATAGCCCGATGACGGGCCGCGCCCCCAGGCAGCGGACGCGCTACGCCCTGGTCCCGCTTTTCGGCGGGGTGGAGCTTCTCGCGGCCGATTTCACGGCCCAGCGTTTTTCCCGGCACTTCCACGAGGGGTACGCCATCGGCCGCATCACGCGCGGCGCCCTGCGCTTTCGCTACCTGGGGCGGGACATCGAGGCGGGGCCCGGGGAGGTCAATCTGGTCATGCCAGGCGAAACCCATGACGGCCACGGCGCCGATGAGGCGGGCTGGTCCTACCGCATGCTCTATCTCAGGCCCGAAGCCCTGGCCGAGGCCTCCAAGGCGCTTTCATCGCGGCCCTTTCTCCCGGAATTTCCCATGGGGGTCATCGCGGACCCCGCGCTGGCCGCCCAGGTCCTCACGGTCCAGGCGGCCCTGGAAGATCCCGCCGCCAGCCTGCTCGAAAAGGAAACCCGGCTTGTCGCCCTGTTGGCGGACTGGATTTCCCGCCATTCCTGCAAGCGGCTTCCCTGGCCCAGGATCGCGCCCGATCCGGGACCGGCCGCCCGCGCCCGGGATCATATCCGGGAAAACGCGGCAAATGAGGTCCGCCTGGACGACCTGGCCAGGGCCGCGAACATGAGCCCCTTTCATCTGGCCCGGCTTTTCACCCGGCAGTACGGCCTGCCGCCCCACGCCTACCTGACCCAGCGCCGTCTTGAACTGGCCCGGGACATGCTCCTCGCCTCGCCGGATGGCCCGGGGCTGGCCGAGACCGCACAGGCTACCGGATTCTCCGACCAGAGCCACATGACAAGGCTCTTCAGGCGCCGGTTCGGGGTGACCCCGGGCCAATTGCGCAAGATCGTTCAAAACAGCTAGGCCGCATTCGGGCATCCTCCGGAAAAAACGAACGGAGGTCGCCGTGAACGGCAAAATCATCGCCCGCATCCATCTCGCCCTGGCCATGATCCTGGTGGGCAGTTCGGTGACGGCCGGGAAGATCATGGCCCGGGAGCTGCCCGTATTCCTGGCATCGAGCCTGCGCTTCATCCTGGCCCTGGCCTTCCTGTTTCCCATCGTGCGCATGAGGGAAGGCGGCCTGCCCCGGCTTTCGAAAAAAAGCCTGGGAATCATCGCCGCCCAGGCCCTGTTCGGGGCCTTTCTCTTCACCGTGTTCCTGCTGTACGGGCTGCGCTACACGACCTCGTCCAGCGCCGGAGTCATCGCCAGCGCCACCCCGGCGGTCATCGGGCTCATCGCCTGGGCCTTCATGCGGGAACGGCCCCGGGCGGCGGAGACGGCGGGCATTCTCGCCGCCGTGGCCGGGGTCATGCTGGTCAACCTGGGTTCTGGAATGGGAACGGACGCGGGAGGCGCCGCGGCCTCGTCGCCCCTTTGGGGAAATTTCCTGGTTCTTTGCGCGGTCATCTTCGAGTCGCTTTTCCTGCTGCTCAGAAAGGCCGTGCCAGAACCGCTCTCGCCCCTTTCCGCCTCCACCCTGGTTTCCTTTTTCGGCCTGCTCTGGTTCCTGCCGTTCGGGCTTTATGAGGCGGTTGGGCTCGATTTTTCCGCCGTGACGCTCACGGGCTGGCTGTCCGTGGTCTATTACGCCTTTTTCGTCACGGCCCTGGCCTACATCTTCTGGTTTTCCGGGGTGACGCGGGTGAGCGCGGCCGAGGCGGGCGTCATGACGGCGGTCATGCCGGTGAGCGCGCTGCTCATTTCCGCCCTGGTCCTTGGGGAGAAACTCACCGCCGCCAACATAGGCGGCTGCGCCTTCGCCCTGCTCGGCATCGGCCTTTTGAGCCTGCCCCGAAAGGAACGCTCCGGGAAGCTTCCCGAAAAACGCTCCGGGACGCGCTCCGAATCCGGCCCGGCCGCTCAGTCCCCGCTCTCGCCCGGGGAATCCGGCGCCCCGTAGCCGCCGCCTCCCGGGGTTTCGACGCGAAGGACGTCCCCGGCCCGCAGATCCGCCTGGAATTTCCCGGGCATGACCGTGGTCTCGCCGTCGCGCGTGAGGAGATTGCGCCCGGCCGCGCCCGGAAGACCGCCCGCCAGGCCGTAGGGACGGGAAGTCCGGCGCTCGCTCAGGACCGTGGCCTCGCAGTCCCCGAGCAGCTCGATCTCGCGCACCAGCCCGTTCCCGCCGGGAAAACGTCCCTCGCCGCCGCTTCCCCGGCGCAGGCCGTAGGCGCGGACCCGGAAGGGGCAGGCGTATTCCAGGGCTTCCACCGGGGTGTTGAGGGTGTTGGTCATGTGGGAATGGACGGCCGACTCTCCGGCCTGGCCCAGACTCGCCCCCATGCCTCCGGCCAGGGTCTCGTAATAGGCGAAGGGGCGGCCGGTCCGCGGGTCCAGACCGCCCATGGCCAGGTTGTTCATGGTGCCCTGACTGGCCGCCGGAACGCGCCCGGGCAGGGCCTTGGCCAGGGCGCCCAGGACCACGTCCGCCACGCGCTGGGAGGTTTCCACGTTGCCCCCGGCCACGGCCGCCGGAAAACGCGCATCCAGGATGGAGCCCGGCCGGGTCAGGATGCGAAGCGGCGCCAGGATGCCCGCGTTGGCGGGCGCATCCCCGGTCATGAGCGCCCGGAAGACGTACAGGCAGGCCGAAACCGTGATGGACCGCACGGCGTTGAGGCATCCTCTGACCTGGTCCCCGCTCTCCCTGAAATCCAGGATCGCCTCCTCGCCGTCCACCGCAAGCGTCAGCCGGATGGGGATGTTTTCGGCCCCTTGCCCGTCCCCGTCCAGGACGTCCTCGAAGGCGTAGGTCCCGTCGGGAATTTCCCGTATGGCCGCCCGGGCCAGGATTTCGGCGTAGTTGATCAATTGTTCGCCGTAAAAGGACAGGGTCTCTTCCCCATATTTTCCGGCAAGCTCCACAAGCCGTTTCACGCCCGTCATGTTGGCCATGATCTGGGCCGCGAAATCCCCCCGGCGCTCCTCCGGGGTGCGGGACTGGCTGAGGATGAGGCGCATGAGGCTTTCGTCGGCCTCGCCCGCGCGCACGAGAAGAAGCGGCGGGATGATCACCCCTTCCTGGAAGATGGAGCTCGAGAGCGGCATGGATCCGGCGCTCATGCCGCCCACGTCCGCGTGGTGGGCCCGGTTGGCCACGTAAAAGGCGGGCTTGGTCCCCTGTCCGCAAAAGACCGGCGCCACCAGGGTGATGTCGGGCAGATGGGTGCCGCCCTTGAAGGGGTCGTTGAGCGCGGCCATGTCGCCGGGGCCCATGGGCGCGGCCTCGATGGCGCTTTTCACGGACAGGGGCATGGATCCCAGGTGCACGGGAATGTGGGCGGCCTGGGCGATCATGTCCCCCCGGGCGCTGAAGACCGCGCAGGAGAGGTCGCGCCGCTCCTTGATGTTGGGCGAAAAGGCGGTGCGGATCAGGGTGACGCCCATCTCCTCGCTGACGGCCGCGAACCGGTTCTTGAAGACTTCGAGCAGGATGGGGTTCGCCTTCATGGCCGGGTCCTCCGTTCGTCTCCCGGCGCGCCGGGAGCAAGACGCACGCGGCAATTGCCGAAGGCGTCGATGGCCGCCCGGGCGAAGGGCGGGACCACCAGGGTGGCGCTCATTTCCGTCAGGATGGCCGGGCCGGAAAGCGCGTTTCCCGGCAAGAGCCGCTCCCGGTCGACGACCCGGGTCGCGAACTCCCGGCCGTCGAACACGGTTCGCGTTTCGCCGAGAAAGGCCGCGTCCGGGATGTCCGGCGTCAGGTTCCCGGCCTCGGCGAACCGGGGCTTTTCCGGGCTCGCCGAGGCGCGCAGCCGGATGTTCACCGCTTGCAGGCCGCGCCCGGCGTTGCGGTAGCCGTAGACCCGCTCGTGCAAGGCCTCGAAAGCCTCGGCGAAATCCTCGACGAACGGGGTGACGATCTCGAAGGACTGGCCGAGGTAGCGCATGTCCAGAGCGCGTTCGAAGCGCACGTCCGCCGCCCCGAAGCCCTCACCGGCCATTTCTTTGGCCGCGCGTTCCTCAAGGGGCGCGAAAAGCGCTTCCAGCTCCTGTTTCGCGGTCAGGCGGCCGTCGCGCATGACGGTCAGGGAATAGTCCTTGATCACGTCGGCGGCGGCCATGCCCACGGCCGAGAGGATGCCGGGATTTTTCGGAACAAGGACCTCGCGTATGCCGAGAAGCCGGGCCAGAAAGGCGCAGTGCATGCCCCCCGCCCCGCCGAAGGAGAACAGGGCGAACTCCCGGGGGTCGTGGCCGCGCTCCACGCTGATGACCCGGATGGCCCGCTCCATGTTGGCGTTGGCCACGTCGAGGACTCCCTCGGCCAGGGCCCGGGGGGAAAGTCCGGCCCTGGCGGCCAGGGTCTCGATGGCCCGGGCCGCCCGGTCCGGGTAAAGGCGCATGGCCCCGCCCAGGAAGCGCTCGGGAACCAGGCGGCCGAGATAGAGGTTGGCGTCCGTGACCGTGACTTCCTCGCCCTTGCCGTAACAGGCGGGCCCCGGGTCCGCGCCCGCGCTGTGCGGACCGGCCAGAAGCGCGCCGCCCGGGTCCAGCCGGGCGATGGAGCCTCCGCCCGCGCCCACGGTGTGGATGGCGATCATGGGCGCCTTGACCGGATAGCCCGCGATCTCGGACTCCATGGTCATGGGGAGCTCGCCGTCGATAAGGCAGACGTCGGTGGAGGTGCCGCCCATGTCGAAGGCGATGAGCCGCTCGCAACCCGCCGCCCGGCCCGCCAGGAGCGCCCCGGCCGCGCCGCCCGCCGGACCGGACAGGATGGTGCGCACGGGCTCGCGCATGGCCGTGGAGGCCGAAATGGCCCCGCCGTTGGACTGCATGATGCGCAGCCGTCCGGGCCCGGCGGCGCGGTCGAACCGTTCCACGTATCCGGCCATGACCGGGGCGACGTAGGCGTTGACCACGGTGGTGGAGGTCCGCTCGAATTCCCTGAATTCCGCAAGGATCTCGTGGGACAGGGACACGGACAGGCCCAGGGGGGCGAGCGCCTCGCCCACGGCCCGCTCCATGGACGGGTCCAGGTAGGAAAAAAGCAGGCAAACGGCCGCCGAAACCGCGCCCGAGCGCGCCAGGGCCTCCCGCAGCCGCAAAAGCTCCTCCGGATCCAGGGGGGAAACGGCGGCGCCGTCCGCGTCCGTGCGGCAGGAAAGCCCGAAACGCAGGGAGGCCGGGACGATGTGGGGAGATTTGCGGTAGCGCAGGTCGTAGAGCCGGGAGCGGTTCTGGCGGCCGATTTCAATGACGTCCTCGAACCCGGCGTTCGTGATCAGGGCGCAGGCGGCGCCTTTGCGCTCCAGGATGGCGTTGGTGGCCACGGTGGACCCGTGGGTGATGCGGAAATCCGTCCAGCCGGTCAGGCGGACGATCTCGGCGACGCCCTCAAGGGCCGCCCGGGAGGGATCGTCCGGGGTGGACAGGCGTTTATGCGCCTTCCAGACCAGGGGGCCGTCCGTTTCCGTGGTCTGGCCTCCGGAACCCGCCGGGGCGTCCTGGTAGATGAAGTCCGTGAACGTGCCGCCCGTGTCCACGCCGATGATGCGCATGCGTCCTCCGGCGCCGGGGCGCCACGTCGATTCGGGGTCGTATGGGTCCATGCTTCGTCCGTCCGGCGCCCCGCCGCCATGCGAAACAGCGGCGGAGGGACGTCTCCGGTCCCGTCCGGCCTGGCCGCATCCTTGTCCGGAGAGCTATTCCGCCGATTGATCTGGCCCTTGGCCTGGCGGGCCGTCGCCGGGCTTTTCCCCAAACGCCGCCCGATAGGCGCGCTGGGCTTCGATGTAGGCGGCGACGGCCTTCTCGAAATCCGCGAACAGGGTCTGGGCGGCGTTTTTGTCCCCATTGCGCGCGGCTTGTTCCATGGCCCTTGCGGCGTCGCTCAACGGTCCCGCGCCCAGGTTGGCTGCGGACCCCTTGATGAAATGGGCGGCCTGGCGGACTTTTTCGAGGTCGTCCTCCCTTACGCCTTCCCGGATAGCAGCCAGACTTTTGAGGCTTTCCCGGCGCAGCATGCCAAGCAGCTCCCGATAGACTGATTCGTCGCCGCCCAGACGATTCAAGGCGGCGGCCGCGTCCAAGCCGTCCGGGGCCGTGCGCGCCTGGGCCGCCGGAATGGCGGAGACCGCCGCGCCAGCGCGCCCGCCCTTGACGGATGCCCCGGGCAGCCAGTTCGCCAGGATGCTCTTCAGGGCTTCCGGGTCAACCGGCTTGGCCAGAAAATCATCCATCCCGGCCTCCCTGGCCTCGATCCGGTCCTCCTCCATGCTTTGGGCGGTCATGGCCACGATGGGCATGGTCTTGCCCATCGCCCGGATGCGCCGGGTGGTCTCCAGGCCGTCCAGGCCCGGCATCTGGATGTCCATGAACACGAGATCGACCGTTTCCCGGCCGAGCAGGTCCAGGGCGGACTGGCCGTCCGGCGCCGTCAGGACCTGTACGTTGTGGCTTTTGAGCAGACCTTCAGCCACCATCCTGTTGACCGGGTTGTCCTCCACCACCAGGATCCGTCCCCGGGGGCCCTGGGCGGGGGGCGGCGCGGCGGGGGCCTTCCGCTCGATTTTCGGTTTTCCCGCAGCCGCGGGAACGGTCTCGCCCCCCATGGCGGCCCGGCAAGGCTGGGCGGCGGGCTGGGCGGCCAGGGCCTGAAGCATGGCCCGGTAAAAGGACGCGCGCAACACCGGCTTGCCGCACAGGGCGGACGCGGCGGACGCGAAATCCATCTCCTTGCCCGGACCGAGACAGGGCGTCAAAAGGACGCCGCGGGTATGGAACAGGACCGGGTCGGCCGTAAGCCGCGTCAGAAGGTCCCGGGCGCCGTCCCCGGGCAGCGCGTGGGCGACGAAGACGGCGTCGAAGGGGCGCTCCTCCCGGACGGCGGCCCGCAACAGCTTCAGGGCCGAAGGCGCGTCCTGGGCCTTGGCGGTTTCGAGGCCGAAAGACGCGGCGATCCCGGCCAGGGCGCGCGCGGCCAGGGCGGACGCGTCGGCGATGAGAATGCGCCTGCCGGAAATGTCGCGCAACGCGGCGGGCGCCTGTTCCTCGGGCAGACCGAACCGGGCGAGAAAGGAAAAGACGCTGCCCTCTCCCGGCGTGGAGACCACTTCCACGGCTCCGCCCATCATCCGGGCCAAATCCCTGGAAATGGAGAGCCCCAGGCCCGTGCCGCCGAATTTGCGGCTGATGGAGGGATCCGCCTGGGAATAGTCCTCGAAAAGCCGCTTGATCTCCTCCGGGGTCAGGCCTGGGCCGGTGTCCGCCACGGTGAAGCGCGCCAGGCGCTCGCCCTCCCCGGCCCCCTCCAGGCTGACGCTGACGGAAATCTCGCCCCGGGAGGTGAATTTCACGGCGTTTCCGGCCAGGTTGTTGAGTATCTGTCCCAGGCGCAGGGGATCGCCCAGGAGCTTCCCGGGCAGGGCCGGATCCACGAAGAAGACGGTTTCCAGGCCTTTTTCCTCGGCCGCCGGGCAGATGATCATGGCGAGATTGCCCAGGATCTCGTCCAGGGAGAAGGGGACGCGCTCCAGGGTGAGCTTGCCCGCCTCGATCTTGGACAAATCGAGGATATCGTTGATGATGCGTAGAAGCGATCGGCCCGCGTTCTGGACGGCGTCGAGCATGCGGCGCTTGTCCGGGTCGGCCTCGCCCGCGGCGGCCAGGTGGGTGAGCCCCAGGATGGCGTTGATGGGGGTTCTGATTTCGTGGCTCATGCGGGCCAGGAATTCGCCCTTGGCCCGGGCCAGATTGAGGGCGGCCTGACGTTCGCGCTCCGCGTCCTCCCGGACCTTCCTGTCGCTGACGTCCGCGAGGGAGCCTTCATAATAGGCGAGGGCTCCGTCGCTTCCCTTCACCGCCCGCACGGACAGGGAAGCCCAAAAGAGCTGGCCGTCCTTTTTCAAAAATCCAGCCTCGAATCCTCGCGCGCCGCCGGCCTGTTCCGCGGCGTGAAGGAGCCGGGGGCGATCTTCCGCATTCGCATAGAACCCCTCGGGGACGAACGGACCGAGGTTCATGAGCTCCTCGGGCGACGCGTAGCCCAGAATAGCCGCCATGGCCGGATTGGCGCTGAGAAACCCCTTGTCCGGGGAAAGCCGGAACAGCCCCTCGCTGGCGTTGTTGAAAATCTCCCGATAGTCCTCCTCGGCCCGCCGGATTTCAGCCCGCTGGGATTCGATGCGCTCGGCCATGTGATTGAAGGCCGTTCCCAGCGCGCCGATCTCTCCGGGAGGCAGGTCCTCGACCCGAAGGCTGAACTCGCCCTCGGCCACGCCGCCCATGGCCTCGGCCAGCCGCCGGATGGGGCGCGTGACCGAGCGATCCAAAAGGTAGTTCAGGAAGACGACCAGACAGGCCAGCACGACGAAAAACAGGCTCCCGAAAAGAAGCAGCAGCACGGAGGCCGTCCGCTGCATGTCGCTCATGGAATAGCACATGCGCAGATAGCCCACGGCCTCTCCAAACGCGTCGATGGGACCCGTGTATTGCAGCACGGGCTCCCCGGCCAGGGTGTCCTCCCGCAGGACCGGTTCGAAGCGCGCGGCCTCCCGCTGGGCCTCGTCCAACCGGTCATGCGGCGCGTCGACGCCCCTCGAGGCCAGAAGCTCGCCCTCGGCGTCATAGACGCTCACATGCAGAACGCCGGAAGCGGCCATCATCTCAGAAAGGCGCAGACGCACGGCGGCCAGCCGGTGTTCGAACAGCTCGTTGGCCAGCCGTTCCTTGTCCCGGTTGGCCACATAGGTCAGGATGTTACGCGCCCGTTCCTTGGCCGCCTTGAGCCCCTGCGCCCTGACCGGCAAAAACACCGCCAGGAACAGGGACGCGATCAAAAGGGCCGTGAGCAGGATGGCGGCGGTGACCTTGCCGCGCACCGAGCGGAAGGCGAAACGGAAAACGCCCTTCGTTTCCCTGGATTGTTCAGACCGCATCAGGGAACGATCTCCTTGATGAAGGCGACGCCCCCGTTCTCCAGGCGGTTGATGATCACGGGACGGCGAGGATCGCCGGTTCCCTGGTAGGAAATGGTTCCGGTCACGCCATGAAAATCGCGGGTGGCGGCCAGGGCGTCGCGAACCGCCTTCCCGTCCGCCGAACCGGCCCGCCGCACGGCGTCGGCCCAGAGCATGACCGCGTCGTAGGTCATGGGAATGGTGGTCTGTTTGATGAACTCGTGTTGCGCTTCGTATTGTTTCACGAACGCCTGGGAGCGCGGGGAGGGATTGTCCCGGCTCCAGTGGGTGGAATAATAGCTGCCTTCCGCCAACTTGCCGATATACTCGTACAAACGCCCCCCAAAGGAGTCGCCGCCCAAAAACGTCTCGCCAAGCCCCATTTTCCGGGCCTGGCCGATGATGAAGGAAGAATCCCGGTAGTCGCCGGGAAGGAAGATCAAATCCGGATGGGATTGCGCCGTCTTGCGCAGCAACGCCGAATAGTCCGCCACGTCCAGCAGAAATTCGCCCCGCCAGGGGATTTGGCCGCCGAGGGCCGCAAACGCCTCGCTGAAGGCGTCGGCCAGCCCCACGCTGTACGCGCGGTCGACGTTGCAAAGGACCACGACCCTGCGGGCTCCCAGGTCATCATAGGCGAACTTGGCCAGGGCCTTGCCCTGATACTCGTCCGTGAAGCAGACCCGAAAAACGTAGCGGCGGTCCCTGGTGACGCCGGGATTCGTGGACATGGGAGAGATCATGGGGATTTCGGCCGCTTCGAAGACGGGCGCCATGGCCAGGGAATGGGCGCTCCAGGACGCGCCGATGACGGCGTCCGCCTTGGCCGAAACGGCGGCCTTGGCGGCCAGACGGGAGCCTATGGCCGAGCTTTGATTGTCGTATTCGAGGATTTCCACATGTCTGCCCAAAAGGCCGCCCGAGGCGTTGATTTCATCGGCCGCGTAGCGGGCCGCGTCGAACATGATCCTGCTCGAAACCGCCGCGTCGCCGGTCATGGCCGCGATCACGGCCAGGCGCAAGGGATCCTGGGCCCGGGCGGGGACGCAACAAAGGATGACGCCCCAAAAAAGGATGAAACACGTTCGGAAAACAGGCATGGGCCCCTCTCTCTTCCCCGCCGGCGGCGGCCTTCGGATATGCGTCACAAGCTACGTGCAACCGCATCCGTTTTCAACCAAAAGCCGCGCGATTTCGCAATGCTGAAAGGACGAAAAGGCCAAAGGCCGTACAAGCCCGCCAAGCGGCTGGCGGAAAAAAAAGGGCCCCCGCTGGAAGCGGGGGCCTGGCCAAGGAGGGAGGAGTTGGACCTTGGGTCGGACGTCGCGCGTTTTTCAAGGGGTCGCGCGCCGTCCTCGTTGAGCAAGGCAGAGGGTGTTGTCTGCTCTCGTCGTCCATGCCGGGCGGCCGGGGAGGCAACCCGTCCGAGGGGTTCCCGCGCATCGACGATGATGCCTTCTACCCCGCCACCCTTACAGGCCCATTGCCGCCGGATGAACTATTGTTCATGTTCCGGCCGCCCGTCCTGGCCCGGCCGGAAACGTCCGCCTGAGGCCGCTTCACGGATTGACCCCGACCTCGCCGAGCAACAGCATGAAAAACCAGGTCCCCGCCTCGGCCGGAGGCAGCCCCATGAGCAGCCTGCCGTGGCCGCAGCGATCGTCCACGCCGGGATCGCCCACGTCCAGGGTCCGCCGGTACAGTCCGCTCCTGAGCTGGGCCGCGGTCCAGCCCGGAAAGCGCTGCCGCAACAAGGCGGCTGCCCCGGCCACGTGCGGCGCGGCCGCCGAGGTTCCGGTGAAGCCGCGATAGCCGTAGCTCGCGGTGGACACCCTGGAATAGCCGCAGATGTCGGGCTTGTTGAAGCCTCCCTCCATGACCCCGCCCGGGCCGTTGACCGGACCCTGGGCGCTGTATTCCCGGGGCAAGTCGCCGTCGAAATCCACGGCCCCCACGGCCACGGCGTTCTGGGCCTGGGCCAGGTTGTTCAGGCTGCGGCCCGGAACCATGTAGGCCAGGCGGACGTTTTCCTCCCTGGGGGTGAAAAGCTCCACGTGCACGGCTTCGGCGCCGCTGTAGGAGCGCACGAAATACCCGTATTTCGTGGCGTCGGCCTCGGTGACGTAGACGAGTTCCTCCACGGGCTTGGCCCCGGGCTGGCCGCTCTGCGCGCGAGTGGATTCCTCCACCACCCGCCAGCTGCCCTGGCCCTCGCCCAGGGCGTCCGGGTCCCATCTGGCCAGGTACAGGTCCAGGTCGGTGGTCACGTCGTCCCAATCGCTCCAGCGCAGGACCGCCTTCAGGATGGTGAAGGGGCCGATGCTCTCGGCGTCGCCGGCGGAGTTACCATAGACGTTGAGCCAGCCCAGCGGCGTCTCGAAAAGGTGCACGGTGATGGGGTAGCCGGACCAGGTGATCCCGAAGGGGTCGAGGATGCCGTCGTAATGCAGTTGGCGCTCGTTTCCGGCGCTGTTGACCCAGACCATGTTGCCCATCTCGGCGAGAGCGACCAGGTCCGGAAATACGCCGGTTCCGTCCCCGGGGTCGGTATTATGAAACCCCACGGACGAGGAAATGATCTGGACGCCCTGGGAAATGAACCAGACCAGGGCGTCGCCCACCTCGGCCGGTTCCTTGACCTTGGCCAGATACAATTGACAGCCCGGGGCCATGTCATAGACGACCTCGGCGCAGGCCGTTCCGTGGGGCGTGGTTCCGTCCACCTCGGATTGATCCTCGCCAGCCGCGAAATTCTTCACCGTGACCAGGGCCGGCAGGTTCCCCTCGGCCACGCGGTCGAGATAGTTCTCGAACCCCGAGTCGATCACCCCCACCTTGACCCCCTTGCCCGTGATGCCCGCCTTGATCCAGTTGATGGCCCCGGAGGAGATGATCCCCTCGGTCAGGTTCGGCCCGGCGAGCCTGGACGCGCTCTCGTCCGCCGTCTTGCCGCCGCTTCCGGCGCCGGGCTCGGGCTCCGGGGGCGGGATAAGATAGGCCGGGGTCTCCATGAAGGACACGGCTTCGCAGAGGGCCATATCGGCCAGACGCTCGGCCGGAAGGAAACAGCGTAGCGCGATCCGGCCGGGATCAACGTCCCGGCACCGGCCCCCCAGGGACGAGGCCGCGGACGCCGCGACCGCCGCCTGGCCCGGAAGGACAGTGACGTCCGCCTCCACGAGCCCGTCTACAAGGCGCAACTCTCCGGCCGCGACCAACAGGTCCAGGCGGCTTTTCCGGACGCCGGACGGCGCCGTGAGGACAGCGCGCAAGGCGCCGTTCGATTTCGCGGCGGCGGCTTCCAGACGGGCATCCAGGGGGACGGACAAAAGACTGCGACCGGCCCCGGCCATGACGGGCGCGGCCTGCCACAGCAGAAGTCCCGTCAACACAATGATGAAGCGGATACGGCGTATGTCCATAGGCCGCCTCCATTGAATCTGTGGGGATATGATTATCTAGAACAAGAATGGCGCATTGTGAAGGCTTGCGCCGTCATTATTCCGCGACAGGGAGGCTTCCCGGAAAGCAATCCGATGCAACGCCCGTGAATGATACGGTCTTTTTCACGCCTTGGCCGTGGCTTCATGGCGCCTTTTCCCGTCGCGGCATACCGCTTCCTCACGCGCCCCCCCGGGAGCAGCCCATGCCGCTCGCGCAAAGGGAACGCATGCGCCTGTCGAGGACGATGCCGCCAAGGGATGCGCTTTTGCAACAACCGGTCACTCTTTTTCGAGAACGCCGCGCGAACGCTCCATGTTCTCCAGGTCCACGCCCTTGGTCTCGATACGGAAAAGGAAGGTAACCAGGGCCCCGAGGAGCGACGTTCCGGTCAGGGCCCACAACAGCGGCCCCACGCCCAGATCCTTCAACAGGAAGGGGAAGAGGAACGCCGTGATCACGGCGCCGATCTTGCCGAACGAGGCGGACATGCCCGCCCCGAGCCCCCGGATGTCCACGGGGAACACTTCGCCCGAGATGAGATAGGTCATGGCGTTGGGGCCCATGTTGGTCATGAAGTTGAAGAGCATGAAACCGGAATAGAGATAGAGCATGCGCGCTTCGCCCGTGGCGTTCACCGAGAGCGTGGCCAGAGCCAGTCCGGCGGCGCAGCCGAGGAATCCGATGATCTGGAGCCTGATGCGCCCGGCCTTGTCCGCCAGAAGCGCCGCCGCCACGATGCCCGCCAGAAGAAGCAGGTCGATGAAGGCCGCGCCCTTGGCCGCCATCATGTCGTTGTGGATGAGATCGGCCAGATTGCGGGCGTGGACGATCTTGGCGCCCAGGGCCGAGGACAGGATGGTGGGGGTGAAAACGCCGATGCCGTAGGTGCCGAGATCCTGGAGGAACCAGGGGATCGAGGCCAGGATGGCCGCCCGGCGGTTTCCCCGGGAAAACAGCCTGCGCAAGGGGTTTTGCGGCCGCCGCGCCGGATCGCCGGCAAGGCCGTTCGGACCTTGCAGGCGGATCACGCAGGGATATGGAGGCGTACGGCGAAGAAGCGCGGCCAGGTGCCGCCTGGCCTCCTCGGTCCGGTCGCGGGAGACCAGCCAGGCGGGACTGTCCGGGATGAAGAACCGGCCCGCGAGCGCCACGAGCGCGGGTCCGGCCGCCACGGCGTACATGAGCCGCCAGGCGCCCGGGGAAGGGCTCTCGTACAGGCACAGATAGCCCACGGCCGCCCCGGCCATGGCCCCGAAGGCCTGAAAGCCGAAGGCGCTGATGATGATTTTCCCCCGGTCGCGGCTGGGGATGGTCTCGGAGATGATCATGTGCCCGGTGGGATAGTCGCAGCCAAGGGCCAGCCCCAGGCCGAACAGGCAGCAGAGCAGCCAGGGGAAATTGGGGCTTACGGCCAGAAGGATCAAAAAGAGCAGAAACAGGGCCATCTCCGCGATGAAGACGCGTTTGCGGCCGTAGCGGTCGGCCATCCCGCCGAGCAACGAAGCGCCGACCAGGATGCCGAATAGGGGCGCCGCGCTGGCCAGCCCCTTGCCCATGGCGTCAAGTCCGAACTCCTTGACAATGAGCGGCAGGGCCACGCCGGTCATGAATACGGCCAGCCCTTCGAAGAACTTGCCCGCCGAGGCCAGCGCCCATATGCGCCACTGCATCCGGGTCAGCGGAGCCGAGGTCAGCCGCGCGCCGTTGGCCCAAAACGGGGTTTCGTCGATGTACTCCTGAACGCTCCTCGCCCGGACCGGGCTTCCCGCCTCGTTCTGCGCCATATCGCTTCTCCTTGGACGCGGGCGTGTTCCCACGAGCCCGAACCTTCCTGAAGCGGACGGTTCGCGGCGCATTGACGCTGACGCCGCGCCCGGCGTAAGGGACGAAACCGGCCTGGAATCGTCCGGCCCTACGCCTCTTACCCCAAAGGAAGCGCATATGCCCGAATTCGTCAACGTTACCGTGATCAAAAAAGCCAACATCTATTTCGGCGGCAAGGTGACCAGCCGGAAAATCCTCCTGCCGGACGGGACGGAAAAGACCCTGGGCGTCATGCTGCCCGGCGAATACGAATTCGGCACGGGCAAGGCGGAGCGCATGGAAATCCAATCCGGCGCCCTGACCACCCTTCTGCCCGGCGCCTCGGACTGGATCGCCGTGTCCGGCGGCCAATCCTTCGATGTCCCCGCCAATGCGAAATTCAAGCTCAAAGTGACCGAAGTCACGGACTATATCTGCTCCTACCTGGACGATTGAAGCGATAAGGCCGCGTTTTTGCGGCGATCTCGCGACCGCGAGCGGCGGGACGCGCCGCTTGGAGTCATGCCAACGCCCGTGCATGCGGTCCACGTTCGCGCTTCGAGCGCAAGACGAAAAAGAACAAGGCCTCGCGTGGACTTCTCCGCGAGGCCTTGATTTTTTTGAAGCAATGCCGCGACCGGTTCTTGAAACAGCGTAAGCGGCGCGCTTGAAGAGCGCCGCATTTCCTCGGGAGCCGCGGCGGTCAGGCGGCCTTGAAGCGCAGGGAGGCCCGAAGACCGGGCTCGTTGTCCGCGAGCTCGATGGCGGCGTGGTGCAGCTTGGCCACGGCCGCAACCAGGGAAAGCCCCAGGCCGCTGCCCGGCGTGTTGCGGCTGGCCTCCAGCCGCTGGAATCGCTCCAGGGCTTTTTCCCGGAACGCTTCAGGAATGCCGGGACCGGTATCCGAAACGGACAGGACGGGCCCGGAAGGCTCCTTTTTCAGCGTCACCGTCACCCGGCCGCCCGAGGGCGTGTACTTGATGGCGTTGTCCAGCAGATTGGCCAAAGCCTGGGCCACCAGATGGCCGTTGCCGGGAACGTACAGCTCAGGGGCCAGGTCCACGGTGAAGGCGATGCCCTTCTCCTCGGCCAGGGGCTCGTAGAGCTCCGCCGCCTCCTGGGCCAGAAGGGCCAGGTCCACGTCCCTGAAATCCTCGCGCCGGGACCCGGCCTCGGCCTGGGCGATGGTCAACAGGGCGTTGAAGGTGGCCAGGAGCTTGTCGATCTCCACCGTGGCGTTTTCCAGGATTTCTCGAAATTCCTCGGGGGTTTTTGCCGTGCGCAGGCTGAGTTCCAGAGCGCCCCGGATGCGGTTGAGCGGTCCGCGCAGATCGTGGGCGATGTTGTCGCTCACCTGGCGCACCCCGTTCATGAGCAGGACGATCTGGTCGAGCATGGCGTTGAGGTTGGCCGCCAGCCGGTCGTACTCGTCCCCGGAGCCGCGAAGAGGGATGCGGCGGTTCAAATCGCCGTTCATGATCTCCCGGCTGGCCTTGTTGATCACGTCCAGGCCCCCGAGCATGCGCCGGCTCATGAGCAGCCCCCCGGCGCCTCCCAATGCGGCGGTGATGAATAGCGCCCAGCCCAGGGAATCCATGATCATGCCCTGAATCTTGTTGCGCTCGGTCACATCGCGGCCCACCAGCAGGTGGTAGTTCCCCGGCAGCAGGAAATAGCGCACCCGGGTCTCCCGCATGCGCCCGGACTCCGGCTCCTCCAGGTTGAGGGTGAGCCAGCCGTCCTGGGTTTCGGAAAAGCTCGGCCACTGGGGCAGGTTTCCGGCCAGGGGCGCGAACTTCCAGTTGGTCAGCAGGTAGACGCTGCTGCCGCTTTTGTCCGCCGCCACCCGGGCCTGGATGACATGCACCAGCCCGTTCAGCCCCTGCTGGGCGTATTGCTCGGACAGGCCGCGTATCTCGGCGTTGATGGTCTCGTCGGTCTGCTGGTCCATGAAGCCCGAGGTGGAGGCGTAGATGAACCACAACAAAAGCGCGGCCGACGCCCCGAACACGCACATGTAGAGGAAGGAAAGGCGGAAGGTCGAGGAATTTAGTATCCTAACGTGTCTCACGGATGCTGTACCCCGCCCCCCGGATGGTGTGCAGGAGGGGCCGGTCGAAGCCCTTGTCCAGTTTCTGGCGCAGACGGCTTATGTGCACGTCGATGACGTTGGTTTGCGGGTCGAAGGAATAGTCCCAGACGTTCTCCAGGAGCATGGTCCGGGTGACCACGTGGCCCGCGTGGCGCATCAGGTATTCGAGCAGGGAGAATTCCTTGGGCTTGAGATCGATGGCCGAGCCCGCCCGGGTCACGGTCCGGGACACGAGGTCCATCTCCAGGTCGCCCACCCGCAGGACCGTCTCCTGGGCGTCGCCCTTGCCCCGGCGCAGGAGGGCCTCCAGCCGGGCCAGAAGCTCCGCGAAGGCGTAAGGCTTGGTCAGGTAGTCGTCGCCCCCGGCCTTGAGCCCCCGCACCCGGTCGTCCACGTCCCCCAGGGCGCTCAGGATGAGCACGGGCGAAGCGTTTCCGGCCGAGCGCATGGTTTTCACGATGGTCAGCCCGTCCACGCCGGGCAGCATCCGGTCCACGATGAGCGCGTCGTAAGTCTCGGCAGCGATGCGGTAGAGAGCCTCCTTGCCGTCGGCCACGTGCTCGGTCTGGTAGCCGCTTTCCTTGAGGCCCTTGGCCAGATAGGCCGCCGCCTCCAGATCGTCTTCCACGATGAGTATCTTCATGCGATCCCCCGCGCGGCCAGCGCCGCTTTCCCGGGAGATAGCGCATCCCGGGCGGAAATAAAAGCCGTCCGGCGCGGCGTTTTCCGCCCCCTTTCCGGCTGGACGCCGGGACCGGCCCCGGCTAGCATGCCCCGATGCAACGCCTCCTCGATTTCGTCCTGCATCTGGACGCCAATCTGGCCGCCATAAGCGCCGTCTACGGGGCCTGGGCCTACGGTCTCATGTTTGCGACCGTGTTCGCCGAGACCGGGCTGGTCATCGCCACGATTCTTCCCAGCGACACGATCCTGTTCGCCGCCGGGGGCATGGCCTCCCAGGGCATGTTTTCCCTGTGGGTTCTTTTTCCGGGATTCCTCGCGGCCGCGTTTCTCGGCGACGCGGCCAACTATCTGGCCGGGCGGCTTCTCGGCAAACGGTTTTTCTACGGCCGGAAGATTCCATTCGTGAGCCGCGAGGCCCTGGACAAGACCCACGCCTACTACGAGGAGCACGGGGGCATGACCATCGTGGCCGCCCGGTTCGTGCCCGTGCTGCGGACCCTGGCGCCGCTGGCGGGAGGTTTCACCGGCATGGAGCCCCGGCCGTTTCTTTTCTACAACGCCCTGGGCAAGCTCATCTGGACGCCGCTGTATTTGTTCGGCGGCTATTTCTTCGGCCAGATCCCCTTCATCCGCGACAATTTCCCCCTGCTCATCCTGGCCGCCGTCGGCCTGCCCTTCTGTCTGGCCGGATTGCGCATCGCCTGGGGCATGTTCCACAAGGCGATAAACGGCGAATAAGGCCCCCGCCCATGAAAAAGCCCCCCGCCTTCGGCCGAATGCGGGGGGCTTTACGCGGCGCGGGTTATTTCAACGCGCGCCTGTCCACCACCCTGTGCGCCTTGCCTTCGGCGCGCTCCAGGCTCTTCGGCTCCACAAGCCTCACCTCGAAGCTTACCCCAAGCTCCGAGGCCAGCCGGCGACGGATGCGCTCCGCAAGTTTTTGATGCCCGCCCACGGAATCGAAGAACATGCTCTCCGTGGGCTCCACCTCCACCACGGCCTCGTCGAGCGCCCCCGTGCGGTCCACCACCACCCGGTAATGGGGCGTGGTCCCCTCCACTTCCAGCAGCACGCGCTCGACCTGGGACGGGAAGACGTTCACTCCGCGAATGATCAGCATGTCGTCCGTGCGGCCCAGAATCCTGTCGATGCGGCGCAGGGTCCGGCCGCAAGCGCAGGGTTCCGGCAAAATTCTGGTCAGATCCCCGGTGCGGAACCGGATCATGGGAAAGGCTTCCTTGGTCAGCGTGGTCAGGACCAGCTCGCCCGCCTCGCCCTCCGGAACCGGCGCCCCGGTGGCCGGGTCCACGATCTCCATGAGGAAATGATCCTCATTGACGTGCATGCCGCATTTTTCCTGGCACTCACCGGCCACCCCGGGACCTATGATCTCGCTTAAGCCGTAATTGTTGGTGGCCGTGAGCTTCAGGCGGTCCTCGATCTTGGCCCGCATGGCCTCGCTCCATATCTCGCCGCCGAAGAGTCCGTAGCGCAGGGACAAGGCGTTGACGTTGACCTCGAGCTCGGCCAGCGTGTCGGCCAGATACAGGGCGTAGCTCGGCGTGCACACCAGGGCCGTGGTGCGGTAGTCCTGCATGATGGCCGCCTGGCGCTTGGTGTTGCCGCTGGAGGCGGGAATGACCGCGCAGCCCAGAGCCTCGGCGCCGTAGTGAAAGCCGAAGCCGCCGGTGAAAAGCCCGTAGCCCAGGGCGATCTGCACCAGATCGTCCCGGCCCACCCCGCCGGCCACCAGCACCCTGGCCGTGAGCGACGCCCATTTGCGCACGTCGTTTCTGGTGTACCCCGCCACCACCGGCTTGCCCGTGGTGCCCGACGAGGCGTGCAGCCTGACGACCTCCCGCAAGGGCACCGCGAAGAGCCCATAGGGATAGCTCTCGCGCAGATCGGCCTTGACCGTGAACGGCAGCCGCTTCATGTCGTCCAGGGAATAGAACTCGTCCGGGTCTATGGAAAGCTCCGCGAAACGTTTGCGATAATGCGGCACGTTCCTGGATACCCTGGAAAGGGTGGATTGCAGGCGCTCGAGCTGCAACTGCTCAAGATCGGCCCGTTCCATGGTCTCGAACTTCGGTTCATAATACATCGCGCCCTCCCACAATGCGGCCCCTAGGCCGTCGCGGCGGCCACCGCATTCACATAGCTCGCCACAACCTTCTTGAAATGCTTGTGCGTCTCGTCGAAACACAGGCCCACGGACAACACCCCGTCCCTGCAACAGGCGTTCACCACCTCGGCGTACACGCTGTAGGCGTTTTTCGCCTCGAACGCGTAAAATTCCAACAGGACCCGAAGCCCCGGCGCGAAAACCCCGTCGTCGACGCCCCCGCTCGCGGCGTCGATCTCCACCCGGCAGCCGCTCGGCGACATGTCGCGCACCATGCAGCCCGCGCATATGGCGTTCAGGCGCAAGGTTCCGGGGAAAAGGCACGACGCCCTGGGCTCGCGGCGCAGCTCCAACACCTCCACCCGGGACGGATACCCCAGAAACAGCAAGGAGGCGGGATAGGAAATATGATCCAGGATATGGGATTTGAAGCCGAACACCGTGCCCTGGAACACATACCGGGCGGTGACCACGTTCTTGCGGCCCGCCCGCTTCCTGGCCTCGTGCGTCAGCGGCGCGTACAGGATCAGGTACGCGTCCGGCGACATGCCCACCAGCACGCTTCCCACGCGCCCCTCCAGCCCAGCCAGCTCCAGGGCCACCTTCGTTCCCATCTCGATACGCATGCGCCGTTCCGCCTTCCCGCCGGATTCTCGCCCCATCCCCGAACCGGCGAGGATGGGCCGCATGACGCCTCACGTGGAAGCGTTCCCTTCGCCCACGCCGCGCGTGGCGGCCTCGTGTCGCGTCCTCAAAACGAGCGGATGCGAATATTGAGGATCATGCGGAAATATGCTCTTTTTTCTTGAAAAACCCGGGAACGTTCTTCAAGGACGCGATGCTAGGCCTCGCGCTCCCGGCCCAGGTACGCCCGCTGCACGTCCTTGTTGGCCAAAAGCTCCTCCGCCGGACCCTGGACCATGATCCGGCCCGTCTCCAGCACATAGCCCCGGTCCGCCACGGCCAGGGCGGCCCGCGCGTTCTGCTCCACCAGCAGCACCGTCAACCCGCGCTCATTGCGCAACGTCACGATGCGCTTGAAAATCTCCTTGCAGATCGTGGGCGCGAGGCCCATGCCCGGCTCGTCCAGGAGCAGGCATTTGGGCCTGGCCATCAGCGCCCGGCCGATGGCCAGCATCTGCTGCTCGCCGCCGGACAAGGTGCCCGCCGCCTGTTTGCGCCGCTGGGACAACACCGGAAACATGGCGTACACGGCCTCCAGATCCTCGGCCACCTGGGCTTTGACCTTGCTTGAGCGCCGCGTGTACGCCCCGAGCAGGAGGTTGTCCGCCACGGTGAGCGGCGCAAACACCAGCCGCCGCTCCGGCGCCTGGGAAATCCCGCAGCGCACGATCCTCTCCGGCTTCTTCCCGGCGATATCCTCGCCCTGAAAGGACATCCCGCCGCCGCCCGAACGGAGGATCCCGGAGATGGCGCCCAAAAGCGAGGTCTTGCCCGCCCCGTTGGCCCCGAT
>CALGYO010000216.1 GCA_937934715.1 uncultured Desulfovibrionaceae bacterium | reverse complement strand
GCCCCTGGCAAACCGGCCGCATTGGTGAAACCTGTTGACGGATTGGAGACAAATCGTGGTTTTCAAGCCAACCGGCCGCATTGGTGAGACTTGTTGACGAACCAGAGACAAAACAATGCCCTTGGGCAATCGGCCGCATTGGCGTGTCCTGTTGACGGACCGGCCCCGAAATACGCTCCCCGGCGCCTCGCCCCCGCGCAAAGCGGAGCCGCAACGAATACGGCCACTCCAAGCGAACGCATGATCGCGTCATCCGTTTACGCCTCATGGGGAGCAGCGATCCACCGCGCTTCGGACGTGTCAGGAGCATCGTCCGGCGCGGCGCAGGCCACTCGGTTCCGGCCCAGGCTCTTGGCGGCGTACAGGGCCTGATCCGCCGCGCGCACGGCGGCCTTGATCCCGTCCGATCCGTCGTACAAACCCAGGCCGAAGCTTGCGCTCAGGCGAAAGGCGTGTCCGTTCACCCGGCACAGCCTGGCGTTGAGTCTGGTCCGGACCTTTTCCGCCGCGATCCGCCCGCCCGAAATTTCCGTATCCGGAAAGATGAGCAGAAATTCCTCGCCGCCCCAACGCGCGGCCATGTCCTGCTCGCGCAGCGCCGCGCGAAAGACTCCGGCCACGTGGCGCAGGGCCGCGTCCCCGGTTTCGTGGCCGAAGCGATCGTTGACGCTCTTGAAGCGGTCCAGATCGCACAACGCGACGGCGAATCGTTCCCCGGAACGCTTGTGGCGGCTGGCCAGATAGGCGAGCCGCTCCTCGGCCGCTCGCCGGTTGGGAAGCCCGGTCAGGGGGTCGGTTCCGGCCGCCTGGGCCAGTCGCGCCTCCAGGAGCTTTCTTTCGGCTATTTCGGCGAGCAACCGGCTGTTTTGCCGCTCGAGCTCGGCGTTTCTCTCCCGCAGTCCCGCCCCGCCCTCCGCGCCGAAGGCATTGCGCGCCGCAGGGGCGGTCCGGCCGTCATCCACTAACGCTGCCGCAGCCATATCCGGCTTTTCCGGATCCGCGGCATGGGCGCCGCGCGCCGCCAAGGCGCGCACGGCCGCAAGCGCCGCCCCCAGGGAAATGACGGGCGCGGCCAGGGCCGCGAGACAGGACAGCTCATCCGGACATCGCCAGGAAAATACGACGCCGGCAAGGCACGCTCCAAGCGCCGCGAAAAAATGGCTGACGAAAAGCTTGCGTCGCATGCTCCGCACATTCAGACGCTCAGGTGACATGATATCTCCCAGGGAGGCAGGCGAACTCCTCGCGATTGGAAGGGCAAGAACCGGACCTTCGCGCATTATTCGAACAATGGCGGGGGATTGTCTGAAAACAAGGCGCTGAAGGAAGCAACCCTTTGCGTTCGCGGAAAAAAATTTGCGCGGCATATGCCGATATTGCCGAGATATCGGCGGACAAGACATTCCCCGAAACGGGAACAGGACTGGAAAGCGTTCAGGCAGGTTCGTGAAAAAACGGCTCAGGGAGGGTTTCGCCGCTTTCCAGGTACTCCAGGAAGCGCTTGCACTCCCTGAAATCGGGATTCATGGATAGAGCTCGGGTCAAGAACCGTTTGGCCGTGGCGGGGCGGCCTTTTTCAAACATGGTCCTGGCCATATTGTAGATGAGGTGTTCGTCGTCCTTGCACAGGTGATAGGCCCGGGAATAGTATTTCATGGCCTGCTTGTACATTTTGAGCTTTCGCATGCGGATGCCGAACTCGTTGAAAATGTGCTTGTGCTCCGGCTCAAAGGCGGCGTCCATGGACACGAGCTTGCGAAAGACCACTTCCGCGTTCTCTTTTTCATTGCGGTCCATGTAGGTCAGTCCCAGGCCGAAGGTGGCCCGGATATGCTCCTCGTCCACGCGCAGGACGTTTTTATATTCGAATTCGGCGGAGAAGAATTCCTGCCGCTCGCGGTGCATGTCCCCCCGCTCCACCGCGTCCTCCACACGGCGCATGATGGGCACGACCTTGTTCAGATACATGGCCGGTTCGGGCATGTATTTTTTCAGCAGATCTTCGCGGCTGATGCGCTTTTTGGGCCCGCCGGGCATGAAGGCCCGGTTGAGACGCTGGATGACCACCCGGCCGTCGCTCTGTTCTTCGGCGTAGACGAAAACCTGCTGGGAGACCTTTTTCTTGGTCTCGCCAAACCCCAGATAATGCGAGGATTCTGTGGAAAAAACCCCTTTGATGCGTTTGAGCTGGGGCTCGGCTTCCTTGGCCACGGTCATGCGTCCTTTCCTGGTCTCCCGGACGGCGTCCCTTTGCGGCGCATGTCCGTGATTTTCTCGTGTTGACAGCTTAAAACACGCAAGTCTATAGGGATACTACCTGAGCAATGCTTCCCGCGCAACGGGGAGGCGCATGTTCGCCACGTTCCATCGCGCTTCGCATCCTGTCCTTTGGCGGGCGCGGCAAACCCGGCAAGCCTGTCCGGCCGTCGAAAGGACGAGGCGGACCGGCTTTTCATCAACCGCCGGAATCGTTGGGCCCGAGCCATGCAAGTCAATGAATACCCCATCCTGATAGAACAACTCTGTCCGGGGCTCCATATTCGGCTCGACGCCAAGGACAAAGGAGGCATTTTCTCCAAAAAGTCCTTCAAAATCAAGACGCCGGAACAGATCGAACGGATCAAGAAACTCGGTCTCACCCACGTCATCTGCGTTTCCGACAAATCCGACAGCCTGCCCATCCCCCTTGAAGAGCTGCAAGGGGCGGATCCTGGCGCTTCAGCCGCGAAAATCGCCAAGACGCCGGTTTCATTTGAACTGCTCGGCCTCAAACGGGAAACCATCGAACGCAACAAGGAACGCCGCCAGCGTTTCGCCACCTGCGAAAAGCGCTATGAAAAAGCCGTGGGCCTGGCCATCGGGGTTCTTCAAAAAGCCGCCAAGCCGAGTCAGGAGGTCATGACCGCCGCGCAGGAGGTGGTCGGATCCCTGGTGGACGCCTTCGTCTCCCAGCTGGACGTGGTGGTGAATCTCATCACCTCCAAGCCCAAGGAGGAAACGCGCAACTACCACGCCATGAACGTGACCGTCCTTTCCCTCATGCTGGGCAAGGTCCGGGGACTTGACGAAACGGCCATGCGTGAACTCGGCATGGGCGCGCTCTTTCACGATCTGGGCAAGGGCCGCGTCCCCATCCAGCGGTTTTCCAAGGACAACATCACCACCATGAACAAGGTGATCCGGGAATACTATATGGAGCATCCGAGGATCGGCGCGCGTATGGCGTCCGTTCTTCCCCATTTCCCGGCCATGGCCGTGAAGATCATCCTCCAGCACCACGAAACCCTCGACGGCCAGGGCTTTCCCGCCCGGCTTTCCGGCGACGGCGTCCTGCCCCTGGCCCGCATCGTGGCCGTGGCCGACGCCTACGACAAATTGTGCAACCGCAAGCTTGAGGACGGCTACCTCACGCCCCACGAGGCCCTCAAGGCCATGTACCAGCGCCGGGGCAAGCTCGACTCCGAACTCGTATCGCTTTTTATCAAACACCTCGGGGTCTACCCGCCGGGAAGCATCGTGGAGCTTTCCAACAACCTGACGGGCATGGTCATCTCCACCAATCCCCGGAATTCCTTCAGGCCGAGCGTCATGGTCTACCACCCGGAGGTTCCCAAAAAGGAGGCTCTGGTTATCGACCTGACCATCGAGGACGATCTCAAGGTCGTCCGCCACGTCAAACCCGAGGAACTCTCCCGGGAGGCCCACGCCTATTTGAGCCCCATGCGCCAGGTGAACTATTACGCGGACAACCTGCAAAACAACTGAAGCGCGCATGGATCCGACGCCGCGCGCTTAGAAGGACGCCTTGCGTGACACCCTTTTTCGTTCCCCATTTTTGCCGGGAACGGGCCTAGGCCCAGACCTCGACATCCGCCATGCCGTCCGCCATCGCTCCTCTCGCTCAGCTTCTGGAACAGATCCGCCGCACGGTTTTCACCTATTCGGGTATTGATTTCACGGGGCTTATTCCCCTGTTGCGCCAGGCCATGGGCCTTGTCTTGCGGCTTCCCCCCGAGAGTCCGGAAATCCGGGGTTTTTCCTCGGACCTGGCCTACCTCACGGCCCAGATGCTCGAAACCTCCCACAATCCCGCCTTCATCAAGACCGCCCTGGAGCTTTTGTTCAAGCTCGGCTTCCTGGGCGAGAGTCTGGCCGTCTCCTTCGCCCTGAAAAACCACATGGCCATCGAACATGTCCTGGCCATCCTTTCCGGCTTCCCGGTGGAGGAACAGCTTCTTTTCGCCAACGCCGTCCTGCGCGAAGGGGAAAAACGCCCTCAGGAGCTGACAAAATGGGCCCTGGCTCTTTTCGAGCGGGTGGAAAACGACGATCCGGAAGAGGCGCTCGTTTTTCTGGAGTACCTGTCCAGCCGCGCGGACAAGCCCGCCCTGGCCGTGTCCAACGCGCTTCTGACCGGCCGTCTGGGCGTCTGGCTGGAACAGCTCCTCAAAATGCGCTTAAGCGAGGAGCAAAGCCTGTACATGGCCAAGGTGATCGCGCCCCTTCGCAGCGCCGGATTGTGCGGTCTGCTGGCCGCCCGGGCCGCCGGGACCTCGGCCGCCGTCATCGCGGCCGTCTGCCGGGCGGCGCAGGACGCGAAAGGACCGGACGTCCCTTTCGCGGCTGAAAAGATCGCGGCGTACGCGGACCATCCCGAAGACGAAGCCAGACTGGCCGCCCTTGCGGCCCTCGCCCGCCTCGATCCCAGGCGCTGCGGCCGCCCCCTGGCCGCCTGGTACGCGGACCGGCCGGACATCCGCCAAAGCCTCGTCCCCATCCTGTGCGGCCTGAATCCCGAAGCCTTCCGGGATTTCCTGACGGCCCTGGAGAAAAGCGATCGGGGAAACGCGCTGTTCCTCCTTTTCGACGCCGCCGCGACCGGGGAGCCGGGCCGTTTTCGCGAGATTCTGGCAGCGTCCGCCAAGACGCTGGAGGAAGAGGGGAAAGGGGACGCCCTGGCCGTGGCGGCGCTCAACAAGCGCTTCAGGGAACTCGCCCGTCACGCCCCCGCCAAAGCGCGCTCCCCCCACCCGCGCAGACGATCTCCCCACCGGGCCGTAAGCGACGGGGAATCGGAAAAGCTCATCGACGCCATCCGCAGGCTGGCGGGCCTGGACCCGGCGCAAACCAGGGAACGCGAAGCCAGGCGGAAGCTTCTCAAAGCCTTCACGCCCGGCGCGGCCTTCGCAAACCGGACCTTCAACCGGCTCGCCCTCGGCGCGGCCAGCCTGGCCAAGATATCCTTCACCGAAACGGTCTTCAAAAACGTCCAGTTCCAGGGATGCGGATTATCCGGAGCGACGTTTCACCATTGCCGTTTCGAATGGGTGGATTTTACCGGGGCCGACTGTGAAAAGGCCTCGTTCGTCCAATGCCGGTTCAAGCATTGCCTTTTTCAAATAGCCGGGTTGAACGAAACGGCGTTTCACGAATGCGCCTTCACGGGAACGCATTTTTCCGACGCCTCGGCCAAATCCCCGGCCTTTTCCCTGTGCGCCTTCAATGAATGCGATTTTCTGGGATTTCGAGCCGTCCAGGCCCGCTTTTACAACTGCGGCTTCGTCAGAGCCAATTTCAGCCTGGCCGCCATGAACGGGCTCATCTGCCAGGGCGTTTCCTTTGTCGAATGCTGCTTCGAGAAAACCTTCCTTTCCAATGCCAGGCTAGAAAGCGCGCGCGTCCAAAGCGGCTATTTCCAGGACTGCCGGTTTATAAACGTACGCGCGGACGGTCCGATCCCCCTTTCCGTTCGGGCGGCCTCGCGAAAAACGCTTCTCCACAAGGCCGCCCTGAGCTTGCCAGCGGATTTTCCTCCGCCCCCCCTCGCGCAAAAGGGCGTGGCCTCCCTGGCCGGGAAATGCGTGGAGACCTGGCTTGTCCTGGAAGAGGCTGAAAAACGCCTGCGCAGGATCCTGAGAGCCAACGCCCGGCGGCTTGACTGGGCGGGCTTCAAGATGGGCGACAAGGCCGCGCGCTTTCTGACCATGCTCCCTGGCTTGATCGAGGCGGACAAGGTCATGCGGGAAAACGGCTTCGAGCGCGCCATCCCGGCGAAAATCGCGGGCTACGCCCCGGATCGCGAGGGGGCCGCGCTGTTGGCCAAGACCCTGGGCGCGGCGCCCGCGTCCGCCCGGCCGGACCAGGGAAACCCCTCCCTGCCCATACAGGCGGTCTACGCCATGGGCAGCGCAGGGGCCATCGCCCAGACCAAAAGCTCGGACCTGGACGTCTGGGTCTGCTACGAGGCCGGGGACGCCTCGCCGGGCGACCGCGCGCGCCTGAGCGAAAAGCTCGAAGCCATCGCACTCCTGGCGGAAAAGGAGAGCGGCCTGGAAATCCATTTCTTTCCCATGAGCGTGGAGGACGTGCGCGAGAACAAGTTCGGATTCAGCGACGAGGAAAGCTGCGGCTCCGCCCAGGCCATGCTCCTCAAGGAGGAATTCTACCGCACGGCCCTGGTCCTTGCCGGAAAGGCGCCGCTGTGGTGGATGACCCCGCCCGGGGCGCCGCAAGCGAGCTACCAGGCCATGAAAAAACGCCTGGCGAGGCTTGGCCCTCTCTACGCGGGACTGTTCACGGACCTCGGCGGCCTGGGGGAAATCGGCGGACCGGAATACTTCGGCGCCTCCTTGTGGCTCATCGTGAAGTCCCTGAAAAACCCCTTCAAGTCGGTCATGAAAATCGGTCTTCTGGAAAAATACCTGCGCGGCCAGGAGGACGGCGGGCTCATCAGCGACCGGATCAAGGCGAATCTGTGCCAGGGAAACGACGGCGTGTGGGAAACCGACCCCTACGCCCTGCTCTTTCGCGACGTGAACGCCTATTACGAAAGCCTGGACGACCGGGAAAGCATGGCTTTTTTGCGCACGGCTTTCATCCAGAAGACAGGCATGGACCCCGTGGACAGGGTCCCCGCAGCCCAGGGAGAAGACCATGGCGGCCGGGGCGTGGAGTTCTTCTTTCCCTTTCGCGGCCGCTCATCCCTCGGCGTCCCGGCGACGGGCGCCGCCGGAGAGCATGCGGAAAAAGCGGCCAGCCCCTTTCATGAGCTCATGGCCCTGGGAGACCGGTTCGCCGTGTTCCTGTCCCGGGCCTACGAAAACCTCATGGCCTCGGGCGGCGATGCGAAAGACGGCGTCGCGAAAAGCGCCCCGGCCATCTCGGAGCGCGACCTGGCCATGCTCGGCCGCAAGATCGCGAGCCGTTTTCGCAAGCGTCCGGGAAAAATCATGCGCCTGCCCTTCGTTTCGCCGCCCAAGGACATGTTCAGCGCCCTGGAGATCGTTTATGACGACAAAGCCCGGGAACCCGCCTGGACGGCTCTCGGCGAAGCGCGCGGCAAACGCAAGGGCGAAAGCGAGGAAATCCGCAGGGACAGGAGCCTGGAACGCCTGGGGGCCTGGCTTTTGGCCAATGATCTCCTTTTCCCGGAAACCTACCTCAAAGGCGGCGCCTTGGCCGCGCCCATCTCCTTTCCCGACGTCCAGGAGCTCTTCGCGGCCCTGCGCGCGGCGTTTCCGCCCAGGCTCTCTTTCGAGCCTCCTCTTGTGGAATATCTGCGCCCCGAGCGGGCCGTGGCCGCGCTCATGACCGTGAACCTGAGCGTCCCCCGGGAGGAGCGCGGCATCGCCGAGATTTCGCTGCTCTACGTCACCAACTGGGGCGAGCTCTTTTTTCTGGAGAAAACCGCCGGTCTGCATCTTCTGGAAGACAAACCCTTCGATTTTCTGCGCTACAACATTCCCGTGGAGCTCGATCCCGCGCCCAGGGTGGAAACCTTCACCCCGGCCAAGGCCCAGTGCTTCAAGCTGTCCCTTTCCCTCTACGGATGACTCCGGCGCCGTAAGCTCACGGCTCCGTCCTTCCCATGATTACAGCCCAATGAGCGTGGCCGCCGCCCCGGCGCTAAGGCTCGCGCCCGTGATTGCCAATAGGCCCAAGAAGGCCAGCCTGAAGACCCGTTCCCCCACCCGGCCGCAACTTGCCAGCCCGGCCCAGAGACCCAGGGTAAGGGCGGGCAGGGACCAGACGAAGGCTGTAAGCGCCGTGGGCGTGAAAAGCCCGTTCGCCGCCTGCCCGCCCACGATGACCAGTCCCGTGAGGAAGAAATACCCCGTGAGCGTGGCCTTGACCGAGGCCGCGTCCCAGGGCTGCCGGGCCGTCCAGGCCACGATGGGCGGCCCGTTGATGCCGATGCTCACCCCGAGAAATCCGGCCGCCGTCCCGGCCACGGCCGCCCAGCCCTTGCCGGGCGCCGTGACCGCCGGTCCGGCGTGCGATAGCTTCCAGGCCGCGTACAAGGTCGCCGCGCCCATGAGCCCTTTGAGCGCGGCGTCGGGCACGGCGCCCATGAAGACGAGTCCCAGGGCCGCGCCCGGAAGGGAGGCGCACACGAGCCCCAAGAGAGCCCGCGTACGGATATGCGCGCGCAGCCTGGCGACCAGGACGATGTTGACGCAAAGAGCCATGAGACATCCGGCCGGAACGGCGGCGCCCGCGTCCAGCGCCAGGGTCATGATGGGAAGCGCCGCCAGGGTGGAGCCGAACCCGGCGAACCCCTGGACGAAACCACCCACCATGGCCGCCGCCAGGACCGCCGCGAGACTGATGGCCGTCACGAACGCGCCCGCCCGCAGGCCTCGTCGAACGCCTCCTTGCCGTAGACGTCCTCCATGACCGCCAGGGCGAAGCGCGCCGAAACCGTGGCCGGTCCGCCGCCCATCTCGATGCCCACTTCCACCGCTTCCAGGACCTGGGCGTAGCTCGCCCCGGACGCGGCCGCCTGCTCGATATGCCACTGCATGCAGGACTGGCAGTCGATGACCACGGATATGCCCACCGCGATGAGCTCCTTGGTCATTTTCGGAAGCTCGCGGTCCGCATAGGCCGCCTGTTCCATGTCGCAAAAGGCCTTGTAGACCGGGGACCGCAGGGCCAAAAGCCGGGAATGCGCTTTCTTGCGCTGGGTTGTCAGCGTTCTCAGCATCTCGCTCATGGTTTCCTCCTTGTTCGAAATATTGAAATACGCTATGGAATGCATATTGCCTTCGACCCTGTGATAGGATTTACCGCTTTGAATAACAAACGAATTATTCCGAACGCCCTGTTCGAGGAATCCGAACATGCTTGATCTTGCCCTGGTCCATACCTTCATGACCGTGGCCGCCGAGAACTCCTTTCGCAAGGCCGCCGCCGCGCTCAACTGCTCGCCCTCCACCGTCACCGCCCGGATCAAGACCCTGGAGGAAGACCTGGGCGTGGCGCTCTTCTCCCGCTCCGGACGAGACGCCTCCCTGACCGAACAGGGCCTGCGGCTCCTGCAGGAAGCTCCCAGGCTCCTTTTCCTGGAAGCCTCCATCAAGAACTCCCTGCGCGGCGAACAGGCCGTGTCGCGGGAAGTGAACGCCCGCCTGTCCCAAAGCCTCGGCGTCTTCTGCCTGCCGCATCTCTTGCCGCCCTTTCGCCAAGCCTGCCCGGACGTCCGGCTGACCGTGTCCACGGTCTCCCCCCACGGCCTGGTCCACGACCTGCGCCGGGGCGTTTTCGATCTGGCCCTGATCCTGGCCGAACCCTTCACCGCCCCGGGACTTGCCGTGGAGATGCTCGGCGCGGCGGACATCCTGCTCATCGTCCCGCCGGACTCCCCCCTGGCCAAGCGGGGCGCCGCCGGCCCCAAAGACCTGGCCGGGGTTCCCCTCTTCCTGACCCCGCGCATCTGGAGCGCCCGGCGTTTCGTGGAAAGCGCCCTTCTGGAAGCCAGGATCGGCGCCCGTACAGTGGTGGAATGCTCCAGCGTGGAGATGGTCAAACGCTGCGTCATGGCGGGACTGGGCGCGTCCTTCGCCCCGGAATGCGCCGTGCGTCAGGAAGCGGCCGAAGGCAAGCTGATCGCGCTTCCCTGGGCGCCTGAACCGCTCGCCGCGCCGATCCTGCTCATATGGGATCAGCATCGGGCCATGGCGCCGGAAGCGTCCAGGTTCTGCGATTTGTTGCGGGATTTTTTCGCCCGTTCCCCGCACTGGAAACCTCAGGCGGTAAATCAAAGGGCGGGAAACACGGTTCGTTAAGGAGACACGCGACAGCGAGCAAAGACCGTTCGCGCAACACGCGCGAACGGCCCGAACGGCAAGCCTTCCCCAACGCGATGCGGCGTCAACGCCCCTCGCGGCGGCGCAAAGCCTCAAGCTGCCGCTCGGTCGGCCGCTTGTAGAGGAGCCCGCCCTCGAACCCGTTGCGATAGCGCTTGACGATGAAATAAAACCCGGGCTTGAGATTGCCCCTGTTGCCCACCGCGTCGAACGCCAGATGATAGGCCATGCCGAGCGCGATCATGGCTGTCCACATCGGCGCGCCCACCGTGGCGTACAACAGAAAAAACAAAACCGGCCACTCCCAGGCGTGCAGAAACAGATACAGCCGGGTCAGCCGGCCGCCTTCACAACTCTCAAAGAAATCGCGCACCCCGCGCCAGCCCCGGCGATACAACATGTAGTCGCCAATGTGATCCAGATCGATAAAGACGCTGGCCAACCCGGCGATCCCGGCCAGCGCCAAAGAACCCGTCGCCCAATAGACGCCCGCCATAAACGGAACGCTCGCCAGCGCGTGCTGCGACAACTTCATACTGTCTCCAGACCGGTGAATGCCTCCGGCGGCTTAGGGAACCTCTTAAGGAGAGGTTCCCTAAGAACCTTCCAGACCTTTTTAACCGGTTTTTTCAGGGCGATGCGGCCGCATCGCCCTGAAAAAACCGGTAAAGAGGTTTGGAGATTCTTAAGAACCTTTCCTTAAAAGGTTCTTAAGCCGCCGGAGGCATAACGCCATGCGTCTATACGCCTGCCGCTGCGAGGGCCGCGTCGACGATGTCGCGGGCTTCGGTTTGCAGGGTTTTGAGGTGTTCGGGGCCGGTGAAGCTTTCGGCGTAAATTTTGTACACATTTTCGGTGCCCGAGGGCCGGGCGGCGAACCAGCCGTTTTCGGTGACAACCTTGAGGCCGCCGATGGGCGCGTCATTGCCGGGCGCGCGCGTCAGCTTGGCCAGGATTTTCTCGCCAGCCAGGCTATCCGCCGTCACCTGCTCGGGGGACAGCGCCGCCAGGGTCTTTTTCTGTTCGGGCGTGGCTGGGGAGTCGATGCGTTCGTAGAGGGGCGCGCCGAAGGCTTTGGTCAGTTCCTCGTAATGTTCGCCCGGGTCGCGGCCGGTGGCTGCGGTGATTTCGGCGGCCAGAAGGTCCATGATGATGCCGTCCTTGTCCGTGGTCCAGACGGCGCCGTCTTTGCGCAGATAGGAAGCGCCCGCGCTTTCCTCGCCGCCGAAGCCGAAATCGCCCGTCAAGAGGCCGTCCACGAACCATTTAAAGCCCACCGGCACCTCGCACAGACGGCGGCCCAGGCTTTTGGCCACCCGGTCGATCATGGCGCTGGAAACCAGGGTCTTGCCGATGGCGGCCTTTTCGCCCCAGCCTTTGCGGCTGGTGAAGAGGTAGCGGATGGCCACGGCCAGAAAGTGGTTGGGGTTCATGAGCCCGGCGCTTTTGGTGACGATGCCGTGGCGGTCGTAGTCCGGATCGTTGCCGAAGGCCACGTCGAAACGGTCTTTGAGTTCGATGAGCCGTTCCATGGCGTAGGGCGAGGAGCAGTCCATGCGGATCTTGCCGTCCTTGTCCACGGT
>CALGYO010000215.1 GCA_937934715.1 uncultured Desulfovibrionaceae bacterium | reverse complement strand
TGCCCCAGGCCTGGCGCACCATCCTGCCGCCCGTGGGCAACGAATTCATCGCCCTTTTGAAGGACACCTCCCTGGTCTCCATCCTGGCGGTGGCGGATCTTCTGCGCCGGGGCCGCGAATTCGCCTCGGAGAGCTTCCTGTACTTCGAAACCTATACCATGGTCGCCATCATCTACCTGATCATCACCCTGATCCTGTCCAAGCTGGTGAGCGTCATGGAGGAGAGGTTGTCCCGCCATGTCTAGCCAAACCCCCGAAACCATCATCCGCGTCACGGATGTCGTCAAATACTTCGATCAGATGTGCGCCCTGCGCAAGGTGAGCCTGTCCGTTTCGCCCGGCGAAAAGGTGGTCATCCTGGGTCCCTCGGGCTCGGGAAAAAGCACCCTTTTGCGCACCATCAACCGCCTTGAGACCATCAACAGCGGCAATATCGTGGTGGACGGCCACGACCTGGACGACCCCGCCGTGGACATCAACAAGGTGCGCATGGAAGTGGGCATGGTCTTCCAGAGCTTCAACCTCTTTCCCCACAAAACCGTCCTGGACAACCTCACCCTGGCGCCCATCAAGCTGAAGAAAATCCCCAAGGCCAAGGCCGAGGAAATCGCCTTCAAGCTGCTCAACAAAGTGGGCATCAGCGAAAAGGCCGACGTTTTCCCCTCGCGGCTCTCCGGCGGCCAGCAGCAGCGCGTGGCCATCGCCCGGGCGCTGGCCATGGAACCGAAAATCATGCTCTTCGACGAGCCCACCTCGGCGCTGGACCCGGAAATGATCGGCGAGGTGCTGGAAGTCATGGCGCAACTGGCCAGGGAAGGCATGACCATGGTGGTGGTGACCCACGAAATGGGCTTCGCGCGCGAGGTGGCCGACCGGCTGGTCTTCATGGACGCGGGCGCCATCATCGAGGAAGCGCCGCCCAGCGAATTCTTCAACAACCCCAGGCACCCCAGAACGAAAAAGTTCCTGGAGCAAATCCTGTAAGAAAAGCATTCCGCCTCCGGCGCCAGAGGGGGGAGCGGGGAGGAACCTTTCTATTTCTGACGAAAAAAGAAAGGTCCCTCCACGCTCCCCCCTCCGGACTCCCCCCTCTCCCCTCTTCCCAAAAAAAACCGTAAATGCGCTTCGCGTCGCGGCTACGGACGCATGAAACGTCCGTAGCCGCGACGCGAACGCCGGCAAGGGCTCTTGAGCCCCTTAACCGGCCGTGTTCGGGGTTTCGTCCGGATCCGGCAGCTTGCCGCACGCTTCCAGGGCGTCCGCCACGTCCTTCAGGTCCAGAGACTCCAGCGTCTTCCGGGTGGGTCTGCCGGTCCGTACGTCCCAGCCGCGCAACGTATAGTACGCGTCGGCCAGGCCGTTGAACCGGGATTCGTCGATGGGTACGCCCTCGGTCGCGTCGGGACGCTTGAACCAGGGCATGATCTGGTTGATTTCGATCTCACGGCTCCGATCGTAGTTGCGAACCAAAAGCGCCCGAAGCATGTTCTTCAAGCGTTCGCCGATCCCGTCCAGGGCCGCCTCGTCAAGCTCCACCCCGGTGACGGCGGAAAAGAGACGGCTTTCCGCATCGGTGTTACTCGGAATGGGGAAGGACCAGTCGCACAGGGTCAGACTGGATTTCAATTGGGAGCGGTTCTCGTTCCAGACGGCGATCCTCGGCCCCATATCGCTCTCATACGGGGCCGCCTCGAATGCGCGCATCCACTCGTCCTTGGCCACGATATGCGTGTCGTTGAACGGATCCCGGGTCGCCGTCATCCAGACCAGGGATTCGATCAGCCACCCTGGGAACCGCCGTACCGCATGGATGCCCCGGCCGCTCCAATGCCCGGCGTAGCCCCAGGCTTCCTGCAGACTGATCTTGGTGGGAAATTTCCTTGGCCCGCGATAGATCGTGTCGCCGTATTGCTCGGGCCCCAGCGCGTCGATGGCCCGGGAAACGCCCTCGGCCAGCAGGTCGCCGATGCCCTCGCGATAGGCGACTGTCTTCAAAAAGCGCATCCACCATTCCGGGTCATCCGCCGCGACGGGCCTTATGGCGTCGAACCGCTTGTCCGTCAAAACGCCTTCCCGGTCGCCCATAACCAGCCAGGGGACCATCCCGGCCAAAAGCTCCCACTCGTTCAGACCGTACTGGTTGATCATCTCCGTGGCCTCGAAGCCGCCTTCGAAGCCCTGCCACCACAGCGGCCAGTCATAGCCCATGGGATGCTGCCAGCCGATCGTATACGGCCCCACGCAGCCCCACCGCCCGGCATGCAGCCCCGGCCGGGTCTTCCTGGGCACGCTGCGGAACTCGAACCAGCACGACCGGTCGCAGGCGTGGGTGCAGGACGTGTGATTCCGAGGATAGGGAACGCTCTCAACAGGCTGCTTGTCGAACGTCCATTTTCCGCCCCGCTCCACGGGATTTTTCTTGGGATGCGGCGCCAGCTCCCGGCGAAGCTCCAACAATTCCCTGGGACGGGCTACCCTGACCTTGCCCGTTCCCCGCACGCAGACGCCCTTCAGATTCTTGGAACCGGCCACGCCCCCGTAACCGCCCTGACCGGCCGCGTTTTCCGTGTCGCTCAAAAGGATGGCGATCCTGGAAAGGCGCTCGCCCGCCGGGCCGATGACCAGGGAGCGGACGTCCGGTCCGTGCAGTTCCTTCAGTCTGATCTGCGCATCGTAGGTTCCAAGCCCCCACAGGCTCCCGGCGTCGCGGATTTCCGCCACGTCGTCGTTTATCCAGAGATAGACGGGACTGGCAGCCTTTCCCGAAATGACGACGGCGTCGTAGCCCGCATACTTGAGTTCCGCGCCGAACCAGCCCCCCACCCCGGAATACGAATACATCGGCGGATAGCTCTGGGCCGCGACGCCTCCGATTTCCATACGGCCCGAGGTCGGAGCCAAGGTTCCGGTCAGAGGGCCCACGGAAAGGAGCAGACGGTTCTCCGGGTCGAACGGTCCGGCGCCGGGCGGTATCTCCTCCCAAGCCAGACGGTGGTTGAGGCCCTTGCCCCCGAGATACTTGCGGACAAGGCCGGAGCCGTCGGCCACATCGATGCGCCCCTGGCTCAGGTCGACTTTCAAAATTCGTCCAGTCCATCCGAAAAGGCCGCTCATGCGTCGCCCTCCCCAACCAGCCGCAAGGCCTGTCGCGGACAAAATTCCACGCAGGCCGGACCTTCCGGCCGTCCGGAACACAGGTCGCACTTGAACGCCGCGCCGCGCTCCGCATCCAGCTGAATGCGGGAAATCTCGAAGACGCAGGCCTCGACGCATCGCCCGCAGCCGACGCACTTGTCGCCGTCTATCGCCCTGGCGCCCGTCATTTCATCAATGAAAAAAGCGCCCTGCGTCTCACAGGCGTAATAGCACTCGGGCGCGGCGCATTGCAGACAAACGATGGTTTCGTACTCGCAGACAAAAGGCTCCCGCCGCAAGCCGATGCCGGAACAGGAAGGACCGAACGCGTCGCCATGAACGGCCGCGCAGACGAGGGAACACAAGCCGCAGCTGGCGCAGGCCGACTCGTCCGCCGAAACCCGCTCCACATGACCGGCGGCCCTGGGGAGAACGCCGCCGTGGGGCGCGCCCGAAGGGATTTCCCGCGCCCAGGCCTCCGCCAGACCGGCCATGCGCCCAAGGAGCGCGACGGGATAAAACGCCTCGACGACCGTCCCGTACAATGCGCCTTTCAAAAACAGTCTGCGGGACAACGCGGTCGACGCCGTATCATCACGGCGATCGGCGGCGGGAACATCGTCCCCCATCCGATCGTTCATGCGCCCTCCAACGCGTTCAGAAATGATGGTTCTCGATCATATTCCGATAGTATGATCGCCGCCTTCTGGCAAGCGGCGGCGCCTGCGGCGCGCACGGGGGCGCCGCCCCCGGCCCCCCGCCAGGGGGAACCTTCGCTCTGCTATCGTCATTTCTAAGATCGAGCAGAGCTCGACCTAAGAACTGACGTTTTCGGAGAAGATCGGAAGAGCACACGTCTGAACTCCAGTCACGGCTACATCTCG
>CALGYO010000214.1 GCA_937934715.1 uncultured Desulfovibrionaceae bacterium | reverse complement strand
CTGGGGGAAGGGGAACCCCTCTTTCCCTAAAAGAGGGGTTCCCCTTCCCCCAGCGGCCGTGGGCCGCAAAGGTTTGCGTATGAAGCTACGGTGGAAGCTTTTGATACTGTTATTGTGCGCGTCGCTGGCGCCGGTGCTTTTTTTGCGGATGAACGCGCAGAGGAGCATGACGGCTCTTGGGGACGAATTGTCCTCAAGGGTGGCGGGGACGCTTATTGCGGATGCGCAGAAGCGGCTTTTGCAGCTTTCGGAGATGCACGCCGCGCTGTTGGCGCGCGAGCGCCGGGCGTTGGATCTGGCCATCGCGTTTCAGGCGGCCGAGGCGTCCCGGGCGCTTTTTTCGCCCGAATCGCCGGGGTCGCCGGAGACCTCTGGGAAACCGCATGTTCTCCCGAGCGCCCGGGGCATGGGCCGCGGCATGGGGCGGGGCATGGGCGATGCGGAGCATGAGCATGAGCCTGTGGCTTTTTTCGAGAACGAGCCCTCGTTCAAGGCCGCGCCTGGAACGGACCCCGGCCTCATGGGCGGCGCGCTGGACCGGCTTTTTGCGCTCACGCCTTCCTACCAAGGCATTTCCAAGGATTTTTCAGGCGTGATCCTGTGGCAGGCCACGGGGCTAGAGAGCGGTCTGGCGGGGTTTTATCCCGGCCCCAAGACCCTTCCTCTCGGTTACGACGCGCGCCGGGCGGACTGGTATGCCAAGGCCGTGGCGGCCGGGGGGACGTACTGGTCCCCTCCCATGCTCGATCCGGCCACCGGGCGGATGATCCTGACGGTCTCCCGGCCCATCATGAGCGCGGGCGTTCCCACCGGGGCGACGGCCATCGCGGTCTCCCTGGAGGCCATGTTCGGTCAGAAGGCCCTCTTGCGGCACATTTCTTCGGATGCGGAAGCTTTTCTGGTCACCGTGATCGAGCGGCCCGACGGAAGCAAGGAGCTGGGCGTCCGGGCCAAGCGGCCGGTTCTTCGGGGCATGCGGCCTTCGGCCCTCTTGGAGCAGGGCGGCGAGGAGGAGATGCTGGTTTCCGACGACGCCGCGTCGCTTCAAAAGATCATTGCGGACGTGGAGAACGGCGCGTCGGGCATTTTGCTGGCCAAGCGGGGGGGAGAGGACGCCTTGTGGTCGTATTCCCCGGCCTGGAGCGGTTCGGCGCTCATGATCGTGACGCCGGTGGCCGACGTGTTGGCCGATGCGGTCAAGTCCGGCGAATACGTGCACGAGCGCATTACGGAGCAGATGTACTATACGGGAATCATAGCGATTTTCGTCGTGGCGTTCATCGTGGCCCTGTCCTTCTTCGGGGCGCGTAGCGTGACCAGGCCGCTGGGGCTGCTCATGTCGGCGGCCAGGCGGCTGGCGGGCGGGGATTTCAGCGTACGGGTGCCCGTACGGGGCAAGGACGAGATCGCGGAGCTTGGCCGGATTTTCAACGAGGCGGCGCCCCAGCTTCTGGAGCGTTCGCGCATGCGCGAGTCGCTGGAACTGGCCATGGAGGTGCAAAAGAGCCTGCTGCCCGCCAGGGCGCCGGAGGTGGCGGGGCTTTCCGCTGCGGCCATCAGCATTTACTGCGATGAGACCGGCGGGGATTACTATGATTTTTTCACGTTCGAGGGCGAGACGGCCGGCATGCTCGGGGCGGCGGTCGGGGACGTGACCGGGCACGGCCTGGGCGCGGCGCTGCTCATGACCACGGCCCGGGCGCTCTTGCGGCCGCTGGTCCACGGCGGATCGCCGCCCGCCGCCATCCTGGCCGGGGTGAACCGGGAGCTGACGGCGGACACCTATGGCACGGGCCGGTTCATGACGCTGTTCTACGCCCGGGTCGATCCGCGAACGCGGGAGATCCGCTGGGCCCGGGCCGGGCACGACCCCGCCATGCTGTTCGCTCCGGACGGGACGGTCACGGAACTCAAGGGGCCGGGGCTGACGCTCGGGGTGGTGGAGGACGCGGTTTATGAAGAGCGGCGCGTCACGGCGGCGCCCGGGGCGGTCCTTTTGATCGGCTCGGACGGGGTCTGGGAGACGCGCGGTCCCTCGGGGGAGATGTTCGGCAAGGAAAGGACCATGGCGGTCGTCCGGGAGGCGCTTCAGGGGAGCGCCAGGGACATGCTCACGGCCATCACGGACGCTCTGGACCATTTTCGCGGCGAGACCCCGGTGGAGGACGACGTGACCCTGGTCATCGTCAAATTCGAGGACGCCTCATAAGACGCAAGAGAACGGACAAGGCCCTTAACCCCATAACAACTCCAAAACCGGTAAAGGTTCTTGGAAAGGGAGAGGGGTCCAGGGGAGAGGGGAAACCTTCTTCCTTAAGGAAGGTTTCCCCTCTCCCCTGGCCGCCGGAGGCGGAACACATGTGCGGACGATTCGCCCTGGGCATTCCCAGGAAGACGCTGGCTGATCATTACGGTTTGGCGCTGGTTCCCGACGCGCCCATGCGTTACAACATCGCGCCTTCGCAACTTGTGGAGGCGGTGGTTTGTTCCCGGGAGACCGGGGCGCGGGGGATGCGGCTCTTCCGCTGGGGGCTTTTGCCGTTCTGGGCGCGGGACGTGAAGATGGCGGCCAAGCTCATCAACGCCCGGTGCGAGACGGCGGCGGAGAAGCCCGCCTTCAAGGCGGCGCTGAAATACCGGCGTTGTCTCATCCCGGCCACGGGGTTCTACGAGTGGAGCGGGGTGGAGGACGGCAAGCGGCCGTATTTTTTCCATTTGCCCGGCGACGGGTTGTTTTCCCTGGCCGGACTGTGGGAGCGCCATGAGAGTCCCTTCGGGGAGGAGCGCATGACCTGCGCCATTTTGACCCGGCAGGCGACGGGCGCGGCGGCGGCCATCCACGAGCGCATGCCGGTGATCATTTCGCCTGGGGAGTATGGGGCCTGGCTTGATCCGCTCATGCAGGACCCGGAAGGGACGGAGTCATTTTTCCGTCAGGAAGGGCCGGAGCTTTGCCTTCGGGAAGTGGGGAAGGGCGTCAATAATCCCGGCGTGGACGAGCCCTCCCTGATCGAACCGGTCGCATCGGCCGGGTGAGCGGGACGTTTTTTCCCGGCCGACTGGACGGGTTTCCGACCGCGTTCCCGCCAATATCCGGCGGGAACGCGTTTTTTTTTCAATTTCACTCCGGCAGGCGCCAAACCTGCATGACGCCTTGCAACGCGGTCCCACGACCGCGTCCAGGGAACGGCCATGTCCGCCTATCCTTCCCAAGGAGGGGAAATGATTTTGACCCAAGAAGCCGCTTACGCCGGCGCCCCGCAGCCTCCTGAAATTGATCGCAAAAAGCGCAGATCGGCCCAGATCATCAAGCCGGGGATTTATGAAAAGACGCCCCTGATCGAGGATCTGGCCATGTTGGCCGACCCGCGCCTGCCGGTTGACGACGGGCGGATCATGAATCTTCTGGTGAAGTATTTCTTCGCCTACATTTATCCGGGCGCTGAAAAGCACGTCGTGCCGCTGGGGGATATTTCCGAGCTTTTCGAGGAGTTCTACGTCATCTGGCGAGCCGAGGACGAGGAAAAACGCAAGGCGCTCCCGGCCTTTCGGGACTACGGCTACGCCTTGCGCATGCTGGCGGATTTGCCCAAGTCGGCGCACATCCTGCGTTCCATCATGACCCGCCCGCTTTTCAACGCGGATCCGTCCGGACGCTATCGGGGGCTGGACCTGGGGTCGGGCACGGGCGCCCTGCTTCTGGGGGCTTTCGTCCAGGCGGGCCGTCACGGGTTTTCGGAACGCGAGCTTTGGGGCGTGGAATACGACCGGGCCATCGCCGAACGCACCGGGCTCATGGCCGGGCGGCTGGGCCTTGGGGAAATCCTGACGGCCGACGCCCGGGATCCCGCCGTGTACGACCGGTTCGCGGGCGCGCCTCTGGCCTACGTCTCCAACGAGACCATTCCGCCCTCGTTCCAGCGGCTGCGTACGGAGCATTTCACGGCCATCCACGCGTCGCTTTTTGAAAAATGCGCCAAATGGCTCAAGGGGACGTTCTTTTTCCCCGAGGCGCTGGTGGTCTACGAGCCCAAAACCAAGGTTTCCGTGGCGCTCACGCCCAACAACCGGTTCCAGCCGCCCCGGCATTACGAGCGCATGCACCTGTATTCCCAGGCCATCGTCATCGAGGGCCGCATGCGGCATCTGCACAAGCTCGGCCGGGATTTCGTCAAATACGTGCCGCGTCCTTTCCTGGAGATCATGCCCGGACGCTGGTAGACCGAGTATTTCGAGGAACAAGAGCCGCCGGACCAGGCATGGTCCGGCGGCTCTTGTTCGTTGTTTTCCGGCGGGTCAGGATTTTCGTTCGAGTTCCCGGATGTAGGCGTCCACCAGTTCGGCGGACCCGTCGGGCGGGGCGGGACGAGCGGGCTCGTCCGGGGGGGCGCAGCAGAGCCCGGCGTCGCGCTCCGGTGAGTAGTCGGCGGAGTAGTCGATGAGCGAGGAAAAAATTTCCTGGGGGAACTCGGCGCCGACGGCGGAGTTGAGCGCCTTGGACGGCGGGATGAAATCCTTTTTCGCGTCCAGGAATTCGCTCTGGTAGCGCTCGAAGGAGAACATGCCCCGTTCCCGGCTGGTTTCGATGAGGCCTTCCATCTGGACCAGCTTGTTTTCCCGGATCATGTTGCGCACGGCCTTGTTGTTGCGCAGCATGCAAAGCCTGGGGACGGAAAAGCCCAGGGACGGATAAAAGCGCAGCTGCTGCACGATCACTCCGGCCAGGCAGGAGGAGAGCTGGCGGCGCACGAATTCCTGGCTCTCGTAGGGAAAGGAGTTGCAGATGCGGTAGACGGCCTCCTCCGGGGAGCCCGCGTGCATGGTGGAGATGACCAGGTGGCCGGATTCCGCGGCGTCCAGGGCCAGGCGGATGGTGTCCGGCCGGCGCATCTCGCCCACCACCACCACGTCCGGCGCCTCCCGCAACACGTCGAGCAGCCCGTCGGCGAAGGCGTGGAAATGCTTGCCCAGCTCCCGTTGTTCGATGAAGGCCTTGCGCGAGGAGAACAGGTATTCGATGGGATCTTCCAGGGTGATGACGTGGGCGGGGCGGGTTTCGTTGATCTCGTTGACCAGCGAGGCGATGGTGGTGGTCTTTCCGCTGCCGGTGGGGCCGCAGACCAGGACCAGCCCTGTGGGCTCGCCGCAGAAATCCTTGACGCAGGGATGCAGGTTCAAAAGCTCCACCGTGGGGATGCGTCCGGGCAGGAAGCGGATGGCCAGGGCCAGGCCGCGCGCCGAGTTGAAGACGTTGACCCGCAGCCGGTTGCCCGCGATGGTCACGGCCAGATCGGCGGACCAGCGCTTGCGCAGCCTGTCGAGCTGCCTGGGGTTGAGGAGCCTTTTCACGAGATCGTCGATGTATTCCGGCCCGGCCACGAAGTCCTTCTGAAAATAGATGCGCCCGTCCTTGCGGCAGACCAGGGGGTGGTTTCCGGCGATATGCAGGTCGGAAAACCCTTTTTCAAAGCAGGCGGTTATGATCTTTTCGAACTTTTCCATGGGTCGGCTTTCCTCTTGCGTTGGCGGCCGGGTTTCACGCGGCGGCGAGGATTCTATCCGAAGGCCGGAACAAGCGCCAGGGAGGAGACGGGCATTGGCCGGGATGCGGGAATTGCCTCGCCGGAAGGCTTGCGGTATGTCTATGGAATTCTCCATGAATCCGCCGCGACGGGCCTGAACGAAAGGAGGCGCCCATGTCCCTTTTCAAGAAAAACAAGACCGAGTCCAAGACCGATCCCCAAGAAGCGGCCGAGGCGCCGGAGAGCCCGGCGGCGCCTGACGCCGCCGGCGGCGCGGAATCCGCGAAAGCCGGGGACGCCGCGCCCCAGCCGCTCATCGCCGAGGACGCCAAAAAGGATCTGCGGAAATATTTCGCGGGCCTCAAGGACCCTGTGGTCCTCATGGCCTTCATCGATCGCGCCTCGCCCTCGCCCTACGCCGAGTACATGGTCCGTCTGACGGCGGAGCTGGCCGGCCTCAGTCCGAAAATCAGCGCGCCGGTCTATGATCTGGCAAGCGAGCAGGCGAAGAAATACGACGCGACCTTCTCGCCCACCCTGCTCGTCAATCCGGACCGGTACGCCATCCGGTACGAGGGCGCGCCGCTCGGGGAGGAGGCCCGGACGCTCATCGAAAACATCATCCGGGTTTCCATGGGCCAAAGCGGCGCTTCGGAGACAACCCGAAAGATTCTGGCCGAACTGACGGAGGAGCGGGACATCAAGGTGTTCGTCAATCCCGGCTGCCCCTACTGTCCGGGACAGGCGAGCAACGCCTTCAAGCTGGCCGTGGAAAAGCCGGGCCTTGTCCGCGTCGCCTGCGTGGACGCCTCCCAGCATACGGCCCTGGCCAACCGGTACAAGGTGGGCTCCGTGCCCCATACGGTCATCAACGACGCGGTCAATACGCTGGGGCTCGAGCCCGAGGAGCGTCTGGCCATCCAGACGGCGCTGCTGAAAAGCGCCGAAGAGATCCTGAAGGAACAGGGCGGCGGCCACGCCCACGACCTGGCCGCGCTCGGCGCTCCCGAGGACTATCCTGTGGAAGAGCCGGACATCGTGATCGTGGGCGCGGGTCCGGCCGGGCTTACGGCGGCCATCTACGCCAACCGCAGCGGACTGTCCTGCGTGGTCCTGGAAAAGGACGTGGTGGGCGGCCAGGTGACCATCACCCCGGTGGTGGAGAACTATCCCGGCCACGCGTCCATTCCCGGCAAGGCCCTCATGGACGTGATGAGCGCCCACGCCCGCCAGTATGCGGACATCCGCGAGGGCGAGGGCGTGGAGGAGGTCAAGATCGGGAAAAGCCTCGAAGTCTACACCAACCGGGCGGTCTACGTGTGCAAGGCCATGATCCTGTGCACCGGGGCGACCTGGAAGAAGATCGGCGCGCCCGGGGAGGACCGGTTTTTCGGCCGGGGCGTCTCGTACTGCGCTTCCTGCGACGGCTACGCCTACAAGGACAAGAAGGTGGTCGTGGTGGGCGGGGGCAATACCGCGCTCACGGACGCGCTGCATCTCAAGAATCTGGGCGTGGACGTGACCGTGGTCCACCGCCGCGACGCCTTCCGGGCCGAGCGGCGCCTGCAGGAGAGCCTCGAACGCGAGGGAATTCCCGTCATCTGGAACAGCGTGGTGGCTGAAATCCTGGGCGGCGAGCGGGTCACGGGGGTGAGGCTGCGCAACGTGGCGGACGAGAGCGAGACCGAGATTCCCGTGGACGGCGTGTTCGCGGCCGTGGGGCACGCGGCCAACGTGGAGCTGGCCGAGCAGCTCGGGGTGACGCTGACCGCGGACGGGTTCATCAAGGTGGACCGGAGCATGCGCACGAACATTCCGCGCATCTACGCGGCCGGGGACGTGACCGGCGGGGTGCGGCAGATCGTCACGGCCGTGGGCGACGGCTCCACGGCGGCCCTGTCGGCCTTCGAGGACATGGCCAACCCGTATTGGAAGAAATAGCGGACGCAGACGCCGGTCAGCCGGGGCGCTGACGGGCGTACCGGTCCGGGGACGGAGGAATCCGTCCCCGGACCGGTTATTTTTCAAGGCGGGAGAAAACGCGCCGCTAGGCGTCCGGCATGGCGCCATTGACGCCGCCGTCCTGGCAAAGGGGCGGCATGGGCAGGCTCATGGCCGTTACGATCCTGTAGCCGATTTTCGGTCCCGTGGGCCCGTCGAAGACCGGGATGTTCCCCTTGATGAACGTGGTCTCCTCAAGGTTTTGTCCTCTGGAAGCGGCCCAATTGAGGAGATCGTCCACCGCTTTCGCCTCCTCCGCCGGGGTTTCCTCGATCACAGGCAGGCCTTCCTTGTGACCGGCCACCAGGTGGTCGAGAAAATACTCCGGTTCGGCGCCGGGGTCCACGGGGTGCACGTCTTCGGGCAGGGGGCTTTCGCGCGCGATCCATCGCGCCCCCTGAAGGTATTTGCCATCTTCGAGCAGTTTGGAGAAACTCGCGGCCGCGTCGTCGGCTCCCCCCGGCGCCTTGGAACCGCGTTGCGAAGAAAATCCCGGCGGAAATGCAAGCGAACCGATGTCCATGATACGCTCCCTGGTTATCGCTGTGGATGATTTTTCCCAGGTGCGTTTCTGCAAAAATTATTCCGTTCGGGGCGTCAGCGTTGCCTCTCCGGCGTCCCCGTCCAGAACCCGCCGCAACCCTTCGTTGAACCGCGCCGCGAGCTTCTCCGCGCCCGGGCCCTTGCGGAAGCAGACGTAGAGCTCGCGCATGGCCAGAAGACGCGGGTTGACCCGCAGCTTCTCCGCCTCCTTTTCCAGTCCGCCTCCGGGCCGGGCCAGGTAGGCGAACACGTTGAGGTCGATGACCGCGAGGTCCAGACGCCCGGCGGCCAGCTTGCGCACGTTGGCGGCGTCGTCCACCGCCGGGTCCGCGGTCAATTCGCCGGACGCCGCCATGCGGTCGAACGCCGCCGTGTTGACGTAGCCCAGCGTCACCCCGATGCGCAGCCCCTTCAGATCCGCCAGCCGCTTCCAGGAAACCGGCTTGTCCGCGCGCTCGATGAACCCGAGGGGGCCTTCGCCGATGGGCTCGGAAAACAGAAAATTCACGGCCACGCCGTCGTCGTAGTATTCCGGGAAATAGCCCTGCACGGCCGGGTCGCGCAGGGCCATGGCCACGGCCCGTTTCCAGGGATAGAACTGGGCGTCCAGGGTCAGCCCCGTGGCCGCGAGAGCCCTGCGGACCGTCTCCACGCTCTGCCCGCCTCCCGGCAGCGCCGACGAGGCGTAGGGCGGCCAGGAAAGCGTGGTCAGAACCACGCGTCCGGGCGTCTGGCAGGCTCCGGAGACCGGCAAGGCGAAAAGCGGCCACATCGCCCAGAAAATGAGAATCGCCTGTCGCATGACGTTCTCCCGCTTCGGCCGGAACGCGCCTGGCTCCGGCATGGAAGGATGTCCTGGAAACATCTCATGATAAAAGTGAACACATTCCGGCTCGCCGTCAATCGGTTTGCATTCTGGAGGAAGAGGGGGCTGGGGATGAAAAACGAATATTATTCGACGAAGGGGCCAAACAGCCGCATTATTTTGAGCAATTCAGAAGGATATTCGTAACGCTCTTGAAATCATCGGGGTAATACGGCAAAGTTTCCTTTTCCGGCGACCCAGCCCGCAACGCCTCCGCCCTTCCACGGCGAGGCGAACGTTCAAAACCGCGACGGAGGAACCCATGAAACGCATCCTGACCCTGTTGTGCGCCTTTGCCTTGGTGGTTATGTTTTCCGGCCAGGCTTTCGCCAAGAAGCTGGTCGTGGCCACGGACACCAATTTCCCGCCGTTCGAGTTCAAGGATCCTGAAACCGGCAAGCATACCGGCTTCGACGTGGAGCTGTGGGACGCCATCGCCAAGCACATGGGCGCGGAGTACGATCTGCAGCCCATGGACTTCAACGGCATCATCCCGGGCCTGCAGTCCGGTCAGATCGACGTGGGCATCGCCGGCATCACCATCAAGCCCGAGCGCGCCGAAGTGATCGACTTCTCCGATCCCTACTACAACGCCGGTCTCCTGATCCTGGTGAAGGCCGACAACAACGACGTCAAGGATATCAAGGACCTCAAGGGCAAAGTGGTTTCCACCAAGCTCGGCACCACCAGCGAGGACTTCGTCAAGAGCAACGCCGGCGCCAAGGACGTGAAGCTTTTCCCCAACAACGACGCCATGTTCATGGAGCTCCTCTCCGGCGGCGCCGACGCCGTGGTCTTCGACTCCCCGGTCATCGCCGACTTCATGCGCAAGGCGGGCAAGGGCCAGGTCAAGGTGGTCGGCCCCCTGTACCAGGGCCAGTCCTACGGCATCGGCATGCCCAAGGGCAGCGATATGGTCGCGAAGGTCAATGAGACCCTCAAGAAGATGAAGGACAGCGGCGAATACAAGACCCTGTACGTCAAGTGGTTCGGCACCGAGCCCAAATAATCCGCATTCCGCTTTTCACAGGGGGGGCGCCCCGGCGCGCCCCCCTTATCACCCTTATTCCGCGAGGTCCCCATGGCCTTCCAGTTTGAACCGAGCGTGGTCATCGATACCATTCCGCTTCTCATGCGCGGACTCAAGCTCACCATTCTCATCACCGTGGGCGGATTGTTTTTCGGCTTTCTGCTCGGCGCCCTGGCTGGTCTCATGAAGATCTCCCGCTCCTTCATCGCCCGCAAGACGGCCGGAATCTACATCGAATGCATCCGGGGCACCCCCATGCTCGTCCAGGCCATGTTCCTCTATTTCGGCGTGCCCATGGCCATCGGCATGCGCATCCACCCCCTGGTGGCGGGCATCATCGTCATCGCGGTCAATTCCGGCGCCTATATCGCCGAGATCGTGCGCGGCGCCATCCAGTCCATCAACGTGGGCCAGACCGAAGCCGGGCGCTCCATCGGGCTCACCCGCTTCCAGACCATGCGCTACGTCATCTGGCCCCAGGCCTTCAAACGCATGATCCCGCCGCTCGGCAACCAGTTCATCATCAGCCTGAAGGACACCTCGCTGCTCATGGTCATCGGCGTGGGCGAGCTTCTGCGCACGGGCCAGGAGATCGTGGCCGTGAATTTCCGGGCCTTCGAGGTCTATCTGGCCGTGGCCATCGTCTATCTGGCCATGACGCTCAGCATCGCCAAGGGCCTGCGCATCCTGGAACACCGGCTGCACATGCGCACCCAGCGCTAGGGAGACGCCCATGATCCGTATCGAAAATCTGCACAAGCGCTTCGGCGCGCTGGAAGTCCTCAAAGGCGTCGACCTTCATGTGAAGCCCGGCGAGGTGGTCTGCATCATCGGCCCCTCGGGCTCGGGAAAATCCACGGTCTTGCGCTGCATCAACCGCCTGGAGGAGCCCACCTCGGGCAAGATCGTGGTGGACGGCCACGACGTCATGGATCCGGCCACCAACATCAACGCCATCCGCTCGGAAACGGGCATGGTCTTCCAGCAGTTCAACCTGTTCCCCCACATGAGCGTGCTGGACAACGTGACGCTGGGTCCCATCAAGGTGCGCGGGGTGAAGCGGGCCGAGGCCGAGACGCTCGGCAGGGAGCTTCTGGCCAAGGTGGGCCTGGCGGACAAGGCGCCCAAGTTCCCCGACCAGCTCTCGGGCGGCCAGAAGCAGCGGGTGGCCATCGCCCGGTCCCTGGCGCTCAAGCCCAAGGCCATCCTTTTCGACGAGCCCACCTCCGCCCTCGATCCGGAGCTCGTGGGCGAAGTGCTTGAGGTCATGAAGCGGCTGGCCCGGGAAGGCATGACCATGGTGGTGGTCACCCATGAGATGGGGTTCGCCAAGGAAGTGGCGGACCGGGTGATCTTCATCGACCAGGGCCGCATCCAGGAGGAAGGCCCGCCCAGGGAGTTTTTCTCCAACCCGAAACATCCCCGGCTGCGGGATTTCCTGGGCAAGGTGTTTTCCCACGAATAGGCGGCGCAGACCGCCCCTTTCACGATCTTCGCATGCGGCGCACGCCCGGTCAGCGGCCGGGGAAGCTCCGCCGGTTCCCGGACGCCCGTCCGGACCACCCCGTCCCTCCCGGCGCGGCGGCCCTTTTCGCGCGCCGCCAAAGCGCCCAAAGATGACAACGCCGCCTTCCTGTTGTAACCAATCCCGGCGTCGCGGGCCCCGCGACGCAGCCTGACATTTCGCGAGCAAAGGAGACGCAGATGGCCGCCGAGCCGCTCAGCAAAGGATACGAGCCCAAGGACGTCGAGGAAAAATGGCTTGATTACTGGCACGAGGCCGGGACCTTCACCCCGGATCCGGACGGGCCCGGCGAGCCGTATTCCATCGTCATCCCCCCGCCCAACGTCACCGGCGCCCTGCACATGGGCCACGCGCTCAACCTGACGGTCCAGGACATCCTGTGCCGGTACCATCGCCAGAAAGGCTTCAAGGTCCTGTGGGTTCCGGGCACGGACCACGCGGGCATCGCCACCCAGAACGTGGTGGAGCGCTCCCTGGCCGCCGAGGGCAAAAGCCGCGACGACCTGGGCCGCGAGGCCTTCATCGAACGGGTCTGGAAATGGCGCGAGGAATACGGCGGCAAGATCCTCAACCAGATCCGCCGCATCGGCGCCTCCGTGGACCGCTCGCGCGAACGCTTCACCATGGACGAGGGCCTGTCCCGGGCCGTGCGCGAAGTCTTCGTCACCCTGTACGACGAAGGCCTCATCTACCGGGGGGACTACATCATCAACTGGTGCCCGCGTTGCCACACCGCCCTGGCCGATCTCGAGGTGGAATACGCCCCGCACATCGGCAAGCTCTACCATATCCGCTATCCGGTGGAAGGCTCGGACGAGTTCGTGACCGTGGCCACCACCCGTCCCGAGACCATGCTCGGCGACACGGCCGTGGCCGTGCACCCCGAGGACGAGCGCTACGCCCATCTGCACGGCAAGCGGGTCATCCTGCCGCTTCTTAATAAGTCCATCCCCGTCATCGTGGATTCCTACGTGGAGCGGGAATTCGGCACGGGCTGCCTCAAGGTCACCCCGGCTCACGACATGAATGACTTCGAACTGGGCCGCAAACACGGCCTGGAAACCATCGCCGTCATGGACGACGCGGGCCGCATGAACGAGAACGCGCCCGAAAAATACCGGGGCCTGGACCGCAAGGACTGCCGCGAGGCCGTCATCAGGGACTTGAAGGAACTGAAGCTTCTGGACGACATCAGGGAGTACGAGCACAACGTGGGCGAGTGCTACCGCTGCAAGACCGTGATCGAGCCTTACGTGTCCAAGCAATGGTTCGTGAAGACCGGTCCCCTGGCCAAGGCCGCGCGCAAGGCCGTGGAGGACGGCGAAACGCGCATCCTGCCGGACCAGTGGACCAAGGTCTATTACGAGTGGCTGGACAACATCCGCGACTGGTGCGTGTCCCGGCAGATCTGGTGGGGGCACCGTATCCCGGCCTGGACCTGCGAGGAGTGCGGCGAGCTGATCGTGGCCAAGAAGGACCCGGACAAATGCCCCAAGTGCGGCTCGGCCGGGCTCAGCCAGGACGAGGACGTGCTGGACACCTGGTTCTCCTCGGCGCTGTGGCCGTTCACCACCATGGGCTGGCCGGACAAGACCCGGGAGCTCGAGGTCTTCTACCCCACCTCGGTCTTGAGCACCGCCTTCGACATCCTGTTTTTCTGGGTCGCCCGCATGATGATGATGGGAATCCATTTCCGCAACCAGGTTCCCTTCAAGGACGTATACATCCACGCGCTGGTGCGCGACGCCGAAGGGCGCAAGATGAGCAAGTCCCTGGGCAACGGCATCGATCCCCTGGACATGATGGACAAATACGGCACCGACGCCCTGCGTTTCACCCTGACCGCCTTCGCGGCCATGGGCCGGG
>CALGYO010000213.1 GCA_937934715.1 uncultured Desulfovibrionaceae bacterium | reverse complement strand
CATGACCACTTGCGTTTGAAGGGTCGAGTGTCAGGTTATAACCATCTCACTTCACCTAAGCGTTCACCAACATCCTTCCTGGATGAATTTGGGTACTCCAATTTCTTTCTAACAACGCCGAATTTTCTTGACATGAAAATGATTATCAATATCATTAAATCATCGCCAACGACGAAAACCAAAGGAGGACGTCATGCGCGCGACGCTCATCGGCGGGATGACCAGACTCCGCAAGGATTACATAGCGGCCGCCGCCAGGGCCGGGGTTCGCCTCACCGCCTTAAGCGGCTCTGAAAAGGATGTGGCCGCGCGCATCGGCGCGACGGACCGGCTTATCGTGTTCACCAACATGATTTCCCACTCGGCCAAAAACAAGGCCGTCCACGCGGCGCGCTCCCGGCGCATTCCGGTGACCATGGCCCATTCCTGCGGCGTATCGACTCTGTCGAACCTTCTTGGCGCCGCCTGAAACCACATGCCCGTCAAACGCCGGATCGACGCGTGCGCGAAGACGCCGCCAACGAACCAAACCCCGTCCCAAAGGCGCGGCCTCAAGGCCGCGCCTCTTCTTCCGGATGTCCGCTCCAAGCAAAAGCATGACGAACGAGGAACGGCCCATATGTTTGCGATTTTCCCGAAAGACGCCACCCCGGCCCGCCGTCTCTCATGCGGGCAAGGCGCCGAAGGCGCCGTGTCCATACACGCTCTGGCCGAAGCCTTCGGCGCGGCCGTTGACGCCAAAGACCGCCACACGGCCATGCACTCCATGGAAACCGCCGCCCTGACCGAAGCCCTGGCCCTGGCCATGGGGCTCACCGCCCGGCAGACCGCCCGCGCGCATCTGGCCGCCCACCTGCACGACGTCGGCAAGATCGGCGTGCCCGAGGCCATCCTGTCCAAGCCCGGCCCCCTGACGGCCGAGGAGTTCGCCGTCATCCGCACCCACCCGGAAACGGGCGCGCGCATCCTGCGGCCCTGCCTCGAGCCCGGCGCCTGGAGCGTTCTGGAGATGATTCTCCGCCACCACGAACGCTACGACGGCCGGGGCTATCCCGGCGGCCTTTCAGGCCGGGACATTCCCATGGGCGCGCGCATCATCGCCGTGGCCGACTCCTATTCGGCCATGCGCCAGGACCGGCCCTACCGCAAGGGCATGTCCCACCAGGCCGCTCTGGCGGAAATCGAACGCTGCGCCGGAACCATGTACGACCCGGACGCGGCCAAGGAATTTCTGGTTAACGCATCGCGCATGGAAAAGCTCATCGCCCCGCATCAAGACGAAAGCGCCTGCGCCAAGCCCGGCGGCGAACGCGCGGACGCATCCGGCCCGGCGATGAGCGCGGCGTGAGAAACCCCAACCCCGCTTTACGGAGGTTCCCATGACCTGCAACGCTTCCATTTCATCCACCAAGGACGTGCGCCGATTTTTGCAAAAAAGCCTGGGACTGCGCGACCGGTTCCAGCAAAACCCGTCCCAGACGCGCGAAGAGGACGCAACGCGGGTGGACGCCGCGAAAAAGGACGCTCCGGCCGGACAGACGCGATAAGCTGGAATGCGGGCGCGGCGGTCCGCCTCCGGCGGGAACCGCCGGAAGCGCGCCGCAACGGATCGATGCGCTCACCGCCTTTTGCTTGCTCCCGTCAGGAGAGCAGCCAGAGGTATCCGGCGGACGCGGCCAGCTGGGCCAGGGCCACGGGGGCGCCGTAGCGCAGAAATTCCATGAAGGAGATGGTCCGGCCGCTCGCCCGGCAGGCGCCAACGGCCACCAGATTGGACGAGGCGCCGATCAGGGTGGCGTTGCCGCCCAGGGTCCCGCCGAACATCATGGCCGTGAAAAGGGGCAACGCGGCGTCCGGCCAGGCGGTGAACCCAGGCCCCAGCGCCTCTTCGGGAACCACCCGCAAGAGCGCCAGATAGCCCTTGGTCAAAAAGACCCCCGCCGCCACCACCGGGATGTTGGCCAGAAACCCCGAGGTCACGCCCACCGCGCCCAGCAGGACCAGCCCGGCCAGAAGCAGGTCGTCGCCGAAACCGCTCTGCATGGACCGGGACAGGGCGCTCAGGACGCCCGTTTTGGAGATCAATTCCACATAACACATCATGCAGAAGATGAAGATGATGGTTTTCCAGTCGATGTCCCGAAGCGCCCCTTCCACCTGGTCCACTTTGGCCCCGTGGATGGCCAGAAGAGCCAGGGAGGCGGCGATGATGGCGGCCGAAGGGGGCGCGATGGGGTTGGGCAGGCTGTCGCCCAAAAGGAACAGCCCCACCATGAGAAACAGGGTGAAGATGGCGAAGGCGCAAAAATACGGCCGCGTGATGGCGGGCGGCGCGGTCCGCTCGGGCAGGTCGCGTCTGGTCTTCCAGATCGCGGGAAAAAGCAGCGGCATCAGCGGGATCATGACCAGAATGGCCAGCACGCCGCCCGGACTGACTTTCTTGAGATAGCCCACAAAGGTCATGCCGATGGCGTCGCCCACCAGGAAGGTGGCGGGATCGCCCACCAGGGTCAGGAGCCCGGCGGCGTTGCTGGCCATGGCGGTCAGGATCATGGGACCGGCGATGTCGATCTCAAGCGCCCGGCAGACCCGTATGATGACGGGCGCGAGCAGGATGACCGTGGTGGCGTTGGGCAGGATGGCGCACACGACGCTGACCATGAGGGTGAGCAAGAGCAGGAAACGCTTGCCGCTGCCCCTGGTCAGGCGCAGGAATTTATCGCCCAGCGCGTCGAATATCCCCGTTGGGGCGAGCACCCGGGCCACCACCATGCCCCCGAACAGGAGCGAGAGGGAGCCGTGGGACGAGGTCACGGCGTTCATCACGTCCTTTTGGGTAATCACGCCGAAAAAGGTCAGCAGACACAGGCCCAACAGTCCGGCCAGGGTCATCTCCACCAGGTTGCAGGCGATGGCCAGGATGACCGCGGCGAAGACGGCGTAGATGAGGAGGTTAGCGGATTCGGACATGCGTGGGCCTCGTTGCGGCGCGAACGCTGGCGCTGCTTGTTTGCCGCCGTATGTTGGGGCGGCGTCCGGCGCGGGCGACTAATGTGGCGTTCTCAAAAAATACTGCAATAATTTTAGATTAAAAAATATTATTTCAATATGTTGTCTGTAAAATCCGTATGCGCGATTTTCGAGAACGCGACGCTAGAAAGGCGGCGCCCAGAGCAGCCCCCCGTGGTTCCAGGTGGCGCTCAGGCCGCGCGGAATCTTGTACGGACTGTCCTCGCCCAGGTTGCGGGCGTAGATTTCGCCAAAATTGCCGCAGGCGGCCACGGTCTTTTCGGCCCATTCCGGCGCGAGCCCGAGCTTTTGGCCCACAACGTCCGCATGGGCGAGGAGCAGCCGTCCCATGGGATGCATGGCCCCGCCCTCCTTCACGTCCCTGGCCGTCACGCCGTATTCCTCGGCCATGACCAGAAGCGCCAGCACGCTGCGCGTCAGCACCAGCCACTGGGCGTCGTCCTGGCGCACCACCGGGGAAAGCGGCTCCTTGGAGAAGCGGCCGGGCAGCAAGGCGTATCCCTCCGGTCCGCCAGGCGCCAGGACCCGGGCCGTTTGCAGAGTGATCTCGTCGTCGGTGAGGGCGTCGCAGGCGCCGCTGAAAAAGGCCGCCCTGGCCTCGTCCCAGGCGTCGAAGAGCACGGGGATGGGTTTCACCCCGAACTTGATTTCGGACTCTTCCAGGTTGAGGGCATGGGTGGAACCCCTGACCACGGCCACCCGCGCCCCGTCCAGGGCTTTTACGCCCCTTTCGGCGTCCGCCGCGCGCAGCAGGAAGCCTTGTCCGGTCAGGATGAGGGGGCCCACGAAGACCACGCCCAGGGAGGCTTCCCGGCCGATGGTCCAGGTGGCGTTCCGGGCCAGGACGTCGATTTCCTTGCCGAGCAGGGCGGTGAAGCGGGCCGGGGCGGGAAGCGGCGTGAAGGAGACCTTTTCCGGATCGCCGAAGATGGCGGCGGCCACGGCCCGGCAATAGGCCGCGTCGATCCCCGTGAACCGGCCCGAGGCGTCGCGCTCGGAGAATCCGGGAATCCCCTCGCCCACCCCGCACCGCACCAGGCCGTTCTTCTTGACGTTTTCGAGCGTTTCCCCGGCAAGGCAGGTTAACGCGAAAAGCGTTAGCGCGAAAAACAGCGATACGCCGGAAACGATTCGTCCCATAGGCCCGCCTTTCGTCCGGAGGGTTTTCTTATCAATATCCCCTTTGTCCGCAGAATAAAAGATCTTTGCAAAACGGCCGTCGCTTCTCGCCGCGTTTTGCGGGAACCGGCGTCCGGCGCCCCCCGTCCACAAGAGGACGGCGGTTGCCAAAATAACGGCCCGTGCCCATGATGGGCCATGCGCGCCGCATTCACGCTCACGGGCCGCCCGCCCGACGGCTTCCAGCCGGACGACATCCTGTCCTTTCACCAGCGCGACGCCGCCATGCTGGCGGAGCGGGTCCGTGGGGGGCTTTTGGAAAAGGGGCTTTTCTGGAACGGCGCTCCGGCCCTGTTGCGGCTTTCGCTTCGCTCCGGCGGCTTCACGGCCAGGCTCTACGCCGCCGGAGAGGGCGGGCGGGGCGGCCGGGACAGACGGAGCGGGCGGAGCGGGCGGGCGCGGTTTTCCGCCATGATCCGGCGCATGCTGGGGCTTCACCAGGACGTTTCGGGCTTCGCCGCCCGGTTCGCGGACCATCCGGTCATGGGCCCCCTCATCGCCGCCCGGCCGCAGCTGCGGGTTCCCTGCGCGGCCACGCCCTTCGAGGCGCTAACTTGGGCCATCGCGGGCCAGCAGATCAGCGTCCAGGCGGCCCTGTCCCTGCGGCGCGGGCTCATCCTGGCCGCGAACGCCCGGTCGCCGCAAGCGCCGGATGCGCCGATAGCGCCGATAGCTCCGGTAGCTCCGGCAGCGCCGGGCGGCGAACGGGAAGACGGACGCGGCGTCGAGCCAAGCGGCGGACAGGAGGGCGCGCCGTACTGCCACCCGGACGCGGCGGCCGTGGCCGCGCTGGGGCCGGATGCGCTTGGCCGGGCGGGCTTTTCCCGGTCCAAGACCCGGGCGCTTCTGGCGGTTTGCGAAGGCGTTCTGTCGAGCGCGCTCGATCTGGACGATTGGGAGGAAATGGCGGCGGACGATCCCGTGGGCGGCGCCTTCAACCCGGCGGCCGTGCGCGAGGCGCTTCTGACCATCCCGGGCATCGGCCCCTGGACGGCGGATTACGTTCTCCTGCGCGGCTTCGGCCATCTGGACGGGTCGCTCCACGGCGACGCGGCCGTGCGCCGGGGGCTCAGGGGCCTTCTCGGCGCAAAGGACAAGCTCACCCAGGAAGAAACGAGACGCTGGCTGGAAACCTTTTCCCCCTACCGCGCCCTGGCGGCGGCCCACCTCTGGGCCGCACAGTCGCGGGCGGGGTATTGAGCGCCCTTTTTCGGATTTGAAAGCGCGAACCGGATTGTCCCGCCCTCTTTGCATGCCTATCGTTCAGGAAACGATGACGAAGAGAGGTTTTCATGCAGACAGCCGCCCTCCCCTCCCGGACCGCAGATCCTTCCGATCCCAGATGGCTGGCCGTGGTTTCGCGCGATCCCGGCGCGGACGGCCGCTTCGTGTACGCCGTCGCCACCACGGGCGTCTATTGCCGCCCGGTCTGCCCGGCCAGACGGCCCCGCCTTGAGAACGTCGTTTTTTTCGCCACCCCGGGCGAGGCGGAGCAGGCGGGCTTTCGCCCCTGCGCGCGCTGCAGGCCCAAGGAGCCGCCCATCGCCGCGCGCCACGCCGCCCTGGCCGCCGCCGCATGCGAGGAGATCGAGAACGCTTCCGGGCCGCTTCCCCTCAAGGCTCTGGCCGAAAAGGCGGGCATGAGCCCCTCCCATCTGGCCAGAGTCTTCAAAAACGTCCTCGGGGTCACGCCCAAAAGCTACGCCCAGGCCAGACGGGCCGCCAGGCTGCGCGAAAACCTGGAACGCGACCAGGGGAGTCTCGCAGCCATATTCGGCGCGGGCTACGGCTCAGCAAGCCGCTTCTACGAATCCGGCGGCGCCCATCTGGGCATGACGCCCACGGCCTACCGTGAGGGCGGCGAAAACGAGGCCATACGCTTCACGACAGGCTCGTGCGAGTTGGGGGCGCTTCTCGTGGCCGCGACCGGACGGGGCGTCTGCGCCATCGACCTGGGGGACGATCCGGCGGCCCTTGTCGCCGGGTTTCGCAAGCGTTTTCCAAAGGCGGTCCTGATCGAGGACGACGCCGCGTTTTCAGGGCTCGTACAAAGGATCGCCGCCTTCATCGAAACCCCGGCCGCCGGTCTTGATCTGCCCCTGGACATCCGCGGCACGGCGTTTCAGCGAAGGGTGTGGGGAGAGCTGCGAAAGGTGGCGCCCGGCGAGACGCAGACATACGCTCAAACGGCCGCAAAACTCGGAAATCCCAAGGCGGTCCGGGCCGTGGCCAGCGCCGTGGCGGCCAATCCCCTGGCCGTGGCCATCCCCTGCCACCGGATCGTGCGCGAAGACGCCAAACCCTCGGGCTATCGCTGGGGCCTCGAACGGAAAAAGCGGCTCCTCAAGCGCGAAGCCGCCATGACGGGACGAAAGGCCGATGAGAGCGTTTCCGGAGATGACAGGGGCGATTGAGCGAGGATGAAGGCCGGGGTGGGATCAGGCATCTTCTTGGCGCAGAGGACACGCTTGCACAGAAAAGAAAGGCTTGGCTGGACGCACCCTTCCCCGCCCTGGCCGCCGCCCACCCCTGGGCCGCTCAGTCGCGGACCGGGATTAGTAAGCTCTACATAACTGCGTTGAGAAACAATGCACACCGCCTATGCAACCAGCGCAATATAACATATCAGAACGTTCATCACTTCAACTCAAAATTTGGATTTCATCTTTTCCAACATAAATGCTGAAGAATCGGCGCTCCTATCATACTGCCTGGTTAGCCTTCGCTGTCACCATCGATCAGGGATCGCGCGCCTCTATATAATACAAATGAACTTGTCTTCCTGTTAACTCGCTATAATTACTGTTATTTACAATTGAAAATAGGCACCCGCCACCCCGAACCTCACGTTGATACACTATTGTTGCAACAGCATCTTGCCACACTGCGGTGTTTCTTGACGGGATAGCTGTAGGTGGCCCATACAAAATTTCAAATACTTGTTTCAATGATTCTCTGTAGTTACCTTGCGCTCGGATATGAATGGCATTGAGCTTGTTATTGGCAAATTGTAAATATATGTTCACAGGAACTATCCCAATTTGTTGAGGAATGCCCTGTAGTACTTCGTACCCCGGTTCGCGATCCGTTCCACCAAAATCCGTTCGCTCCAATCGCAGTCTAGCAGCTAAATCCGAAATACGATCTCCCCACTTTATTCCTAAATAGCCACTATAAATCGACGACAGATTTAACGCCCTAGGCGCATTATCTGAACACGATACCATCAGCAAACAGCAACACGCAGCACAACAGAGTATAGCGTTCCTTATATCAACAGCGACTATGCAACGCCATAACCATCTGTAAACATTCACCATTCACCTCAAAATGGACTTGAAACGTTGCGCGAAAAGACGGAATCATCCATGAATGGATCATCCGCACAATTTTATGGAACTTGTGCCAGCCACTCCCCCATGCCGCAGCGGCCGCAGGTTTCGCAGCCCGAGGGGGGGCATTTGGGCGTGAGCAGGCTTTGTTTGTATTTCTCCCACTCGCGCCAGAGCGAGGCGCGCGACACGCCGATGTCGATTATTTCCCAGGGAAAAACCTCGTCCTTGCCGCGTTCGCGGTCCAGGAAGCGCGAGACGTCGCCCTCCCATTCGTAGAGCGCCTTCTTCCACCCCTTTTCGGCGGCGGCCGCGATGAGCGGAAAAAGGCTCTCGTCCCCGCGCGCCAAAAGCCCCTGGAGTCTGGCCGACCAGGGCCGGTCCGCCTGGACCCGCACGCCCTTGAGCCCCTTGGCCATGGCCTTGACGCGGTCGAGCGCCCGCGAAAGCGCCTCCTCGGAGGGCATGGCCGCCCACTGCATGGGCGTAAACGGCTTGGGAATGAGACAATTGACCCCCAAGGTGGCGTGCTCGATGCCCTTTTTGCCCTTGCCCACCTTGCCCACGGCGCAGGCCCGGGCCAGCAGGTCCTGAAGCTCCAGGAAATCCTCCTCCCTCTCCCCTGGCCAGCCCACGATGCAGTAGATTTTGAGGTGGTTGATCCCGAATTCTCCGGCCAGCTCCACGGCGGAAAGAAAATCCTCCTCGCGCAGATTCTTGTTGGCCGCCCGGCGCAGCCGGTCGCTCGCCCCTTCCAGGGCCAGGGTCAGGGTGCGGGCGCCGCTTTGGCGCATGACGGTAAGAAGCTCCCGGGTCACGCCGTCCGCGCGCACCGAGGACAGGCCGAACTTGATCTTTTCCCGGCGAAGCCGGTGGAGAAGGGGCAAAAGGTCGGGCCAGTCCGTCAGCGCCGTGCCCACCAGCCCCACCTTGAGGGGCCTGGCTTCCTCGATGAGCTCCCAGACCTCCGCAAGGGACGCCTGCCTGGGCGGACGGTAGATGAACCCGGCCGCGCAGAACCGGCAGCCGTAGGGACAGCCGCGATTGACCTCGATGAGGAGCATGTCCTTGAATTCGGCCGCCGGGCTGACGAAACAGGAGTAGGCCGGGTCTTTCAGCGCGCCTGACGCCAGCGTCCCGGCCCCCGAGGTCCGCACGGCCCGGCGTACCGGAAGGGGCGTGCGGCCTGGGACGTACATGCCGGGCAGTCCGGAAAGGCGGTCAAGAAGGCTCGGCTTGTCGCGCCCGGCCAGAACGTGGTCCAGGCAGGCGGCGATCACCGCATCCATGCCCGCCTCGGCCTCGCCGCAAAAGGCGGCGTCCATGGCGGGCATGATGGGCGCGGGATTGAGGAAAAAAGGAGGCCCGCCTCCCAGGACGAGTGGGAAGGCGGGCCTGTCGGCGGCATTTGGGGGAATGCCGGAGTTCGCGAGTGCGGAAACGACGAGAGGATAGTCCTCCTCGTAGGTCAGGGAAAAGGCCGCCACGGGAAAGGCGGACAGTTTGGCCCCCGACTCTTCGGAAACCCACGGGCCGTCCCCTTCCGGGGCGAAGACCCGTTCCACGGCCAGCTCGGGCCGTTCGGCCATGAGGCGGTAGACCGCCTGCCAGCCAAGGGCGGAAAGCGCCGCCCGGTCGCGGCCGGGAAAGACCAGGGCCACGGGAAGCCTTCCGCCCCACTCCCTGGGCGCGGGTTTCTCGCGCCCGAAGTGGATCTTTCGCCGCGCGCCCGTCACAGGCAAGCCCGCGCCAGGCCGCTAGGGCCGCGCCCTCAGGATCCGCGTCTGCGAATCCCGGAAGGCGCGCGCCGGATGAACCGCGTTGTCTCGTATGCCCGACGGCATGACAGCCAAGCCGTCCCGCTAGTCCGCCTGCATACGGATGAAGGAGGGAATTTCGAACTCCTCCTCATCGAAGATGAATTCCTCCTCGCCAGGCGCCGGGCCGGTGAGCGACTGGGGCGGCAGCGAGCATTCCGCCGGGCCGCGTTTGGCGCCGCGCCGGATGTAGGCCGGAATGTTGTAGTCGTTGGACTGATTGTTGAGCGCCTTCATGGACCTGGAGCTTTGCAGGTTGCCCATGGCGCGTTCGGGCGCCGGAGCCTGGGCGGGCTGGACCTGGGCCTGGGGACGCGGCTGGGCCTGGTGCGCCGGGTGCGTCTGGTGAACGGCCTGGGGTTGGGCCTGCTGCGCGGGCTGGGCCTGGGGCTGGCTCTGCGGGGCGCGCTGGGCCGGATTCGCCTGGCTGGCCGTATTGATCGAGGCGACGTTGCCCGGCTGGGTCCCGGCCTTGCGGCCGCTGGCCATGCTGAAGCCGTCGCGGTTCTCGGCCGCCTCGATGCCCGTGGCGATGACCGTGATGCGCATCTCGTCCCCGGCGTCCTGATCGAAGACCGTGCCGAAAAAGACCTTGGCGTCCTCGTGCACGGCCTCGGTGATGGCGCTGGCGGCCTCGTCCACTTCCTCGATGGTGAGGTCCGGGCCGCAGGTGATGTTCATGAGCACGCCCTTGGCGCCGTCGATGGTGACGTCTTCCAGAAGCGGGCTTGTCACGGCCTTGAGGGCGGCCTCGCGGGCGCGGGTTTCGCCCCGGGCCACGCCGAAGCCCATCATGGCCAGTCCCATCTCGGACATGACGGCCTTGACGTCGGCGAAGTCCAGGTTGATGAGGCCGGGCACCATGATCAGGTCGGAAATGCCCTTGACCGCGTAATACAGCACCTCGTCGGCCTTTTTGAGCATCTCGAGGAAGGTGGCCTTCTTGGAGGCCAGAGAGAGCAGGCGGTCGTTGGGGATGGTGATGATGGAATCCACCACCTCGCGAAGCGCCGCCACGCCTTTTTCCGCAGAAACAAGGCGCTTCTTGCCTTCGAAATAAAAGGGCTTGGTCACGACGCCCACGGTCAGGGCGCCGGATTCCTTGGCCACCTGGGCGATGACCGGCGCGGCGCCCGTGCCGGTGCCGCCGCCCATGCCTGCGGTGACGAAGACCATGTCGGACTCGCCGATGGCCTCGCGGATCATGTCGATGCTTTCCAGAGCGGCGTCACGGCCCACCTCGGGGTTGGCGCCCGCGCCCAGGCCCTTGGTCAGCTTGTCGCCGATCTGCAGCTTCACTTCCGCGCGCGAGCGGTTGAGCGCCTGGATGTCGGTATTGGCCGTGACGAAGGTCACGCCGTTTAGGGCCGAGCAGATCATGTTCTCCACGGCGTTGCATCCGCCGCCGCCTACGCCGACCACTTTGATGCGCGCATTCGATTCGATGTCAATGTCCAGATATTCCATCTTCCTATCCTCCCCCATGCTATGGGCGAACTCCCTGTTTTCCCCCAAATTTCCTTAGCCGGGTTCGCTATTTCACGTCAACGAACCATTTCCGCATCCTCCCGAGAATGCGGTTGAAAACGTTCTCGTCCCTGATGCGGAAACGCTGCTCCGCCCCTTCTTTTTCCGCGCCGTACATGAGAAGCCCCACCGCCGTGGCGTACATGGGGCTGTTGACCACGTCGCGCAGGCCGCCGACCATGTCCGGATAGCCGATGCGGGTGGGCAGGTTGAAAATCTGCTCGCCGAGTTCCTGGATGCCCTCGATGAGCGCCGTGCCGCCGGTCAGGACCACGCCCGCGCCGATCAGGTTCTTCATGCCCGACCGGATGAGCTCCTGATCGACCAGGGCCAGCATCTCTTCCACCCTGGGCTCGCAGATTTCGGCCAGCACCTGGCGGGAGAGCTTGCGGGGCTCTCGTCCGCCCACGCTCGTCACCTCGATGACCTCGTCCTTTTGCACCAGGTCCGCCAGGGCGCAGCCGTACTTGATCTTGATCTTCTCCGCCGAAACCATGGGCGTGCGCAGGCCGAAGGCGATGTCGTTGGTGAGGTTTGCGCCGCCCAGGGCCAGAACCGCCGTGTGCTTGATGGAGTCGTTGCTGAAAAGGGCCAGATCGGTGGTTCCTCCCCCGAGGTCCACCAGGGCCACGCCGATTTCCCGCTCCTCCCCGGTCAGCACGGCCTTGGCCGAGGCCAGGGACTCCAGCACGATGTCCGAGACGTCGAGCCCGGCCCTGTGGCAGGAGCGGATGATGTTCTGGGCGCTGGTCACAGCGCCGGTGACGATGTGCACGCGCACTTCGAGCCTGACCCCGGCCATGCCCAGGGGGTCGGCGATGCCGCGCTGGTCGTCCACGATGTATTCCTGGGGCAGGATGTGGATGACCTCGCGGTCGAGCGGGATGGCCACGGCCTTGGCCGCGTCGATGACCCGCTCCACGTCCCTGGGCCCCACTTCGCCGCCCTTGACGGCGATGACCCCGTGGCTGTTGAAACCCTTGATGTGGCTGCCCGCGATTCCGGCGTAGACCGAGCGGATTTCGCAGCCGGCCATGAGTTCGGCCTCCTCCAGGGCCTTTTTGATGGACTGCACCGTTTGCTCGATGTTGACCACCACGCCCTTGCGCAGCCCCGTTGAGGCGCTCGTCCCGATGCCGACGACATCCACCCCTTCGGGCGTCAACTCGCCGACAACCACGCAAATCTTCGTGGTGCCGATATCAAGACCGACAATGAGTTCTGACCTGGCCATCGCCTGCTCCCTGCTATGTCGTTGCCAACGGAAGCTCCCCAATCGCTTCCGTCATGTTCTTTTTTCCACCCAGACCTTGTCGTCCTGGGCGGTGATCTGGGCTACCCGCCCAAGTTCGTTGCGTTTCTTCAAATCGGCCCATACCAGGTTCAGCCGGTAGAGGTTGCGTTCCCAGTCCTTGGAGCCCATGCACAGGGACACGTCCTGGTTCATGAGTCTGACCTCCAGCCCCCGGCCCCAGCTGAGGCGGATCCAGGCCACCTCGTCCATGGTGAAGGGCGTATGGCTGGAAGCAGCCATTTCACGCAATTTGGTCAAAAGATCCAGATGCTTTTCCATCCCGGCCTCAATTTCGATCTGGGGCAGGGAAACGAAGGCGCCGGGCTCCACCTTGTCGATGAGCTTGCCCGAGGCGTCGGCGTAGTACGGCGAGCCCTCGTACTGGACCAGAAATACCGGGACCCGCTCGGTCACGTTGATTTCAAGCGTCCCGGGCAACACGCGCTTGACCGAGGCCGTATCCACCCAGGGGTCGCTGGTCAGCTCCGCCTTGATCTTGTCGATGTTGAGCGAAAGCACGTTGGCGCCGTAGACGAGCTCGGCCTTCTCGAAAACGTGTTCCTTGCCGAGCCGGGAAAGGCCGTTCACCGTGATGTTGGTCAGGGCGAAATAGTTCACCGTGGTCAGCCAGCGGTAACCGGCCAGAAGCCCCACGCTCACGGCCGCCAGAAAGACGGTGACGAGCACGAAGACGCCGGTCTTGGCCGCGATCCCGGTCACGGAGGGCATGCCGATGCGCGGCAACGTCATCTCCCGGCGGGGCTTGGCCATGACCTGCTTGTTGCGCTTGGCCCCGACGCGGCCAAGCCGCGAGGGCTTGGACGGCTTGGCGGTCTTTCCTCCATAGCCGTAGGAGTTGCCCTTGCGCTTCGATCCAAGCGCCAGACCGGAAATGCTCCCGACTTTCACGTTCATGGCGTCACCCTCGCTTCAAGTTCCAGGGAAATCCCGTAGCGCTCCCGCACAGCCTCCTGCGCCCGCCCGATCAGAGCCAGGGCGTCCTCGGAGTTTCCCTCTCCCAGATTGACCAGAAAATTGGCGTGCATTTCGGAAAAAGCCATGTCTCCCAAGCGTTTCCCGCGAAATCCCGCCTCGTCGAGCAGCCTGCCCGCGCTTTTTCCCTCCGGGTTTTTGAACACGCATCCCGCCGACGCCGCCGTAAGCGGCTGGGACGCCTTTTTCCTGCAAAGCGCCTCAAGCGCCGCCGCCCGCACGGCTTCAGGGCCCCGTTCGGTCAGTTCGAACACCGCCTCGGCCACGAGAAACAGTCCCGCCGCGCCTGCGGGCGAAAATGTCCGGTACCCCGCCGTGAACTCCCCCGGGCCGATCCGGAAAAGCCCCTTCTCCGGCGTCCAGATCAGCGCGCCCGCGAGAACCGCCGCGGTCTCGCAGCCGTAGGATCCGGCGTTCATGGCCACCGCCCCGCCCACAAGCCCGGGGATGCCCGCCAGGCCGTGCAGGCCCCACAGCCCGCGTTTTTCGCACCAGGCGAGGAGCCTGCCAAGCTTCAGCCCAGCTCCGGCCCGGACCCGGACCTTGCCCCGGGGCGCCCCGGGAACGGTCTCGGGACCGTCCGCGAAGGCCATGTTCACCACGGTCAGGGGCAGTTCCCCGTCCCTGGCCAGAATGTTGCTCCCGGCGCCAAGGACCAGCGGCGTTCCGCCGGTCTTCGCCAGGGCGCCGGCCAGCCCCGCCAGGTCTTCGGGCGCATCGGCCGTGATCTCGGCCAGCGTCCGCCCGCCCAGGCGCAGGGTGGTCCTTTCGCGCAGGACCGGTCCGGGGCCGATCCTAAGCGCCATGCTTTCCTTCCAGATAGGCCATGCCCACCTTCCAGACGCTGCCCGCGCCCAGGGTGATGAACACGTCGCCCGGTTGCAGAATGCCCGGAAGCGCCGCCTCCATGGAGGGGAAATCCGGGAAAAAAGTCACTTCCGTGGCGCTCACCTGCCGTATGCCCCGGGCCAGGCTTTCGCCGCTCACCCCGGGGATGGGGGATTCCGAGGCCGGGTAGATCTCGGTCAGAAGCAACACGTCCACCCCGTCGAAGCATTTGCAGAAATCCCCGAACAGCGCCTGGGTTCTGGTGAAACGGTGAGGCTGGAAGGCTACCACCAGTCTGCGCCCGGCCAGGGCGGATTTGGCCGTGGCGATAGTGGCCTTGATTTCGGCGGGATGGTGCCCGTAGTCGTCGATGACCAGGACGTCGTTTCTCTCGCCCTTGCGCTCGAAACGCCTGCCCACGCCGCCGAATTTGTCCAGAGCGGCGGCGATGGTTTCGATGGGGATGCCCGCCTCCAGAGACACGCCGATGGCGCCCAGGGCGTTCAGGATGTTGTGACGGCCGGGATGAGGCAGACGGATTTCGGCCAGGGGCTTTGCGTCCAGAAGGACGGTGAAGCGGCTTTCCACGTCGCAACGGGAAATTTCGGCCCGAAGCCTGGCTTTTTCGGTCAGGCCGTAGGTCAGGACCGGCCGGTTGATCTTCGGAAGCAGCCTGGCCACGCCCGGATCGTCCAGACAGACCACGTTCACGCCGTAAAAGGGGATGTGGTTCAAAAACTGGGTGAAGGAGGCGTCGATTTCGTCCAGGTCCTTGTAGTGGTCCAGATGGTCGGCGTCCACGTTGGTGACCACGGTGATGGTGGGCGACAGGCACAGGAACGAACCGTCGGACTCGTCGGCCTCGGCGATGAGATATTCGCCCTCTCCCAGGCGGGCGTTGGCCCCGTAGGCGTTGAGCAGGCCGCCGATGATCACGGTGGGATCCTTCTCGGCCTCGGTGAAGATGGTGGCCAGAAGGGAGGTGGTGGTGGTCTTGCCGTGGGTCCCGGCCACGGCGATGCCGGTCTGCAGACGCATGAGTTCGGAGAGCATCTCGGCCCGGGGGATGATGGGGATGCCCCGTTCCCTGGCGGCGGCGAGTTCGGGATTGTCGTAGGCCACGGCTGAGGATTTGACCATGACGTCGGCTTCTTCCAGGTTCTCCCGGCGGTGGCCGATGGAAATGCTCGCTCCAAGGCCGCGCAGACGCTTGACCGTCGGGCCTTCGGCCAGATCGGAGCCGGTGACCAGGTAGCCCAGGTTGAGGAGCACCTCGGCGATGCCGCTCATGCCCGAGCCCCCGATGCCCACCATGTGGACCCGGGCCACCTTGGCGCGCATGCCGTCCCGCTTGCCGTTCCGTCGCGCGTTCGTCGCGTTCCCGCTCATGCTCTTCATCCTTTGCGGCCCTCGGCCAGGGCGATCAATTCAGAGGCGATGCGCTCCGCCGCCTTGGGTTCGGCCAGTTCTCCGGACGCTTTGGCCATATCCGCCAGTCGCGCCGGGTCGTTCATGAGCGTCAGGGCCGTCTTGGCCAGGTCGACCCATTCCAGATCCGTCTGTTCCACCAGGATGGCCGCTCCCGCGTCGGACATGACCTTGGCGTTCACCAACTGGTGGTTGTGGGTGGCGAAGGGAAACGGAATGAGGATGGCGGGTTTTTTGGCCGCCGTGACCTCGGCCAGGGTGGTGGCTCCGGCCCTGGCGATGATGAGGTCCGCCCATTCGTAGGCCGCCGCCATGTCCTCGATAAAATTTTCCACCACCACCCGGGGACCGCGCCCGTCGTCGCTGCTTAAATCCACGCCCTTTTCCGGCAAGGCGGCGATCTCCCCGGCCGCGCGTTCGAAATCCGCCCGCCCCGTCTGGATCATGACCCGGGCGCCGCCCTTGATCAGGGCGGGAAGCGCGGCGATCACGGCCTGGTTCACGGCCTTGGCGCCCTGGCTGCCGCCAAGGACCAGGATGTTGCGGGAGTCGCGGGAAACGTGCGGCGTATCGCCCATGGCCGCGATGGACTCGCGCACCGGGTTGCCCGTGCGCACGGTCTTTTTGGCCGGGAAGGCCCCGGCGTCGTCGGCGTAGCTGACGAAGACCTTGTCCACGATCCTGGCCAGGGCCTTGTTGGCCATGCCGGGCACGCTGTTCTGTTCGTGGATGGCCGTGGGCAGGCCCATCAGCTTGCCCGCCGCCACCGGGCAGAACCCGGCGTAGCCGCCGAATCCGGCCACCACCTCGGGCTTGAATTCCCGGTACAACCGCAAGGCCATGAAAAGGCTTTTCACGGTCCAGACCGCGCCCAGGGCGCCCTTCACGCCCCTGCCGAAAACCCCCTGGGCGGGCAGAGCGGCGAAACGCAGTCCGGCTTTCCTGGCCAGTTCCCCCTCGGGGCCGAAGCCGCCCACGAACAGGACTTCCACCCCGGGACGCAGGGCGGCGAGCGCCCTGGCCACGGCCAGGGCCGGAAAGATGTGGCCGCCCGTGCCGCCGGTGGCGATGATGGCCCGGTTCATGCGGCTTTCCTCCTGGAGAGGTTGAGGAGCACGCCCACGCACAAGAATCCGGCCACGAGATTGCTGCCGCCGTAGCTCATGAAGGGCATGGCCACGCCCTTGGGCGGCACGCAGCCCGTGACCACGGCCAGGTTGAGCAGAAATCCCAGCCCCAGGACCATGGTCATGCCGTAGGCGGTGAAACGGTCGCGCAGATCGTCCTGGGCCAGGGCGATCCGAAACGAGCGCCACAGGATCACGCCGATGAGGATCATGACCAGGGACACGCCGATGAACCCGAGCTCCTCGCCGAGCACGGCCATGATGAAGTCATTGTGGGCCTCGGGCAGGTAGAAGAGTTTCTGTTTGCCCGCGCCGAATCCGGCGCCGGTGATGCCGCCCGAACCGAAGGCGTAGAAGGACTGGACCAGCTGGTAGCCCACGTTTTGCGGATCCTTGAACGGATCGAGAAAGGCCAGCCAGCGGTTGGCCCGGTACGGGGACTGGACGATGAGCAGGACCACGGCGGCCACGCCGAAACCGATGGAAACCACCAGAAAGGATATGCGCGCCCCGCCCACCAGGCTCATGAGGAAAAAGAGCATGCCGAGAAAGACCGCGCCGCCGAAATCCGGTTGCATGAGAAGGATCATGCCCAGAAATCCGGTGACCAGGACGGGCGGAATGAATCCCACGCTGAAGGATTTGACCATGTCCTGCTTGCGGCTGAAGAAATAGGCCAGATAGAAGACCAGGACCACCTTGGCCAGCTCCATGGGCTGCACGGCCACGGGCCCCAGGGACAGCCAGCGCCGCGCCCCGCCCGCCTTGATGGAAAAGGGCGGGGTGAGGGTCATGACCAGAAGGAGGATGATGAGTCCGAGCCAGAGGTAGACCGGTCCGTACAGCAGTCGCCGGGGAGCCTTGGAGCACAGGGTCATGATGATAAGCCCGGCCAGGGCGAACAGGCACTGTTTCTTGAAGAAATAGTATTTGTTGTGCATGACCTGCTCGGCCATGACGCCGCTGGCGGAAAGGACCATGACCAGCCCCAGGCCGGCCAGGACCAAGGCCGCTCCAAGGAGCCAGTAATCCGGCGCGGTTTGCGCCCTGTTTCCGCTTTCGACGCCTGTGAGAGCCATGCCCTATTCCCCTTCGTTCCCGGCGCGCCCGGCCGCTTTCGCGGTCAGGGAAACGCCTTCGAGGTCCGCGAAGATCGCCTGGAAATCGCGGCCCCGGGCCTTGTAGTCGCTGTAGAGGTCGAAGCTTGCCGTGGCGGGTGAAAGAAGGATCACGTCCCCGGCTTCGGCGCCGCCGTAGAGCGCGGTAACGGCCTCGCGCAGGGTGGGCGACCAGGAAACCGGCAGTTCGTCCTTCCAGGCCGCTTCGAAAACCTCCCGGCTGGCGCCGAAAAGCCCCACGGCCTTCACCTTGCCGCGCATGTCGGGCAACAGCGCCGCCAGATCCCCGCCCTTGTACACGCCCCCGCACAAAAGGCGCACGGGCCGCTTGAAGCTTTTTATGGCCGCCCGCAAGGCCTCCACCGTGGTGGCCTTGGAATCGTCCACAAAGGCCACGCCGTTTTTCTCGCCCACGGCCATGAGCCTGTGGGCGGGCGGGGCGAAATCCGCCATGAGCCGCGAGGCGGTCTCGTACTCCACGCCGAAGACCCGGCAGATCCGGTAGGCGGCCTCCATGTTGGCCTGGTTGTGCTCGCCGAGAAGCCTGCCGCAGTGGAAACGTCCGGCGGGCGCGTAGTATTCGACCCTGGCCCTGGTGAAGGTCCTGCCCGCGAGCAGCGGTTTCAGGTCCTCGCTTATGACCGCGACGCCCTTTTCGTCCATGGCGGCGAACAGCTTGAGCTTGGCGTCGAGGTATTCCTCCATGTCCGCGTGCCAGTCCAGATGGTTGGCCGAGAAATTGATGAGCGCGGCGGCCTTGGGCTTGAAGGAGGAAACGGTTTGCAGCTGGAAGCTGCTGGCTTCCAGGACCACGATCTGCGCTTTCTGGCCGGAGAGGACGTATTCGGAAAGGGGCGTGCCGATGTTGCCCCCGGTGAACACGGAAAACCCGGCGCCGGACAGGATGTGGCTTATGAGCATGACCGTGGTGGTCTTGCCGTTGGAGCCGGTGACCACGGCCATGGGCTCGGACACGAACCAGGAGGCCAGCTCCATCTCGGCCACCACCTGGGCCTTGGGACAGGCCTCCAGCAGACCGGCGAGCCTTGCCTTGGCGATGCCCGGGGACAGGACCACGATGCCCGCGCCTTCGAAATCCCTGGGCGTATGCTCGCCCGCCCGCGCCTCGAATCCGTGTTCCAGGGCGGCCTGGCGCAGACTTTCGGCCTTGTCCGGGTTTTTCTCCAAAAGGAGCGTGTCCGCGCCAAGGCGGCGCAAGAGCCTTGCGGCGGCGAGACCCGAGGCCCCCGCGCCCACCACCACGGCCTTGTGCCCGGCGAATTGATCGGCATGCAGAAGATCGCGCATGTCCCCTACCTCAACTTCAGCGTGCTCAAGGCCAAAAAGGCCAGGAGGATGGAGAGAATCCAGAACCGGATGATGATCTTGGATTCCGGCACGCCCATGAGTTCGAAATGATGGTGCA
>CALGYO010000212.1 GCA_937934715.1 uncultured Desulfovibrionaceae bacterium | reverse complement strand
CTCTTCCGATCTGGAGCGGTTCACGTCCGGGATGGCGATCTCCCCCGCCACCTTGGAGGGATAGATGACCGAGAGCAGGACCACGGCGATAACCAGAAGCATGGCGGCCACGCCCGCAAGCGAGGAATAGTTGGCGGTCATGCCGGCCCACAGGGAGGTTCCGGAGAAAAGTCCGGCCGCCGTCTGGGCCAGAAGGTAGCCGAGCACCACGCTTAAGACAGCGAAGGCCAGGGATTCCGCGATGAAAAGGAAGGAGACGTGGGTGGGGGCCAGGCCCACGGCGGTGTAGACCCCGATCTCGCGTTTGCGCTCGAACACGCTGCCGATCATGGTGTTGAGCACGATGAGCACGGAGATGACAAGGGGGATGATGATGTTGGGCACGCCGGCGTAGCTTAAGGAATCCGAGGAATGGTAGACGAAGGCGCCGTCGGGCTCTCCCGAGTAGATGGCCAGGCCGAACCGGTCGGCCAGTTTCGAGGCCACGGCGGCGGCCGAATTGCGGTCGAGATTCGCGAATGCCGCTCCCTTGAGGGAGGCGCCGCCCACGGAGATGGATTTGAGCTGGCCGCCCATGCCCATGAGCGTGTCGTAGGGCACGACGATGGTCAGATCGCCGTCCACGTGCTGGTAGCGGCTCTGGAAGGAGCGCACGTCCTCGCCCGATTCCACGGCCTCTTTTTCGGTTTCGGTCATTTCCACGGCGGTTTCGCTGGGGAACACCACCGGGGTGAGCGGCTCGCCGTCGAGGTCGAGATATTCGTCCAGGCCGTTGTCCTTGATGACGCCGACCACGGTGAACGGCATGCCCCAGATGATCACCTGATCCTTGGCGGATACGCCCGGCTCGACGCCAAGGCGCGCGGCCATGCTCAGGGGCAAAACGGCGGTCCGGCGCTCGCCGGGCTTGAACCAGCGGCCCTTGACCAGGATGCTTTTGATCCAGCCGGTGTCTGCCTCGGCGGAGGTCAGGCCGATCACGCCCTGGGCCAGTTCGGTTTCCTTGCCCCGGCGTAGTTCGGTGACCACGGGCTTGGTCTTTTCCGGATCCTCGAGCCAGGCCAGGGGGGACACCCCCGCCCTGCCCGCGAACATGTCCTGCAACACGCCGAAGGTCTCCGGGGGCAGGGTCCGCCAGCCGATGTTCTTCAGGAGCGCGCCCTGGTAGGGGGCGGCGTCCGTGAACTTGACCGCGCCTTCGGTGCGGGTGCTCTTGACCGCCGTGAAGCTCATGATGGTAAACGTCAGGATGATGAGCGTCAGGCAGGTGAGGATGGTGCGCAGCTTGCGGCGGCGCAGGTTGCTCACCCCGATGACGAAGGCGGCGGTGAAGGCCTTGAACCCGCCGATCTCCGTGGTCTTCACGTGCATGGCCCGTTTTTGCAGATCCACCATCTCCCGCTCGAAGCGGAAGAAGATGATCATGGAGACCATGAGCGACAGGCCAAGGATGAAAAAGGCCAGGATGACCACCAGCGGACTGTAGGTGAGCTGGAAGGCCGGGTGGACCTGGTAGACCACGGCGATGACGGCGAAAAGGATGCCGATGAAGGCCACGATGCGTTTATGGATGTCGGCGAAGCAGAAGATCACCCGTTCCAGGCAATAGGCGAAGGGGACGAACAGGGCGATGTAGAAGAGCACGCCGATGAGCACGTCCTTCTGGGTTTTTTCCACGTCGTTGTAGACCCTGGTGGAAAGCGCCCAGCTGGACCGCGCATCCGCGGCCATCTCGTCGTAGCGTTTTTCCGCGAGCGCGGTCTGGGATTTTTTGAGAAGCGCGACTCCGTCGGCCTCCAGGGCCCGGATGCGGTCGTTGAAGATGCCGTGGCGCTCCAGGTTCTCGATGCGCGGCGAGAGCAGGTCCCAGATGTCCCGGGCGGCCTTCATTTCGGTGACGGGCAGAACGGGCCAGTCGGCCACGTTGTAGCCCACGCCCTCGGGATGCGCCTTGGACGCGTTCAGAAGAATGAGCTTCCTGGCCAGGACCGTGTCGGACAGGATGAGCTTGTAGGAGGTTCCCGGCTCCAGGAACAGGGTGAAGAGCGTGGAATCCCGGGTGTCCAGGCGGCTGAACCAGGAACGCATGGGCGGGGCTTCGCGCCTGCCGTCCAAAAGCTCGATTTTTGTGAAATAGTTGAAGGTTCTCGGGTCGAAGGCGGAAAACATCGTGCTCTGGTCGCAACCGAACATGATGAGGTCCGTTTCCATGAAGGTCCGGTCCATCTTGACCCGGTAGGCGTCCTTGCCGGTCTGCTTCTTGTCCACGGCCCAGATGGCCTCGCCGGTGTCGGGGCTCAGCCGGAAGGCTTCGATGATGGCCTTGTCGTAGACGTATTTCTTGCTGGAAAGCCCGGTCACCCGGAATTTTCCCTTGGCGTCCACCATGGCGTAGTACCGCGTCTTGCCCTGGTAGAGCATGACCACGGTACCGGGCGCTGGGCGGTCCGGGAAGAGTTCGCCCTGGCGGATGAAATTGGCCCGGCCGGACAGGGTGGAAAAGACATTGCGCGGAAGCTTGTCCCCGATTTCCAGGGGGTTGGCCGTGGCTGTTTCGTGAATGAGCCTGGAGACGAAACGGCTTTGCCGCCACAGGTTGTCCATGTCGACCAGGGCGGGCGTATCACCGGGCGTTCCCCAAAGGTTCCGGCCGTCGTTGACCGTGGCCAGGGCCAGGGCCATGATGCCCGCCCGGGAAGCCGTTTCGGAGCCGAACAGGGGATTGTCCACGAAATAGCTGCGCCAGGGACGGCTCTGGTCAGCGCGCAGGCCGTCCACGTACATGCTCTGATTATCCAGAATCCGGAAGCGCTCCTCGCGTTCCAGACGTGCGGCCGCCTGGTTCAGGAAGCGGCCGATGAAGCTGTAGGCCTGATTGATGTTGATCTCGGGCTTAAGCTCGTACATCCAGCCGTCGCAAAACGACCCCACCGCGTCGCCGTGGCTGGAAAGGTACAGGGAAAGCCCCGCCACGATTTCCTTGTCGCCGACCTTGCGGCGCAACTCCCGGCTGTCGGCCACGCAGCGCAGCTTGTCCTTGACGTCGGCCATGCCCGCCTTGACGCCCGCCAGCGCCCCGGGCAGAAGCTCCACAACGGCTTCGCGCTCCTCGTCGCTCAAATCCTTGTATTCCTGGCGCCAGCTCAAGCGGCGCAACAAGGCGCGCCTTAAGGTCAGGGCCTCCTGGTCGTGTTCCTTACCCTCCCCGTCCAGAATCTTCAGCCGCAGGCGCATGAGGGTGGTGGTGATCTGGTCCACCCCGTCCTTGATGCTCGTTTCCAGGGCCTTGCCGATCTGGGGCGCTTCCAGGGTCTTGTCCAGTCCCTTGGCCTTGATGGCCGCTTCCAGGGCCTTCACGGTTTCCTTGTCGTCGGCCAGGCTCGCCTTGAAATCCTTGGAGGCGTCGCGAAGCTCGCGCCCCTTGACCCGCATGGCCGCCACCAGTTCGCGCATGCCCGCGTTGGCCTGGGCGTGTCCGCTGACGGCGGCCAGAAGAACGGACCGGGCCGGGGGATGCTTTTTGAGCTCCCAGGCCGTGCGCAGGAGCGCGGCCATGGACGAGGCCTCGTCCGCGCCGGGGGAATTCCCCGGCACGTAGGCTTCGCTGTCGTAGAACGCGTCCACCAGGAGGGTCTCGCCCGAAAGCGCCTCGTCCGTTCCCGGGATGAAGAGATAGACGTTCTGGGCGATGACCTGTTCCCAGCGGGCGTCGGCGAAAAGGGAGACCGTTCCCAGGCCGGACTTCTCCCCCGCCTTGTCGAGCGGACCGAAAAGGCTCTGCGCCTGGGCGAGGGGCATGATGAACCGGGGAAAGCGGATGGGGGTCAGTTCGAATTTGTCTTGGTAGAAGCCCCTGGAGGCGGGTTTCCCGTCCACGCCCCGGTCGATGTAGATGAGGGCCTTGGCGCCGAGCTGGGCTGCGTTGATCCAGTTCTTGCCGGAATCGAGCTCCATGAGGACGACGGCGCCCGCCACGGTCTTGCCGTTGAATTCCTTGAATTCGCCCTTGCCGGCGTAGATGATCTCGCCTTTGAGGCCTTCCGGGGGAATGGAGCCCGGGGTGATGGCGTTGAGCGCCGTGGGCGAGAGGGCCTCTTCTTTTCCGTTTTCAAGGACGATGCGGGCGCTGTTGTGGCGGATGACCGGAATCTGGTAGCTCAAGCGGCCGGTTTCGCCCACGCCGAGGGCTTCGAAGCGCGAGGCGATGTAGTCCGCCGCCTTGTCGCAGCCCGGGGTTCCGGTGGAACGGTCGCCGAACGAGGCCAGGGTTTCGATGATTTCCTGTTCGAATCCGGGCCCCTCTCCCATCATGCCGCCCATCATGCCAGGCGCCATGCCCTGCATCATGCCGTCCATGGGCATGGCGGAATCGAGCAGTCCCTTTCCGCTCATGCCGGGCATTTTGCCCTGGCCTTCCGGGCGCGGGGCCATGTTGCCGGGCTGGGCGAACGAGGCGGCCGGCGCGATCAGGATGAGCGCGGCCAGGGCCAGCATGAACGCCAGGGAACAAAAAGCGTCCCTGTTTCGCATCCGGGCCGTATGCGGCCGTAACAAGTCCATACGCGGCATAAGGAGGCCCTAATTTTCCTTGGAGGCGATGGTTCCCACGGAAATGTTCAGTTGATCCCGGGATTCGATCTTGTCGATGCGGCCGTCCCGGATCCAGACCACCCGGTCGGAGACCGAGAGCATCTTGTAGTCGTGGGTGGCGGAAATGACCGTGACCCCGCGTTCCTGGGACAGGCGTTGCAAAAGCGCGATGATCTCCTCTCCGGTGGTCAGGTCCAGGTTGCCGGTGGGCTCGTCGGCCAGGATGATGGCCGGGGAGTTGGCCAGGGAGC
>CALGYO010000211.1 GCA_937934715.1 uncultured Desulfovibrionaceae bacterium | reverse complement strand
ATACGAGGTGTAGCCGTGACTGGAGTTCAGACGTGTGCTCTTCCGATCTGGTTCGCCGTAGGCCTTCTGGGCCTGGGAATAGCCCAGGTTGAAGGCCTTGATGTTCACGGCGTGGATTTTCGGAGGCAGGGTTTCCTTCAGGGATTTGCGGATGAGCTCCGGCCGGGCGAAGGGCAGCAGGAAGCTGACCGCGCCGAGGACCACCACGTTCATCGCCTGGGGAACCTTGATCTTTTCCCTGGTCAGTTCGGTGAAGGGCAGGCCGATGTAGACGTTGGACGGGGTTTGCTTCACGAGCCCCGTGTCCACCAGGAGCACGCCGTTTTGCTTGAGGTAGGGGTAGTAGCTGTTGCAGGCTTCCTGGCTCAGCGCCACCAAAAGGTCCAGGTATTCGGTCTTGGGGTAGCTGATGGGATCGGAGCTGATGACCAGGTCCGAGCGGCTGGAGCCGCCGCGCGCCTCCGGACCGTAGCTTTGGGTCTGGGTGACGTTGTAGCCGTGGCCGATGGCCAGGGCCGTGCCCAGAAGCTTGCCCAGAGTGATGATGCCCTGCCCGCCGAGTCCCGAGAACCGGATTTCGAACCGGTCGAGATAGATGCCCTTTTTCATGCCGCGCCTCCCTTGCCCGCGCGCAGGCTGTCGCGCATGGCGGCGTAGCGCGCCTCAAGGCCGGGCTCTTCCTTTTCCACGAAGACGCCGGTTGGGATGTAGCCGTCCTTGTTTTCAAGCTTCTCGTACTTCTCGATGGGCACGGCGTATTTCTTGAGCCAGGAGAACATATCCACCGGGGTCTTGAATTTGTTGTTGCGCCCATACTGGGTGAAACAGGGGGTGAGGGCCTCCACCAGGTTGAAGCCCGGCCGGGACAGGGCTTTCTGGAGCAGGGCGTCCAGGCGCTTGGCGTGGAAGACGCTTTCGCGGAACACGCCGTTGGCGCCCGAGGCCCGGGCCATGTCCACGATGTCGAAGGATTTCTCCAACTGCCCGAAGGGGCTGGTGTGGGAGTAGGCTCCAAAGGGCGTGGTGGACGAGCACTGGCCGCCGGTCATGCCGTAGATGAAGTTGTTGAGCACCAGCGCCGTGACGCCCACGTTTCTCCTGGCGGCGTGGATGAAATGGTTGCCGCCGATGGAAAAGGCGTCGCCGTCGCCCATGACGGCGATGACGGTGAGTTCGGGATTGGACATTTTGATCCCGGTGGCCAGGGTGAGGGCCCGGCCGTGAGTGGCGTGGACGGTGTTGAAGTCCACATAGGCGGCGATGCGGCCGGAGCAGCCGATGCCCGCCACCACCACCACCTTGTCCTGGGGGATGTTAAGGGCGTCCACGCTTCTGACCAGGGAGCCGAGCACGATGCCGTGGCCGCAGCCCGGGCAGAAAACCAGCGGGAACTTCTTGTTGTGCCGCAGATACTTATGGATGACTTGCGTGACGTTGGCCATGGCTAGGAGATTTCCTTGAGGATTTGCGACGGGGTGATGATCTGCCCGTCGACGCGGTTGATCGTGCGCACCTGGACCCGTCCGTTGTTGACCCGTTTCACCTCGCGGGAGATTTGCCCCATGTTGAGTTCGGGCACGAGGATCTTCGAACAGTGGCGCAGAAGCGGCTCCACGTGAATCCTGGGAAAGGGGAACAGCGTGCGCAGGGTCAGAAGACCGGCCTTCACGCCGCGTTCCCTGGCCTGACGCACGGCCAGCTTGGCCGAACGGGCCACGGAGCCGTAGGCGATGACCAGATGGTCGCAGTCTTCGGTCTCATAGCGGTCCACCAGCTGGATGTCGTGGAAGAACCGGTCGATCTTGCGGAAAAGCCGTTCATTGAGGCCCTTGACCTCGTCCGGGCGCGAGGTGGGGAACCCCAGCTTGTCGTGGATGAGTCCGGTCACATGGAAGCGGTAGCCCGAGCCGATGGGCGGCATGGGCGGCACGCCGCGCACGGTCTCCTCGTAGGGTTTGTACCATTCGGGCGGCATGGAGGGGACCAGCCGGTTGAAGATCTGGAATTCGTCCGGCGCCGGGATTTCGATTTTCTCCCGGGTGTGAGCCGTGACCTCGTCCAGAAGGAGGATGACCGGGGTGCGGTATTTTTCCGCGAAATTGAAGGCCGTCACGGTCATGGTCAGGCATTCCGGTACGTCCCCGGCCGAGAGCACGATGATGGGGTGGTCGCCGTGGGCGCCCCATCTGGCCTGCTGCACGTCCCCCTGGCCCGGGTTGGTGGGAAGGCCGGTGCTGGCGCCGCCGCGCATGACGTTTACCAGCACGAGGGGCGTTTCGGTCATGCAGGCGTAGCCGATCTGTTCCTGCATGAGGGAAAAGCCGGGGCCCGAGGTGGCGGTCATGGCCTTGCGGCCGGCCAGGGATGCGCCGATGCAGGCGCCCATGGAGGCGATTTCATCCTCCATCTGGAGGAACACGCCGTCCTCGGTCTGGGGCAGGCGCTTGGCCATGATCTCCATGATTTCCGTGGAGGGGGTGATGGGATAGCCCGCGAAGAACGAGCATCCCGCGATCAGGGCGCCCTCGGCCACGGCCTCGTTGCCCAGGGCGAACATCAGTTTGCGTTTTTTTTTCGCTGGCGCGCTCATAATCCTATCCGGGTTGGTTTTCGCCGGCGTGCTCCCTGGCGGGCAGGGCGCTTTCTTCAGCCGGGCTTTCGTCCTCGGCGGACTTGCCGTTTTTCTCAGGATCGGCCGGTTCCACCGAGATGGCGAAATCAGGGCAATGCAGTTCGCAGAAGCCGCAATTGACGCAATCCTCCTCGCGAACGGCCCTGGCCTTGCCGTCGGGTCCCATCTCCAGAACCTTGGCCGGGCAAAAGGCGGCGCAGATGCCGCATCCCTTGCACCAGGCGGGGTAGACGGTAACCTTGGTTTTCCCTTTCTTTTTTCGAGTCATTTCTCATCCCATGGGGCTTTCGTGTAAAAGATGCGGTGAATTCTACACAATCAAAAAGATTTTTCAACAAAAAACGATTTTGACCAAAGGTTGTTCTTGAAGGCCCTCTCGACGGCGGGTCGAATTTCGTATATCCGCCCGAGGAAAGCGTACAAGGAGGAATCCTTATTATGAAAAATGGCCTTAGCGCAATGGTCCGGACGTTTTTCGTCCTTGGTCTTGTCCTGGCCGCAACCCTGGCCGGCGGACGCGCCGTCCGGGCCGAAGGGAGCAATCCATTGGTAAAGCTGGAAACGAGCAAAGGCGATATCGTCCTGGAGCTGGATAAGGAAAAGGCTCCCATCACCACCGAGAACTTCCTGAACTACGTGAAGGACGGTTTCTACGACGGTCTGGTCTTCCACCGGGTGATCAACGGCTTCATGATCCAGGGCGGCGGCATGGACGAGAACATGGCGGAGAAGAAGACCAAGGCGCCCATCCAGAACGAGGCGGACAACGGTCTCAAGAACGACGCCTACACCGTGGCCATGGCCCGCACCATGGACCCGCATTCGGCCACGGCGCAGTTTTTCATCAACGTGAACGACAACGCCTTCCTGAACCATTCCGGCAAGACCACCCAGGGCTGGGGCTACGCGGTCTTCGGCAAGGTGATCGAGGGCAAGGAGGTGGTGGACGCCATCAAGGCCGTGCCCACCACCACCAAGGGCTACTACGAGGACGTGCCGGTCGAGCCGGTCAAGATCATCAAGGCGGAAGTCATCACCAAATAGATGGCGCACGCTTTCCCGTCATCGGACGGAAAAAAGGCCCGGGACCAGTCCCGGGCCTTTTTTCGTGCGGCCGGGGGGCCAAGATGGATGAGGAGGCGGTACGAACCGTTATCTGTCGGCGTCCAGCAACAGGGAATGTATCACAGTGGGGAACTGGGCTTTGGCAGGGCCTATGCTGGAGGTGAAACCCACCCGGCCGAGCACGCCGTTCACCCACAACTCCCACAGGACGTAAATCGTCCCGTCCGGTCCCACGGCGGAGACAGGGTTTTTTTTGTCCCGGGTCGCTTCGTCGTCAATTTGTACAGGCGTCCCCCAATACGTCGCGCCGGAGCAGGAATCCAGGGAGCTTCCGGACATGGCCATCATGTGGCTTGTCGAGGAGGTCAGGCCTTCCCGGTAAAACACAACGGCATAGCCATCGCCAGCGGACGCCAGGGCTTTTTGCTCTCCAGGCGTTGAGGATAGGACGATGGACGGTTCGAGAGGGCAGTCCGCCGCAGAATACCGGCGCACCCAGGTCCCAGAGGCCAGGGTGTTCACGATGCGGGAGCAGGTCGAGGGGTCAAAGGTCGCCGTTTTTTCGATGAAGTCGGCCAGAACGTACAGATTTCCCCTGGCGTCGGCGCCCGCCCGGGGAGCGGCTTCATTGGAGCATGGATCGCATTTGGGCGCGCTGATGGGGCCGCAGGTTTCGATCACGGCGCTCGGTTCGGAGAAGAATGTGAAATTAAACTCGCCATGGGCGTTCAATACGCCGACGGCCTGGGCGCGGTCGACGCCATTCGGGGCGTAGTACCCTGTCAGCGTCAGGATCGTCTTACCAAATTGCGTGGTAAACCTGGGGATTGCGTCGTAGGCGAGCATGGTTGGAACCAGTTGGACAGGGGGCGTCCACTGGCCGGTCGCCGCATTGTAGCGCATGAGGTAGAACCCGGCGGTATTGGACGTTCCGGCAAGGGTGCGTACCGCATAGACGACGTACAGCGTTCCGTTTGCGTCTATTGCTGGCACATGGCCGAAGGCATGTTCATCGCTTTGAGCGGGAGTCGTATCGACGAGTTCCGGCGCTCCCCATGTGGCTCCTTTATCCGGGGATTTCCTTACATAAAAATGATTATAGCCATCTGGATGGCTTGTTGGCGTTCCATTGTAAGTTGCGACAAGCATTCCGTCAGGCGCTTCGGTCAAATGAAAATTTGAAGTCGTGTCGTGCGTAAAAGCTATGGGCTGGCTCCAGGTCTGCCCTTTATCCGTTGATACGATGCGATAGCCTTTGTAATCAAGGTCGCCTTTCCATGTCACATAGACGGCTCCGGAATAGCCGACAAGGATGTCGACAGGATATGTTAGATTGCTGTTGTATTCCTTGGATGGTGAAGGCCTTGAAATGATGCGTGGCGTTTCAAACTGGGGCGTCCATGCAGCATAGGTGTGATTATAATAAGCAATAGCCATGCATAATATAAAGAATGCCGACAATCGTTTCATTGCGGGCTCCTTTGCTGAAGATTTATTGTATATCTAGGCGCATTGTTCTTGACTTGTCCAGTAATTGCAAAATTTTTGTTCCTTGGAAGTATTCTTCATGCAGGCGAATGGAGCTGGGTTTCGCATCCAAAATGTCGCCGTTTTGCTGTCCGCAGATATCGCGCTGTATCAAAATGTAACAGGGTCGTCGCGCCGGGTTTGCGCAGGGCTTTGCGTATGGAGTCGCGCGGGCCCATTTGGCGCCGAGCGTTTTCTCTCGCCGGGACCACGCAACGGGCTCGTTGCCTGCGCTGGCGACGCGTTCAATCGGGCGCCATGGGATCATGTTGTTCTGAGCAAACGAAACCCCGGGGATGCGATCGCATCCCCGGGGTTTCGGGCGTGTCGGCGCTTATGGCCGCAAGGTGCGGAAGACTCTACGCGCTCGCCTGTGCGCCGTAGGCCTCCATGGCCAGGCGCTGGGTCAGGGACTGCCCCTGGCTTTGGCCCTTGTCGCCGAACATGTCCTTCAGGGACATGTCGCCGTTCATGTACGCCTGGAGATATTCCTCCGCGCTCACCACGCCGTCCTTGTTCAGATCGTATTCGTCGTACTCCTCGTCGTCATCGGAGCCGCCGCTATCGCCGCCTCCGCCCGACGCGCCCGACGCGCCCGATGCGCTGGAGCTGTCCGAGGAGCTCACGCTTTCGTCCGTGGACGAGACCGCGGCGCCGTTTTCGGACGCCGTCTCCGTCTCCTGAGGGGGCGGCCTATGGCCCGCGTCGAAGCGGTTCACCAGCTTCTCGACGCCGTCGCCCAGCTCCTCCGTGGAGAGGGATCCGTCGCCGTCCGCGTCCATCTGGCCGAAAATCGTCTCGTCGAGGCCCGTCTCGTCCAGGCTCAATGCGCCGTCGCCGTCGGCGTCCTTTTCCGTCATGATGGACGAGGCGATCTGGTCGGCGGATTTGCCGTTCCCGATGCTCTGCATGATGACGTTCAACTGGCCCATCATGGAACTCATCTGGTCCATTTTCTCTTTGAGTTGGGCGCTTAGTTCGTCTGCGGAAAGAAAACCGTCGCCGTCGGCGTCCATGCCGCCGAACTGGTCTTCCTTGAGTCCGGTTTCGCCGATATTGAGCAGGCCGTCGCCGTCGGCGTCCCGCCTTTTGACCATGGACCGGGCGAAGTCCTCGAGTTCCTGGTCCAAGCCTCGGGATTGGCGTATCTGGGCGAGCGCGTCGTCCGACATGCCGCCATTCGCGCCGGTTCCAATGCCTGAGATTGCCATGATCCGCCTCTCTTTGAATGTGTACGCGTGGCTGCGGAAAAAATTTCCCCGCTCTCATGCATCGCAACATTTGGGCCAAAGCGGATTTTTCTCGGACGAGGAGGCGGAGGGGCGTTCGCGATCAGACGTTCAACGATCTATCTTTCTAAAATAGCATGAGAATGTCGTTGGAGCGTTCCGGTCTTGAAAGAGCGCTTCATGCGGCGGTCACGTCCATCGCGGAGGAGGGGCGGCAGTTCTTGCCCAGGGGGGCGGCATATGGCGCATACCTGCGCGACGTCATTGCGAAACAAAGGGCGCATCAATACGCCGCTTCTTCCTGAGGTCGCCGGCTTGGCGGTTTCGTTCCCCGTCTGGCCGCCGGGTTTCATCAATCCTTTCGCAGCGCTTTGAAGAAAAGCGGCAGCCGGCTTGCCCTATCCTCGAAAAGCCGATCGGTCGACCAGCGTCGTTCGACGGAGGCGAGATCCTCGTTTACGGCCAATGAAAACCCGGGAATGGAGCTGACGTACTCTTCGCTCAAAAGGGTGAAGCGCGACGGGTCCCAGTCAAAACGTTCCGTAAGATACGCGGACAGTCGCGCGAAGACCGGATACGTCATGGCGTCCGGCGGCCAGTGCTCAAAGGCGATCAGGGAACCGGCGGGCAGGAGCCTGGAGTACAACGTGAAAAGTTCGTCCAGGCTGTTTTGGGCAAGGTAGTAGGTGATGCCCTCCATAATGACCATGGCCGTCCCGCCCGCCAGCCAATCGGGCAGGGCCTTGCCTATGGCGCTGATATCTTCCTCTGTCGAGAGGTCGGCGCCGAAATGGACGACGTTTCGTCGCGGGAGGAGTCCTCTGGCCTCCCACTGGGTCGTTTTTTCTTTTTTGTAGGCGAGAATGTGTGGATAGTCGATTTCCACGAAACGGCAGGGCGCGTCGATGAGATAGGGATAGTCCGAAAAGCCCGAGCCCACATTGATGCAGACCGGAAAATCCCGGCTTGTGGCGAAATCCCGCAGCAGTTCGAGATAAAACCGGTTACGCAGGGACGAGGAGACGTCATCGTTCGGATAGCCTTCGCGGGCCAATTCGTCCCACATGGATTCGACCCTGGGCGTGACCCAAAGGCGCGCGTACGCGTCAAGACTCAGGTCCGCTCGCTTCGCGCGGGAGAGGTTGGTGAGGAAGGCTGTTTCGGAGATGTCTTTGACGGCCACGGTACGCATCCTTTTGTTGCTGGGAGCGGAAAAGGCGTAACAACCAGCTCCCGAGGCATTCGCCGCAGGCCACGCGTAGCGTGGCCGTTCTTATAACTTCGAGCGACAAAATGTGAAATAATTGGGGCTCGCAGTAATGACGTCGAAATCTCCCCCTCCCTTTCCGGGAGGGGGAGGTTATTCCGTCAGGGTTCTTCTCACGGCTATTTTTCAGTCTCCACGCTAAACCGCGACAACTCCCCGTTCGCCCGGATGTCCGGGGCGTACATGGCCTCGGCCTGGATGGGCGGGGACTGGTAGTCGCCCGGGGTGACCGCGCGCAGGAGCGCGTAGTGGGTATGTTCCTCGTCGTCCGGCAGGGCGGTGAAGAAAAGAACCCGGTCGTCGCGCAGGTCCACGTAGGCCGCCGACAGGTCGTTCTTCTCCATCCAGGGCAGCTTCTCCGTGGTTTCGAGCCTGGGGTTTTCCACCTCAAGCCCGGCGGGAAGCAGGTTCTCGATGACCACGTTGTCCACCGGGCCGGACAGGCTCTTTATCGTCGTGGCCGCCACGATGAGGGCGCCCTGGGGAACCTGGGCCGCCGTTAAAGGCGTTCCGTCCCGGTTCAGATAGGTCCGCGTCACGGACACCCCGTTCTGGGCGGGTTTGTATCCGGCGATGGCGGGAATCCCCCGGGTCTCCACGCTGAAAAAGGCCGCGCCGTCCTCATAGCCCGGGTCCATCACGATGCGCAGTTCCCCCGTGTCCGCGATGCCCTGCAGATTGAGGGTGGTATTGCTGTCGAAGGAGGCGAGCAGGGTCTTCCCGGCGTAGACCGAGCCGGAGAAGGGCTTTTTCGCGGCCTGCCGCGCGAAGTACTTGCCAAGGGCCATGAGGGCGAAGGCGTTTTCCTGGGTGGTCGGGTATTTCTGCGCGGCCAGCATCCGGCCCACCTCCTCGGCCAGCTTGGGAACGCGCTTGTCCCTGGGCGCAGCGTCGATGAGGGTGGAGAGGAACAGCGCCGCGTCGCGCAGGGGCGAATCCAGATTGCCGCCGGTTTGCCGCGGTCCCTTGGCCGGGGGCGCCTTGGCCGCAAGGAGATCTCCGGCGGCGCGCATGTCGCCCACGGCGGCGTAGGCCGCGCCCAGAAGGGCCCTGGCGTCGGACGGCATCTGGGAAACCAGGTTGGCGCGCAGATAGTCCATGGTTCCGATATCCGCCCAACCGGCCCGGGCCAGGACGAACAGTCCGTAGCATTGACGCTTCACATCCTCGGGCTCGTAGCCGCCCGGGTTTTTCACCGCGCCCTGGATGAAGCGCAGGGCGTCCGTGAGCATCTGCTTGTCCACATGATAGCCGGCGCCCGACGCCTCCGTCAGGAAATGGGTCGCGTAGACGCTGCCCCACTGGGCGATGTCGGAATCCCCGGGCCACATGGAAAAGCCGCCGTTATAGGACTGCATGCCGGCCAGCCTTCGGATGGCGGCCTGGACCATGGCCTGGGGCGGCGCCTTGGCGAAATCCCTGGGCGCCAGGACCAGGGCCAGATCGCTGAAGTAAAGCAGCGGAAAGGCCTTGGACACGGTTTGTTCCACGCAGCCGTACGGGTAGCCCAAGAGATCCTTGAGGTTCCCGGCGAAGCGTATGAGCGGCTGCCTGCCGATGAAGATGTCCCGCCTGGCGCTGCCCGGGAGAAAACCCGAAGCGGCCAGGTCGGGCAGGACGGTCTCCGCCTTGTCCGCGGCGCCCGCCTGGACGCCGGAGCGCGCGGGCAGGGGAGAGCGGACCGGGACCTGGTCCGCGTACCGGGCCCGCAATCCGCCGCCCTCGGCCGTGACCTCGAAGGAAACCATTCCCTCTTCCTCGCCGGTCCGCACCGGGAAGTACGCGAGGGCGTCCTTGCCCGCCGCCAGCGTGACGGTCTGGGTGGGCGTTTCCACCGTGGCCGGTCCCGTGGCGGAAAGGGAGACGACGAATTCCCCATCAGCGCCGGAATCGTTGCGCACGGTCACGGGGATGCGCGGCGCGTCGTCGAAGGACAGGAACCTGAGATCGGAAGAGCGTCGTGTAGGGAAAGAGTGTAGATCTCGGTGGTCG
>CALGYO010000210.1 GCA_937934715.1 uncultured Desulfovibrionaceae bacterium | reverse complement strand
TCCTTGTATTGGGCCATGTACTTGCGGGTGTCGAAGGAGGAGTGCGGTCCGTGGCCGCCCAGATTGTGGGTGTCCATGAGGATGGCCTGGGACTCGCAGGGATCGCGGTAGATGGCCTGCATCTGGGCCACTTCGGCCTCTTCGGCCTCGGCCGCGGTCTTTCCGGACTCGATGGCGGCTCTGAAGGCGCCGCCCAGGCCGTAGGAGGTGTTCATGCCCCAGGACTTGGAGGACAGGATGGTCCGCTTGTGGTCCTTGGGAATGGAGAGGTTTTGCAGAATACGATTGACGAGGTTGGGAACGGATCCGGCGGAGAAGGCGAAGTCCACCACGCAGGTCATGCCGTACATGCCGCCGTAACGGCGGATGCTTTCAAGGCCGATCAGGGCCTTGTTGGCGCCCAGGGCGTCGATGAAGGCGTCCATCGAGGCCTTGAAGGCCGGGTCTTCGGCATAGAGGATCTCAAGAATGGGCGGAGTCTGGTAGTGCTCCACAAAGGGATCGTCCTCGGGACGGATGGTGTCGGTGAGGCTGCAAAGAATATCATAATGCGCATTCACGGACTGAACGTGCAGGTCGATGACTTCCTTGGACTGTCCTTCGCCGGGAACCATGGCGTTGACAGCGTCGACGTAGGGTTTGCAGTCGGTAAGCTTGAACGCGCCGCCTCTTTTCTCCTTGATCACCCCGTAAACCGCCAGTGTCGCTCCGATAGCCTCGTCGATCATCTTCTTATACAATGACATGATAGTCTCCTTGTCGTTGGCTTATGGTGAAGTACTTCTTAATTGCATCACTGCCTCAGGAGCATTGTATTGAAGCCTGTCGACTCCCTCCACTGACGGGGCATCTAGTGATACCTTTCCTCGCGACTGCCCCTCTTAACGGTGGTGGTTATAATGATCGCGAGGAAGGACCGGAATGGTTTCTACCGGACAAGACAATATCTTTTTCTTCCCTTATATCCTCCTGTCGTCAACGCAGTTCTTGAATTGTTGCATCCTTTTTGCCATGCAGACGACTGTTATGGCGATGGATGTCACGCCATCATGAATAAATACAAATTTTATAAAGCGTTATATAGATAATATCTATAAAAACCAAGTGGCTGTAAAAACATAATATTTTTTAAAAGTCAGAGTATCCTCTGGAGTTGTACGTATAAAAATAATAGATTTTCTTATTAATCTCAATGAGTGAATTGAAACTACCACCGTGGAAAAAAAAGAGCAAGCACTATTTTAAAAAAATACGGAACATTTCTTTTATTCAACAAAGAACATTTCAGTAACGACGTTAAATCAAGCATAAATACATCCGAGTATGACAAAAGCAATAGAGACAACATATTCCGTATTCGGAAAGTTGCAGTTCATTTTGACAAATTAGTCAAATGTCAAATCGCAGCCGCGCGTCATATGCGGCGAATTCAAGTCACGTCTTCATTCTTCAGGCACGCTCGGATCTCCGCTTCCATCCAAAGGCCGGCGGCTGCGCCGGCCGTTTACGCCGGACAGGCGCCTGAGCGGGGCGGCTGGGCTGAACCCCTCCGGCCCGCTTGGGCGCGTCCTCCGGAAATGTTCGTTCAGACCGCCCGGGCCGTTTTCTGATCCGGCAAAGGGAGAAAGACCGCCCGGGAACGCATGGATGTTCCCGCCGGCGCAGGGCGGCGAAAGCCCGGCGCGATCGTTCGGTCCCGTGGGCAAAGAGGAAGGAAGGGGGGCGCGGGCAGCGCCCGGGAGACCTCAAGCGGCGCTATACGCCTCGGATAATCCCGTGCGGCTTTGTGCGGAAGGTCCTGTTTCCTGGTTGAAGGTTGCTGCGTATTCTCTTGGCTGCCTGTTCTGGGTCGAGCGTCTTTATACAATGGCATGGCTGACTCCCGTCATGATGGTTCAAGATTCGGATGAATCCAACGGTGACTAGAATATCAGAACAATTGTATGAATCCTGTCGACTCCATCCACTGGCGGAACATGATGTTTGACCTTCCCCCACGACTGTTCCTCTGTACGGTGGTGATTATAATGATCGTGGGGAGGATGAATATAGCCATACGAGCCGTTGTGTTTTCTTTCGTCTCCTTGCCGCTTCTCGGGTTTTCGCTGTTCGCCGCTTCTTACGGAAGATGCAGTTCTGTTATCAGGTTGTTGAGATCGTAGGCCTGTTTTGCCAGATCCGCCACGGCGCCGGTGGATTGCCGCATGCATTGCGCGGTTTCGGAGGCGATGGCGCTGATGGATTCCACCGCATGGTTGATTTCGTCCGCCGCCGCCGTCTGCTGTTGGGCGGCTGCGGCGATGGAGCGGGCCTGGTCGCTCGCCGCCTCGACCACCGAGACGATCTCGGCCAGGGCCTTGCCGGAGCGGCCGGCCAATTCCGTGGCCTGGCCGACCTGTTCCACGGCCCGCTCCACGCGGGAAACGGCGTCGTTGGCGCCGCGTTGAATGCCGGTGATGGTTTCTCCCACCATTTTTGTGGCGCTCATGGTTTTTTCGGCGAGTTTGCGCACTTCGTCGGCAACCACGGCGAAGCCTCTGCCCGCGTCTCCGGCCCTGGCCGCCTCGATGGCGGCGTTCAAGGCGAGCAGGTTGGTCTGGTCGGCGATGTCGGTGATGACGTTCATGATATCCCCGATGCCTTCGGCCTGCTGGCCAAGCTCGCGCATGTTGTTCGTGAGCAGGATGGCCTCGTCGCGCACGGAGATCACGGCTCCTGCGACTTCTTCGACGAGGCTGGCGCCCTGGCGGGCCTTGTTTCCGGCCAGGTCGGCGTGTTGGGCGGAGGTGGAGGCGTTTTTGGAAATCTCCAGGATGGTGGCGTTCATCTCTTCCACCGCGGCGGCGGTGTCGCGCACCTTGCTGTTCTGCTCCTGGGCGCCGCGATTGGCCTGCTCGACCTGAGCCGAAAGCTCCTGGGAGGCCGAGGCCATGTGCTCGGCCACGCCCAGGGCCTTGGCGGCGGTTTGCGCGATAATTTCGTTTTGCTCTTCGATCCGGCTTTTCTGTTCATAAATCTGCGTCAGATCGGTCCAGAACGAGATGACGCCCAACAGGTTGCCGTCAAAATCGTAGAAGGGGGTGGCGCGTTCCGAGATGCGCTTGTTCTTGCCGGAGGGGGCGCGATAATCGAATTCGTCCTCCATGGACTGGCGCTCTTTGAGCGCCTTGTCGGACAGGGTGACGCGCTGCGGGTCGTTGGCATAGAATTCCCCCGGGCTTTGCTCCAGATATTCCTGCCAATGCCCTTTTTTCTCGAGCAGGGAATACATGGGGGAATTGATCCAGAACATCTTCCTGTTGGCTCCCGTGATGCCGCAGGGGGAGGGGATGCCGACGAGCACGCCTTCGGAAAACCCCAGCTTGGTCTTGAATTCCTTGATCAGCCGCCGCAGGTCGCCGGCCAGCGGTCCGGCTTCGAAATGGAACGTTCCTTCCAGTTCGACGTCGTAATCCCCGGCCGCCACCTTGTTGGCATACTCGCGCAGCCGCTGCATGGGCAGGGTGACGAACCGCCGGATAGCGATGAAAAGCATCGCGGCCGCAAGGCAGATGAGGACCAGTCCCCAGACGGCGAAGCGCGCAAATGACGGACCGTCCGCGCTGGCCGCCGCGCCGGTCGATTCCGGGGCGAGGCTTCCCAGTATCCCCATAATCGCCAGACCGATCAGGGCGGGAAGAACGGCCGAGCCGATAAGAACGGCGCATATTCCGGTCTTACGCATGGGCGGATCCTCCATGGAACGGCGGGATGCGGAACAAACCGGCCGGGCGCTTCAACAGGGAAATCGTACGACGATCCACGGTTACCTCCAGGCATTCTGCTTCACAGCGCTATGCATCGTTCTTGGCGGTCCGGCGATGCCGGGTTGAGCGTGACGGAATCGCCGATGGTTGCGGGCGGGGCGGGGGCCCCGGACGAACCGTCGCGCTTGCCGTCAGGCTCAGGAGATCGCTGACGTTCGTTTGGAGCGATGCGGGCGTGGAGCAAGATCCCTGAGGGCGAGCGCTTTTGCGAAAAACGCGGCGGCCGCGGGAGCGTATCGAGACCGGGGGGACAGCGGCAATGCGCGGGCTGAAATGGCTAGACCGCGCAACGCTTGGCGCGAGCCGGTTCCGGTTGCGGGAAATCTTCGCCGCAAACGGGCGGGCGTCTGTGCTTCGCCGGTTTTGAAGAACGTCTGTTCGCTGTCAGCGTGGTCGCGTACGTCTTGTCGAACACCTTCATAGTCCAACGTCATGACTGACTCCTGCCAAGATGACTTTTACTTGTAAAACAATAAGTTACATCTTTTTATCAGGAGATTTTATGAAGTATGCCGACTCCCCCCACTGACGGAACATGTGGTTGTGCCTTCCCTCGCGACTGTTCCTCTGAACGGTGGTGGTTATAATTATCGCGAAGGAGGAGGTGATTGGAAACTGCTGCGAGAAACTCTCTTCGCCGTGCTTGGACGGCATTTAATTCTCTGGAAATTCGTCACATTTCGCCAAGAAACCCCGATTGACCGTCGTGATGCGCAGGGCCAGCCGAAGGTTTGGAAGGAATTTAATCCGGTTTTGTGGAACAATGCAAGACAATAGTCATCTTATGCGGGCTGGAAATGCGATATATGCACATAATATGCTGAAATTTAACGACTAAGATTTGCAGAATTTCGTCCGTCGTCCTGGAGGGCGCGATCAATGCTGTCCGGGGGAGGGATGCGGCAGATCGGAAGAGCGTCGTGTAGGGAAAGAGTGTAGATCTCGGTGGT
>CALGYO010000209.1 GCA_937934715.1 uncultured Desulfovibrionaceae bacterium | reverse complement strand
CCACCGAGATCTACACTCTTTCCCTACACGACGCTCTTCCGATCTCAGGCTGTTGCACTCCACCAGAGCGCGCGGTCTGACGTTTTCCTCGAGAAGCAGCCGGGAGAGGCGCATGCGATAGCTGCAGTCATGTTTCGGAATGAACACCCTGGCGTGTTCCAGGTCCGCCAGTTCGAAATCCCCCGCATCCGGGGCATGCCATCCCGGAGCGGACACGAAGACGAGCTCCACCGTCGCCAGGCAGCGGACGAGCAAATCCTCCTTGACCGCCTCATCAGCCAGCAGGAACGCCGCATCCGTCACCCCGGTCCGCAATTCCGCGTGCAACTCGGAAAACGCGCACACGCTCACGTCAAAACCCACTCGAGGATAGGTTTCCTGGAATCGCGCCAGAATTTCCGGGAAATACCGTTCCGAAAGGCTTTGAGGCATGCGCAGCGACAAGGTGACGGCGGGCGTGGACGTCTCTCCCAACCGGTATCGGGCTTCCTCCTGGATGCTCAATATCTTGTTGGCGTACGCGAGGTAGGCTTCGCCGGCCTTGGTCAGGGCGATGCCCGTCCCAAGCCGTTCGAACAGGGCCGTTCCCAGTTCCTTCTCAAGGATTTTGATCTGGGTGGAGGCCGTGGACTGAGAGCAATGAAGCGCCTTGGCCGCCCCGCTGAAACTGCGCAGCGCCGCCACGGTCCTGAACGTGTGCAATCGTCGAAAATCCATGCGCGCCCACCTATCTTATTTTTCGATAATTCTAGCAAAAATATTCGTTTGAATCAAGATATCGGATCTCATAGACTGCGACCCTCAATCATCCACAAGGAGGGAAAACATGGTGATCAAACTCGGGGTCATGATCGCGTTGGCGGCGCTGGCGCTGTTGGCTGAGGGAACCTTCAGGGCGAGCCGGGCCGGGAACGCTCCGGCGTACGGCGTGGACGTCGTTGTGGCGCAGGCAGCGGGGAAACGCGTCGAGGGCAAGGTCAGGTCCCACACGCTGCTGGCCGACCAGCCCAAGGAGTTCGCCGGGACGGATGCGGGCCCGACCCCGCCCGAAACCTACGCCTTCTCCCTGGGCGCCTGCCTCGTGTCCGCCATGCGCTTTGTGGCGGAACTGGAAAACCTGCCGGTCGGCGACATCCGGGCCAGAGTCCGGGGGGTGCTTGATTTCAGCAAGGCCATGGGGATCGATATGGAAAAACGAGCGGGATTTGCCGAACTGTCCATCGCCGTCTCCTTTACCGCGCCGTGGAGCGCAAGGGAGAAGGAGGCGTTTGTGGAGCGCGTGGCCGCGCGCTGTCCGATATGCGACAACGCCCAGAACCCGGCCAGCCTTCGCGTCGTCGTGGAGTGAGGGCGCGCATCTTGGACGAGGGCATCCGGCGGTCAACGGGTTCTCGATCCTCTCCGGGCCATCTGTTTTCAAGCGCGTAAAGAGCGTGACCGGGCATCGGCGGGCAACCGTCGCCTTGCGCCCCAGTGCAAATCATTCTAAAGACATTACAGAGTGATGCGGTCAAGATTATACGCAAGGAGAAATATATGAATAACGGCGGAACCGATGTCGCCGATGCGATCATTCCCGCTCTTCGTGATTGCTTTCATGGAGCCGGAGACGAGGAATCCTTCTTGGATCCCGGACCGTACGGCCTGCTCGACGTCATGCGGAAGCTCTCGGCGAGCGAGGCTTCGAAACCCGTGGCGGGAGCGTCCATCGCCACCCACGCCCTGCATGTCGCCTTCAGCCTGGACGCGTATCGCGAGTGGATATCCGGCGTCCGCGACGTCGTCCATGATTGGGAAAAAAGCTGGGAAAAATCCCAGGTGACGGAGAAGGAATGGCGGGAGCTGACGGCCGGAATCGAAGAACAGTACGACCGGCTGCGGCAAGCCATCAAAACGCATGTTCCGCAGGACGCCCTGTCCCTGTCAGGCGCCGCCAGCGTGATTGCGCATACCGCCTATCATCTGGGCATGATTCAGTTGAAGGCCGACGCGCTTGCGGAGGATGCGAAATAGCCCAAGGCCCGAGAGGGATCGCGGCGGACCGCGAAGCGGCGCGGTCCTTCATTTCGCCCCGGCGAGCGCCTCCAGGTCGCAGCCCGCGATGGCCGCGAGATTGCGCGTCACCTTTTCGGCGGGCCAGTTCCACCAGGAGATCTCAAGCAGTTTCTCGACGGCTTCCGGTTCGAAACGGGCGCGGACGAGCCGGGCGGGATTGCCCGCGATGACGCTGTAGGGAGGAAAATCCCTGGTCACCACGGACTTCGCCCCGACGACGCTCCCGTCGCCGATGCGGACCCCGGGCAGGATGGTCGCGTCGTAGCCGATCCAGACGTCGTTGCCGATGACCGTGTCCTTCACCGGCGCGCAAAGCTCCTTCGCGGGAACGCCCTCCTCCCATCCCGAACCGAAGATGAAGAACGGATAGGTCGAAAAGGAACCGAGCGCGTGACTTCCGCCGTTCATGATGAAGGTCGTCTTCCTGGCGATGGCGCAGTAGCGGCCGATGACGAGCTTGTCCCCGATGAAATCGAAATGGTAGAGAACCCGCTCGAAAAACCGCTCCGGCCCTTCGGGATCGTCATAGTAGGTATAGTCGCCAATGATGATATTGGGATTGGCGCAGAAATTCTTGATGAAGACCACCTGCGGAAAGCCTTGCATCGGATGTTTCGTGTCAGGATGCGGCCCATGCATAGACGCTCCCATCGCCGCGTCCCGTGCGCGGCCTCATCGCTTCCCGGCGCGCGGGAATACGGCGGTCCCGGCGCCGCGAAAAGCGCCAGGCTCCGGTTTACGCCGCTCGTTTCCCGTCCCGCCCCGTATATGACGTTCTGGAACGAGCCCGATGTTTTTCCCGGAACAATACCGGCAGCCAGAGAAAACAGCCGCAGAACCCGCATGCGCTCATTGTGGGAACGCGTGCTCAGAATTCCTCGTAGACCGCCGGATCCTGACCCCGAAGACGGCCATCGGGCCGGGCCAGGGCGCTGATGGCCGCCATGTCCTCCCGCGTCAGCGTGAAATCGAAGACCGACAGGTTCTCCAACCGCCGCCGCTCGGACGAAGCCTTTGGAATGGGCAGCGCGCCGAGCTCGACATGCCAGCGCAGGATGACCTGGGCGACCGTCTTGCCGTATTTTCCGGCCACGGCCAGAAGCGCCGGTTCCTCGAAAACCTTCCGGCCCCGGGCCAGGGGACTCCAGGACTGGGTGACCACGCCGTGGGCCTTGTCGAAGGCCAATTGCTCGGCCTGGGGAAAATACGGATGCAGTTCCACCTGGTTCACGGCCGGAACAACCCCGGTTTCCCGTTCAAGGGTCTCGATATGTTCGGGCAGGAAATTGCAGACCCCGATGGACCTGAGAAGCCCGCGCTTTCTCGCCTCGATGAGCGCGCTCCAGGCTTCCACATACAGTCCCTGGCGCGGATTCGGCCAGTGGATGAGATACAGGTCGTAATAATCCAGTTGCGCCCGGTAGAGGGATTCCTCAACGGTCTCAAGGGCTTCATCGTATTTTTGGCGGCGTCCCGGAAGCTTGGAGACGATGCGGAGCGCTTCCCGGTCCACGCCGCAGCGCCTCACGGCCTCGCCGAGCGCCCCCTCGTTTTCGTAATTGAAGGCCGAATCGAGCAGCCGGTACCCGGCCCGCACGGCGCCGATCATGGAGGCCACGCCCGCCGAGCCTTTGAGCAGGTAGGTTCCAAACCCCAAAGCGGGCAGAGTCAACCCGTCGTTCAGGGTCAGCCAAGGGATTGAAACGTCCGTCATATTGCGCTCCTTGCTCTGTCCGGCCGGAAACGGCCCGGGCGGCGCGGTTACGCCCGCTCTTTTTCCCGTTTCTGTTTTTCCGCAAGCCGCCGGGTGGGATCGCCGCTTTCGCAGGGTACCTTGGTCTGGCACAAGCCGCAGCTGTTGACCCGGAACCCCAATTGCTTCTCTTCCACGTGCAGGGCGGTGACGTCCCGGATGTAGGCCTTGCACTTGACCTTGTCATGCCCGGCCTCGGTGATGGCCCCGGCGGGACAGCGTTTCATGCAGGCCCGGCATTTGCCCGTGGAATAAAAAAGACACCAGGCGTTGTGGTTTTCGTATTCGCGCGGCGTGACGGCCAGCTCCGCCTTGATCACGACCGATCCGGCCCGGATGGCCTTGCCCGCCCTGGTGATGAGTCCGTCGGACAGCCCGAAGGTCCCCAGGCCGCAGGCGTAGGCGGCGTGGCGCTCGGACCAGCGGGAGGCGAAGCCGTATTTTTCCGACATCTCGCGCGACCACTCGGGAAGAAGGACCGGGGCGCAGGCGGCGATCCCTTGCGCCGCAAAGGCCGCGACCACGGCCTTGCGCAGGTTGACGTTGACCATCTCGCCGTAATGGCGGACCCGGCTCCATTCGATGCTCGGCAAGGACGTCTCCTTGCGGTGAGCCGCCTTGGTGTGTCCGGTCTGGGGCAAAATCCAGGCCGCCACCCGCAGCTCGGCGGGAGAAGCCGGAACGTCCGGATGGGCCAGGGCGAACGCTTCCGAAGGCGTCCAATAGAAATCCGGCCCGATGTCCTTCTTGAGAAATTCGAACAGCGGATCATCCCCGGCGGCGCAGCCCACAAGGGGCGGACCGAACGCGGGCAGACCGGAATCCGGAGCGATGGCGTTGTTGACGCCGTCCGAAAGCCAAGAGGCGATGAAATGCGCGATTGCGGAAAAATCCATGTCTTTTCCGTACATCTTCCGGCCACGTCCCGCAATGCGGTCCTTGTCCATAGCCTAGCGCGTCTTGGCGCCGTCTTCGAACCAAGTTAAGGATAACGTGCGGTTGCGCGGCTCGCGACTGCCAAGCGCATGCCAATCGCATGCGGCGCGCCGCGACCGGATATCACTCACAAAGAAGGCTTCTCATGCGAATTCGACGGGTTGACGCCATCTCCTCCCAGGCCTTCGACGACCTGTGCGCGCTGTTGCGGGACGCCGTGGATGGCGGCGCCTCGGTGGGCTTTTTGGCGCCCATTTCCCGGGAAACCTGCGCGGCCTACTGGAAATCCGTGGCCAAAGCCCTGGACGCGGGCCTGCTTCTTTACGTGGCCGAGGAAAACGGCCGGATCGTGGGCGGCGTCCAGCTTTCCCCCTGTTCCAAGGAAAACGGACGGCACAGGGCCGAGATCCAGAAGCTTTTCGTCCTTGGCGCGTGGCGGGGCCGGGGGCTGGCCTCGGCGCTCATGGGCGCGGCCGAGGACGCCGCCCGGGCCCTGGGGATAACCCTGCTCATCCTGGATACCCACGAGGGCTCTCACGCCGAAGCCGTCTATGGGCATCTGGGCTGGACCAGGGCGGGCGTCATTCCGGACTACGCCATGACGACCAGCGGAACGCTCCATGGAACCACGTTTTTTTACAAACGCCTTTCCCCGGCCTCGACATGAAACGGGACGGCGCGCCTCCCTGCAGCCCTGGCGCGCCGCCTCCGGGCGGAACGACGAAAAAGCCTCCGGCGCGTCCTGTTTGAACGCGCCGGGGGCGGCGTTTTGCGTGAAAAGCGGGTCCTCGTTATTTTCCGCCGGACAAAGCGCGCCCGCTTCCAGCGAACGTCCGCCGATCGCCGCCCGCCTCGGATTGCATGTCGTCGATGACCTCGCGCAGCATCCGGGTCTGGTCCGCCAATTCGGCCAAGGATTGGGAGGACCGGCTTAAGACCTCGGCCGTTTCCGCGGCGATGCGGCTGATGTCCGTGACGCTGCGGTTGATTTCCTCGGTGGTAGCGGATTGCTCTTCCGCCGCCGTGGCGATGGAGCGCACTTGGTCCGTGGTCTGATTGACCAGGGTGACGATGGCCCGCAAGGCCTCCCCGGACTTCCCGGCGAGCCCGGTGGCCTCGCCGATGCGCGCCACGGCCTGATCCACGTTCTCGACGTTTTTGCGCGTGCCCTGCTGGATGCCGGTTATGGATTGGCCGACTTCTTTGGTGGCGTTCATGGTTTTTTCGGCGAGCTTGCGAACCTCGTCGGCCACCACGGCGAAACCGCGTCCGGCCTCGCCCGCGCGGGCGGCCTCGATGGCGGCGTTGAGGGCCAGAAGATTGGTCTGGTCGGCGATATCGGAAATGACATCCATGACCTGGCCGATGCCCTGGACCTGTTCGCCCAGCATGGTCATGTCGGTTTTCAGATCAAGCGCCTTGATCTGGACCTCGCCGATGCTCTCGATGACCCGGGCGACGACCTTTTCTCCCTCGCCCGCGTTCTTCCCCGCTCCCTCGGCCATTTCGGCGGCCTTGGCCGCGTTTTTCGCCACCTCCATCACTGTGGCGTTCATTTCCTCCATGGCCGTGGCCGTGGAAGACACACGATCCGCCTGCTCCTTGGACCCCTGGCTCGATTGCCCTATCTGACGGGCGATTTCCTCGGAAGCGCTGGTTACGGCCGCGACCACGCCTTCCAATTGATCCGCCGCCTGGAGCATGCCTTCAGCCCGAGCTCTGTCCGCTTTTTTCCTGGACTCATCCGCTTCGGCCATAGCGGCGTTGGCCTTTTTCGTTTCTTGCGCGGCGATTCGCTCCTTTTCCTCGGCTTCTCCGATCTTGGCCTTGAGGTTGCCCACCATCCTGCTCATGGCCCGTTGCAGGCTTCCGACCTCGTCCTTGCGATCCGCGTCAAGCGCCGTATCCAGATCGCCCTCCGCAATCCGTTGGGAGGCGCCGACCAGGAAGTGAATGGGGCGCAGCACGTTCACGGACAGGATGATCCACAAGCCCGCCACAAGAACCAGCGCCTGCCCCCCGGACAGGATCAAGATGAGCCAGCCCAGGGATCGGGCGTCGGCGAACGCGGCTTCCTTGTTCACGGCCGTGCACACAACCCAGCCGATTTTCGGCGATTTATCGAAGATGATGATTTTTTGATCGCCAAGAGAGTCAACCTCCAGCCGCCCCCTTTGGGCGCCCGCCATCTGGGCGCCGTAATCCATCTCCTTGAAGACGTTGAGTTTCCCGATCAGCTTTGCGTCCGAATGGGAAATGACCTGACCATCCGGCGCCAGGATGAACGGATAACTTGAGGCCGTGATCAGAGGATTGACGAAATGGCTGGTGAATTCACTGGTTTTGACTCCCGCGGAAATGACGCCGACGACCTTTCCTTCGCTCCGCACGGGAGAGGCGATGACGAAGACCGGCACGCCCAGCGCAGAACTGATAAACGGCGGGGAGAGATAATTGTCTCCCTTCATGGCCATCTTGAAATAATCCCTGCCCCCGAGGTCGACGCCCACCATCTTAGGGTTGGTGCTCCCCACAGTCACGCCTTTGGCATCGATGAAGAGGATACTGTCGAATGTGGGATGCCTGGAAGCGCTGGCTTTCAGCAGCGTCATGGCGCGCTCTATGTACGCCGGATCTCCCGCTCCCTTGACCAACGCATTGGAAACCTCCTCCGTCTCGGACAGGGTGATGATCTCGTTTTGAGCGCCTTCCACCCAAAGTTCCACGGAGGCAAGAAGCCCCTCCACGCTGGAGCTGGCCTTATCCGTGGCTACAGTGGAGAGCGATTCGGTGCTTCGCTGATACGTCAACCATGTCGTCACGGACGTTCCCGCAAGGATGAGAAGCAGGGCGGGCACAAGAAATTTCGACTTCAGCGTCATAACGTTTCCTCTTACATAAAAAGATAAATATATAACCCACCATAATCCAAAGACATATTTCATGACTCTTAAACATATAACATTCCTTATGGCAACAGCATTTCATTTCTCGCCAAAAATAAACCTCTCAATACGAAAAGCATATTTCCGTTTTCGCCTTCCGTCTCTCAACCATTGGGCGCGGCAACGCTTCCCGGCGATTCCGGGCAGGCTTTCCGGCAGGATCTCCCGTCTTTCAGCGTCCTCAACAGGCCGCTTGCAAACTCCCTGCGGCGTCGCTGCGCCGAAGCGCGCACAACCTTGTTTACGCCCCTCCCCCTCTGTCTTGACTTTCTCTTGCTCTTACCCGGAGAAAATCATGACAACCCGCTGCAAGGGCTTTTTCAACAGGCGATCAAGGCGGAGGCGACCGGCGGTCTTGCGCCAAGCGGCATATTGAACATGGGCGGCGCAACATCTGGCTGCGGCCGCCAGACGAAAAAAGCCCCCACGCCGGAGGCGCGGGGGCTTTTTCACGGTTTCATGGGGCTTCGTGGCGGCTTCGCCGCAATGCTGGACGAGGCGAGGCCCCGTGTCCATCACGATCAGCCGTTATTCGGACCAAAATCCCGCCCAGCCAGGGCGCTCAGGAGAACAACGGCCTCATCCGGGGGCTTACGCTCGATGCGCCGGTATTCGCGTCCGTCCGGGGAACGGTCAACCATGCCCCGGTCGAACAGCTCGCGCCTGAGGAGCGCGTGGTCGCCGAAGCCGTGCATCTCTCCCAGCAACGCGCTGATTTCCCGCTCGGTAAAGGACGCTCGAGCCGGAATGCGCGACCACAAGACCCACAGGCAAAGACCCTGGTGGCTGAATTTCTTGGGCCAGCGGATGAGCCCGCCGTCCTCGCCGAAATAGCGCAGCATGCGCCGCACCTTGGCGTAGTCCACGGGCTCAGCGGCTTTTCGCGGCTCGTCGAGCTTCAGACGGGCTTCCTGCTGCGCCTTGAAATGCTGGAAATTGCGAAAACCGCCTGATCTGGCCAGCATGTTGAGCAATTCGACGTGCCCGGGCGCGCGGCCCAGATCGTCGAGCTGGCGGCCGAGGGATTTGGCGAACGCGGAAACGTCGCCCACGGCCAGAGGAATCTGGTTTCGAGACATGACTTATCCTCGCGAGCGCGTCTGATCGTTGGGGATTGCGGGTGGCCGCCGGCTTGCCGCGCGACGCGCGGGATAAGTTCTCTGAAGCGGAAAAAGCGGGTTTAGCTCCCCTTGCGGGGCGGCGGCGCCTTGGTGAACCGCTGACCAACCGCTTGCCTACGCGCTTTCCCGCCAAGAGGCAAGACGTTGCGCCTCCTGGGTCTGGATCGAGAGAGATCAATCATTACTATGATATTCGTACTTATTGATCACAATAATCTATTTGCAAACCCCATTGAAATCGTTGATAGATTTTATCCTAACGTATAGTTGGCATTATGTTTTTTCAAACTACAAGGCGGCTCCGGAACCCCCTCTTCGGGAAGGCCGGAGGGGAGGTTCCATGCGAAAATTGAAATTGGCCGCGGCGCTCTCTCTGGCGCTGTGCGCGCTTTTTGTTTCTCAAATCGCCCTTTGCGCATCCGGGGTCGAAGGCTCCACCCTGCGCGTGGTGGCGGCCTACGGCAACAAGGAAGCCATTTTCGCGGCCTTTGAGAAGACTTCCGGCGTCAAGGTGGAATTCCTGGACATGTCCTCCGGCGAAGCCCTGGCCCGGTTCAAGGCGGAAAAGGGCAAGCCCATGGCGGACATCTGGTTCGGCGGCGGGTTGGACAGCTTCGTGGCGGCCAAGACCGCCGGTCTGCTCGAAGCCTACGCCTCGCCCGAAGCGGGCAACGTGGACGCCAAGTACCGGGACAAGGACGGAACCTGGTACGGCGTGTCCCTGGTGACCGTGTGCTTCATGGTCAACGAGAAACTGTGCAAGGAAAAGGGCATCGCCGCCCCCGCCAGCTGGGCCTCCCTGCTCGATCCCAAGCTCAAGGGCGAGGTGTCCATGGCCAACCCGGCCATCTCCGGCACCACCTACGCCGTGGTGAGCGAGCTTCTGCAGACCATGGGCGAGGCCGAAGGCTGGTCCTACCTGAAGGCCCTGGCCTCCAACGTGCCCTATTTCGCCAAACGCGGCGGCGAGCCGCCCAAAAAGGCCGCCATGGGCGAGGCCGTGGTGGGCATTTCCCCGGCCAGCGGCGAATTTTTCAAACTTGCCAAGGACTACCCCGTGGCCGGGATCTACCCCGAGGACGGGGTGCCCTGGACCGTGGCCCCGGTGAGCATCCTGAAGGGCGCGCAGAATATGGACGCGGCCAAGGCCTTTGTGGACTGGGCCCTGTCCGCCGAAGGACAGACCGTCATTTCCAAGGCCGATCCCCGTCCGCCCGTGCGCACGGGCATGGCCGTTCCCGAAGGCCTGGGCGATTTCAAGTTCGACAAGCTCATGACCATCGACCTGGAAAAGGCCTGCCTGGACCGCGAAGCCGTGCTGAAAAAATGGGCAAGCGAACTTGGTCAGTAGCATCTCCTCTCCGAAGGCCATAAGCCGGAGGAAAAGCTGAACGCGGCGCGCCGCCGGGAGGGACGTTTCATGCGTCCTCCCGGCGGCGGCCAGACCTTCGAACGCAATCTCGGGCTCGCCGTCATGGGCGGCGTGCTCGTCTTCACCGTGTGGCCCATCCTGGCCGTCATCCTGGAAAGCCTGCGCGCGGACGGCGCCTTCGATCCCGGGGCCTACCTCTCCCTGTTCACGGGGAAAAAGCCCCTGATCGCCAACACCCTGCTCACGGCCTGTCTGACCGCCATCCTGTCCGTGACCATGGGCCTGGCCATCGCCCTTTTCCTCACCCGCACGAAAAACCGGGGGCGGCCCCTTGTGTTCGGGGCGCTTCTGCTCACCATGATCTCGCCCCCCTTCGTCACCTCGCTCGCCTACATCATGCTTTTCGGCAGGCGCGGGCTTATCACCAGCAAGCTTCTGGGGCTGAGCCTCAATCCCTATGGATGGCAGGGCATCGTGCTCATGGAATCCGCCGCCCTGACCTCGCTCGCCGCCCTTATCATCGCGGGCGCCCTGCGCGGGGCGGACCGCTCCCTGGAACACGCGGCCAAGGATCTCGGCGCCAGCGACGCCGCCGTCTTGTTCCAGGTGACCATCCCCATGGCCTTGCCGGGCATCATGGCGGCGGCCATGCTGGCCTTCATCAAATCCCTGTCCGATTTCGGCACGCCCATGATCATCGGCGGCGGGTTCAGCGTCCTGGCCTCCGAGGCCTACATGACGGCCATCGGAACGTACGATCTGCCCCTGGCCTCGGCCATGAACGCCCTCCTGCTCGTCTTCTCGGTCATCGCCTTCGCCATTTGCCGCAAATCCCTGGCCCTGGGTCTCATGTCCCGGGAGCGCGGCAAGGGGGGGCTGTCCTTTCCGCCGCCTTCCCCGGCCAAGAGCGTAAGCCGCGTCCTGGCCGCCATCACCTGGTTTTTCATCGCCTTCCAGGCCCTGGAATACGGCTGCATCCTTTGGGGCGCGTTCTGCTCGGCCTGGGGTTCGGATTTCTCCTTCACCCTGGCCCATGTCCGCTCCCTCGACGCCTACAAGCTCGCAAGCTTCGGCCGAAGCCTCCTCTACGCGGTCATCGCCGGAATCGTCAGCGCCGCTCTCGGCATGATCCTGTCGTACCTCACCGCCCGTAAACGCGTTTTCGCTCCCCGGGCCCTCGATCTGGCCGCCTCGCTGCCGCTCATCATTCCCGGCGTGTTTTTCGGCCTGGGCTACGTGCTGGCCTTCAATTTCCTGCCGCGCCCCCTGCTCGATTCCGGCGCGCTCATCGTGCTCAATTTCATTTTCCGCCAGCTGCCCGTGGGCCTGCGGGCGGGCGAGGCCGCCTTGTCGAGCGTGGGCGAGGAGGTGGAACGGGCCGCCCGGGACCTGGGCGCCAGGCAGTGGCGGGTTTTCGCCAACATCGTGGCGCCGCTCATGCGCCCGGCCTTTCTGGCCTCCTTCGTCAACGCCTTCACCGCCGCCATGACCGCCATCGGGGCCATCATCTTTCTGGTGACGCCGGGAACGAAACTGGCCACGGTGGAGCTGTTCGAAGCCATAAAGGCCGGAGACATCGGCCTGGGCGCCGTTTTGGCCAACATGATCGTGGCCGTCACCCTTTCGGTCAACGCGCTTTTTTCCCTCGTCATCCTGCGCAAAGACCGGTCCGCGAACCATGACTGAGGAAAATCCATGTTCCTGACGCTTGAGAAACTGACCAAACGCTATGACGGCCGCGCGGCTGTGGAGGACGTCAGCCTCGAGGTCGGGCGCGGCGAGTTCGTGGCCCTTCTGGGACCGAGCGGCTGCGGCAAGACCACCATCCTGGGCCTTGTGGGCGGCCATCTCGCTCCGGACGCGGGCGCGGTTCGCATCGACGGCGAGGACGTGACCGCCATGCCGCCCCACATTCGCCCCACGGCCACGGTCTTTCAGAACTACGCCTTGTTTCCCCATATGAGCGTGGCGGAAAACGTGGCCTACGGCCTGCGCTGCCGTGGACGAAACAAACGCGAGCGCCTGGCCGCCGCCATGGAGCTGCTCGATCTGACGGGGCTTTCCGGCCGGGGCGCGGAGCGGGTGGACCGCCTAAGCGGCGGCGAACAGCAGCGGGTGGCCCTGGCCAGGGCGCTGGCGGTCAATCCCAAGGTCCTGCTTCTGGACGAGCCCCTAAGCAGCCTGGACGCCAAGCTGCGACGCCGCATGCGCCGGGAGATCCGGGACATCCAGGCCCGCATCGGCATAACCGCCCTGCTTGTGACCCATGACCAGGAGGAGGCCATGGACATGGCCGGACGCCTGGCGGTCATGAAACAGGGGCGGATCGTCCAGACCGGAACCCCCAGGGAACTGTATCTTTCCCCGGCGAACGCCTTTGTGGCCGGATTCATCGGCCGGGTGACGGCCTTGCGCGATCCCTCGGGGCGAGCGATCGGCGTGCGGCCGGAGAACCTGTCCTTCACGGACGTCCCTGGACCCTGGCCCTGCCGCATTCTTCAAAAGCGCTTCGCAGGAGCGACCATGACCTATGAGGCCGTTCTGCCGGACGGCGCCCTGGCCTTTGTGGAGCGCCCGGCGGAGGAACCGGAGAGGCTTCCGGGGCAAGACGTCTTCCTGGCCTTCGACCCTCTCGCGGTCATCGCCCTGGACTAGGGGCGCGGCCGGGCCAGCCTGCGCGCAGAGCGCTTTACTCTTGGCCCGCTCCCCGGTAGGGAACTCAGGTTGATAGAATCGGATATGGTCCGTTTCCGCACAGGCGCCCGAGAGACCTCCGGCCTGTCCGACGAACCCACGTACGCGGCGCTTCGCGGAGTTTGTATGGCCCCCTCCAGAAAAATCCTGCTCGACGTTCCGGCCATGAGCGAAATGCTCATCAAATCCTCGCTTCCAGGGTGCAAGAAACAGATTTTCCTCTTCGCCAACATGGCGCGCAGGCATTTGCTCCAGGCGGGCGTGGACGAGGCCAGGATCAAGGAAGCCCTGGAAGGCGCCTTCGAGGACTTCTCGCCCAATCTTCGCGCCCTGAACGAGGAATGCATGCTCATGGTCCGGGAGACCGTGGATAATTTCATCAACAGCGAGGACCTCGGCCGCGATCTCATCGGCCGGGCGCTGCGCCGGTTCTGCTTCGAGGCCGTCCCCGGGCAGGCGCCCGCTCCCGGTCCCGGACGGAGTCAGAGCCAAAGCGAGACCGTTCAAGGCGGCGAACCGGCCCTTTCCGAACGCCTCGCCGATCTTTTCCTCATGAGCGTGCGCGGTTCCGTGGAAGGCGTTGACCCCATCATGTCCCTGCCCATCCTCTTCGGAACCGATCTCGCCCGCCTCGACCAGACGTCCCAGGAATTCGCCGGGATCGTCGCGGACTACAAAATGGGGGAAGAGGACGACGCTCCGGTCTATTGGAACGGTTTTTTCCTGGACCGCCGCACCATGGCTCTCACCCTGGACTTCATCGGCGCCGTCCAGGAGAAAATGCGGGAGGCCGGGGCGAAAAACACGCTGCTCATCCTGGAAAACCTGGAGAGCAAACACCAACGCCGCTACGGCGCAGCCTTCATGGAACGCCCCATTACGCTGGACGACGTCTATTTACTCATGGGGCTTCTTGAGGCGGCTTCGGAAAATCTCGCCAAATCCCTCGAATCCTCCCTGGTCGAAAAACATTCCGAAAAGAAGACCGCGCCCATCGCGCCGTCTCATTCCTGACCGGACGCCGGGTCCGCCCGCTCCACTTCCCCGTTGCGTCTGCGCACCCCGATGAACCGTTAACCGGCCATGGACGGCCGGACGAATCTTCGATACATCCCGCCTCCATGAACGCGATTTCACGAGATATGCCCATCGGGGTCTTTGATTCGGGCGTGGGCGGGCTGACTGTCCTGAAAGCTCTGGCCGAGCTCATGCCCGCCGAGGATTTTCTCTATCTCGGCGACACCGCCCGCCTGCCCTACGGAACCAAAAGCCCGGAATCCGTGATCCGCTACGCCCTGCAAAGCTCGAAAAGCCTGGTGGAGCGCGGAATCAAGCTTTTGACCGTGGCCTGCAACACCGCATCGGCCGCCGCCCTGCCCGCCCTGGAGGCGGCCTACCCCGGCATCCCCGTGACGGGCGTCATCCGGCCGGGCGCCCGGGCCGCCTGCGCCCTGAACAAGGCGGGCGGCATGGCCGTCATCGCCACGGAAAGCACGGTCAAAAACGGCGCCTACCAAAAGGCCATCCTGGAGCTGTGCCCGGACATGCGCGTGGAGGCCCAGCCCTGCTCGCTCTTCGTGGCCCTGGCCGAGGAAGGATGGACCCGCGGAGAGCTGGTGGAGCGCATCGTGGAAAAATCCCTGGCGCCCCTGTTCGAACGTTTCGCGCCCGATCTGCCGGACAGCCTGGTCCTGGGCTGCACCCATTTCCCGCTCTTGGCGCAGGCTATCGCCAACGTGGCCGGCCCCTCGGTGGCCATCATCGACTCGGCCATGACCACGGCCCGCGAGGTACGCGACCTGCTCAAGGCGCGCGACCTGCTGCGGACCGGCCCGCGCGCGGGAACCACCGCCTTTTTCGCCACGGACGGCCGCGACCGTTTCGCCCGGGTGGGCGGCATCTTCCTTGGCCGGGAGCTCTCCCCCCAGGACGTGACCCTGGTCGATCTCTAGCCCAGGCCGCGAGCGCCTTCCTTGCCAAACTTTCCCGCGCGGGCATAATCACATCCAGCCAAAGGCGTCAGGCCCCAAAGGAGGGATGCATGAAACCCAACGATCCCCCGCGATTCACCCCCTCCCGTCCCGGCGAGATCGATGCGGCGCGCCGCGCCCCCGCGCCACAGGCCTTTCTGGAGGGCGCGCGTCTTTTCAACGCGGGCGCCTACTTCGCCTGCCACGAAGCCCTCGAACCACTCTGGCTCGCCGAAAAAGGCCCGGTCCGCGATTGCTACAAGGGCGTCATCCAGATCGCCGGAGGGCTTTTCCACCTGGAGCGAAGAAACCGCAACGGCGCGCTGATCATGCTGCCGCGCGGGGTCTGCTACGTGAGCCGTTTCTTGCCCTCCTGCCACGGCGCCGATCTCGTTTCCTTCGCGGCCCGCTCCATCGAAGCTTTGGCCTTTCTCGTAAACGCGCCCAAGGAAGCCTTTCTTCCCAGGGAGCTCATCCCCCGGATCGAGTTTCTCTCATGAGCAAAAACGCCCCCCTCGGCCGGATGGCTCCGGGGGGCGTCATGCAAACCTCGCGGGCGAGTAAAAACGCGTCGCCTAGAACAGGAAGTCGTTCGACAGGAAATTGGAGCGGCGGTTGCGCACGATGTCCTTGAGCAGGGCCTTGTTGGCCTCGCTTCCCTTGGCCGCGGCCAGGGAACGGATGGAAAAGGAGCGCAGGGCGTCGTGCACCGAAAGGGTGCCCTCGGCGGAATCCTTGCGGCCGGTGAAGGGAAAGACGTCCGGTCCGCGTTCGCATTGACTGTTGATGTTCACCCGGCTGACCTGGTTGACCATGTGGTCGGTGATCTTGCCCACGGTCTCGGGATCGCTGCTGAAGATGCTCATCTGCTGGCCGAAATGGGAATTCACGATGGCGTCCACGGGCTCGCTCAAGTCGGAGAAGGAAGCCACCGGAATGACCGGGCCGAACTGCTCCTCGTGATTGAGGCGCATCGTGTTCTTGCATGGGGAGACCACGGCCGGATAGTATAGGCTTTTTACCGAAGTACCGCCGTCCTTGTTCACCACCTTGGCCCCGTTTTTCGCGGCGTCCTCGATGAGTCCGTCCAGATAAGCGGGTTTTCCCGGCACGGGCAAGGGCGTGATTTTGACCCCGTCCTCCCAGGGCATGCCGCATTTGAGCTTGCCGATGCCCGCGTCCAGGCGCTCCAGGAATTCGTCCACCCGCTTTTCGTGCACGTAGAACATCTTAAGCGCCGTGCAGCGCTGGCCGTTGAAGGAAAGCGCCCCGGCCAGGGATTCGGCCGCGACGATGTCCATGTCCGCGTCGTCCATGACGATGGCCGCGTTCTTGGCGTCCAGGCCCAACACGCAGCGCAGGCGGTGGGGATGCGGGTGGCTGACGCGCATGGCGTCGGCCGCTTGGCTGGAGCCAATGAACGCCAGCACGTTGAGCGCTCCGGATTTCATGACCGGCGTGACCACCCGCCTGTCGCCGAACAGCACGTTGACCACACCCGGAGGAAAGGATTCCCGGAAGGCGTCCATGAGAGCGGCGTAGAGCATCTTGCCGATGCGCGGAGTCTTGACGATGACCGGGTTGCCCATGAGCAGCGCCGGGATGAGGGTGGCGAAGGTCTCGTTCAGGGGGTAGTTGTAGGGCCCCATGCACAGGACCGGCCCCAGCGGCGCCCGGCGGATCATGGCGTAGATGCCCTGCACGATGGCGAAGCGGGAGGAATTTCTGTCGAGCTCCTTCAAATCCTCGATGCTGGCCCGGGCGTACTCCACCGTGCGGTCGAACTCCTTGCAGGAATCCGCGTAGGATTTGCAGATCTCCCACATCAGAAGCTTCACCACCTCGTCGCGCTTGTCCAGCATGCGCCGCAGGAACTCCTCCACGTGGGCGATGCGTCCGGACACGGGCATGGACGGCCACGCCCCCCGGCCGGAATCATAGGCCTTGAGCACGGCCTTTACCGCCATTTCGCCGCAATCCGGGGTCAACACAGGGCAACGCCCCAGGACTTTTTGCGAAAATTCGCCGTTTACGCCCGTTTCGATGGGAGAGACGACGGTCTGCATCTCCCCGTCCCAGGGGATGTCCTTGCCGTCCAGCAGCCAGTATCGCTGCTCGAGCGGCTCCTTGAGTTGAAAAGGCCCGGGAATATCCGCATCCAGTGGAAAAGCTCGCGACAAGGCATCCGTGACGCTCATGGCATGCTCCTTTGGCTTATGGGGAAAAATCCGCTTCGCGTAAAACGCCCGTCGGCGCCGCGTTATGCCGAAATAGACATAGAACGTCCCAGAGGGCAAGCCGCCGCGCAACACATTTGCGCAATCGATCCATCTCATCAGTTTAAATAGATTATTCAGAGGAAAGATCGGACGGACCGCCTCCGGGAACGCATGGGAAGCGGATCACCGTCACGGCGCCCCCGGCCGGGCCGTTCACCAGGGCGATGCTTCCATGGAGCGCTTCCGCGCATTGGCGGGCCATGGCCAGGCCCATGCCCACGCCCACGGCCTTGGTGGTGAAAAAAGGATCGAAAACGAAGGGCAGGACGTCCTCGGCCACGCCCGGTCCGTTGTCCGCGATTTCAAGGACCAATGCGCCCTTTTCCACGAAACCGCGCGCCGTGATCCGGCCGCCCCGCTCGGGAACTGCCTCCAGGGCGTTCAGGACGGCCTCGCGCAGAGCCCGCGAGACAGGCTCCGGCGCGAAACGAAAGGTCCCCTCCGGGACGTGGCGCCGAAGGTCCACGGATTTTTTCGCAGCGCCGTTCGCAAGGGCCTCTTCGATGGTCCGCGCCGTCAGGGCGCGCAGGTTCGTCTCTTGGGGCTCGGCCGCGGCCGGACGGGCGTAGTCCGAAACCGCCGCCACCACGGCCGAAAGCCTGTCCGCGCTTTCCACGATGGCTTCAAGGGCCGGGCGCGACGTCCCTTCCGGAGGCGCGTTATTGAGGAGGCGCCGGGAAAAGCCGCCGATGCACATGAGGGGATTTCTGATCTGATGGGCCACGGCCATGGAAAAATTGCGCAGACTTGCGATGCGCTCGCGCTGGATGGCCGCCCGTTCCGTGAGCGCCCGTTTTTCCCGCTCGTGCAGGTCGACCATCTCGGTGACATCCTGGAATTGTAAGAGGATGCCGAAGAGCTTGTCGTATTCCACCAAAAGGCTGACGCTCACGGTCAGGTGGGCCGTCCGGCCGTCCGGCCGGGAATAGGCCGCGTAGAGCGGTTTTTCCCGGGTCTTGCGGCGTTTGGCTTCCTCCAGGGCGGCGAGGAATTCGCCGGACGGCGACAACCGCCCGGCCAGAGCGGAGGCGTCGCTTCCCATAAGTCCCGGAAGGTCCATGCCCAACAGCGCGGCCGCCTGGCCGTTTCCGGCGTAGACCGCGCCGCTGGAATTGACGATGAGGGTTCCCGCCGTCAGGCTTTCGAGGAATTCCGTAAAATACGAGGAGCGCAAAAGGGTGAGCATGGACCGTATCCCGCAACTGTTCGCGCCACGTTACAAGACCAAGGTTACGAACGCGCGACAAAGGCGCTCGCCTTCCCGGTTGGCAAAGACGGTTCCTTTGCCGTATGTAAATTGAAAACAACAAAAGGACGCCGTCATGAGAAAAGTACGCTGGGGCGTTTTGAGCACGGCCGACATCGGTCTGACAAAAGTCATACCCGCCATGCTGACCGCTGGACGGGTCCAGGTGGAGGCCATCGCCTCCCGGTCGCTGGAAGGAGCCAGAGAGGCCGCCGCGAATCTGGGCATTCCCAAGGCCTACGGGAGCTACGAGGCTCTTTTGGCCGACCCGGAAATCGACGCGGTCTACATTCCCCTGCCCAACCACCTGCATGTGCCCTGGTCGGTGAAGGCCCTGCGGGCGGGGAAGCACGTCCTTTGCGAAAAGCCCATCGGCCTTTCCAGCCTGGAGGCCGAGGAGCTTCTGGCCGAGGCCGCCGCCCATCCCCATCTGAAAATCATGGAAGCCTTCATGTACCGCCAGCATCCCCAGTGGGTGGAGGCGGCGCGGCTGGCCCGCAACGGCGCCCTTGGCGAGGTGCGGACCATCCAGTCCTTTTTCTCGTATTTCAACGTGGACGGAAGCAATATCCGCAACAAGGCGGAGATAGGCGGCGGCGCCATGATGGACATCGGCTGCTACTGCATCTCCCTGTCGCGGTTCCTCTTCGAGGCCGAACCCAGGCGGGTCTGCGGAATCGTGGACAACGATCCGGTCTTCGGGGTGGACAGGATGTTCACGGGCATGATGGATTTCGGGGGACGGACCTCGCAGTTCACCTGCTCCACCCAGCTCGCCCCCTATCAGCGGGTGAACGTGCTCGGAACCGAGGGCAGGATCGAGATCATGATCCCCTTCAACGCCCCGCCGCACGAGCCCTGCGTCATGCTGCGCCAGACCGGGGAGGACGTGCAGACCCTGACCTTCGACGTCTGCGACCAGTACGCCGTCCAGGCGGATCTCCTGTCCAAGGCCATTCTGGAGGACGGCCCTGTCCCCACGCCGCTACGCGACGCCCTGGCCAACATGCGCGTGCACGAGGCCTTCATGCGAAGCGCCGAAACGGGCGGCTGGGCGAGCCTGTAGGGCCGCGATTCCATCGGAAGGTCTTTTCAGGAAACAGCGGCCCGGTCTCGCGGCGCCGGGCCGTTTCGAAGGGCGGACCACGCCGCGCGCAGGATGACCGCGCCAAGGACCAACGCGCCGCCGGCCATGGACCAGACGCCCGGAATCTCGCCGTGAAACACGGCCACCAGCAAGGGATTCAAAATGGGCTCCAGGGTCATGATGAGGATGGTCCGCAAGGCCCCGAGCCGCTTCACCCCGTAGACGTAGAGCAACAGGGACAGCCCCTGCTGGACCACGCCCAGGTAGCCCAGGCCGAGCAGCGTTCCCTGGGAGAAGGTCTGGCCGAGCAGGAAGGGCAGCCCGCACGCGGCCGTGAGGACATGTCCCCACAGGACCGATTCCAGGGGCGCGGCGTCCTTCTGGGCGCGCATGCACATGGTGAAAGCGGCGTAGGACAACCCCGTCCCCATGGCGATGATATTGCCCCAGAGCCCCCCAGGCGTGAGCTTGTCGCAAAAAAAGAGGACCATGCCCCCGACGATGGCGCCCACGAAGGCCCAGTCGCCGGGCCGCGTCCGCTCGCCCAGGAAGCGGGGCGCCAAAAGGGCCACATAGACAGGAGCGGCGTAAGCCAGGAGGATGGCGTTGGCGGCGGTGGTCAGCTTGGTGGCGGCCACGTTGGAGATGAGCATGCAGGCATAGCTTACGGCCGCGCCCCAGGCCGCCCGGCCTTGGGGCAAGGCAGGCAGGGCGCGCAGCGCCGCCAGAAGGACCAGGGCCGCGATAGCGCTGCGGGCCCCGGTGATGGCCATGGGCGGCAAATCCACCAGCTTGATCCCGAGCCCGCCCGAACCCCACATCAAGGCGGCGCACGTCAGCGCCAGCGTGGCTTTCCCTTCGCTTCGCATGAACCGGTTCCCTCTGGCCGCATCGCGTCGCTTCCTCAAAATGAGGACCTGCGCATGTTGAGGATACGCCTTGGGTTAACGCGTTGAAAAAAAGCGGCATGGGTTCAGGGACGCCGCGCCGGGCTCGCATCCTCGAAACGGGCCGCCGGGCGTCCCGGAGCGCCTGCGATGCGTTTCTCCCTTCTTCATGCGAACCGGCGGCATGGCGCGCCGCAACGCCGCGCGGGCCCGACCGCCCCGGGCGGCAAGCCCTATACGCCCAAACCCGGTTCGAGGGAAGCGGACCGGTGAGCGCGAAAGGCCGGTTTCGCACCTCGTCCGGCGCCCGCCGCGGCCGGTTTGTCTTTGGCCGCGAATGAGGGTATCCTGGCCGCACTTTCAACCGAGCCGCTTAAGCGCTCAAGGATGCCAGATGGAAAACGAAGAACGACAGTCTGAAACCGGGGATGCGGCGAAAACGCCGGAAACCCCCGAATCGCCCAACACGGCCGAAACCTCCGAAGCGCCTGCGCCGGAGGAAAGCGGGAGCCAGGAAGAACAAAAACCCGCCCCCCTGCCGGAAATTTCCTACGACGAACTCGGGGAGACCATGCGCCGGGCCTGCGAACGGGCCGGCTGGACCGACCTGGCCCCGGTGCAGAAAAAGGCCATTCCCTATCTCATGAAGGGCAAGGACGTCATGGTCCAGGCCCGTACGGGCAGCGGCAAAACCGGCGCCTTCGTCCTGCCCCTTCTGGAGAAGCTCAACCCCAACAAGCCGGAATGCCAGGCCCTGGTCCTGGTCCCCACCAGGGAGCTGGCCCAGCAGGTGGCGGACGAGGCGCGCATGCTTTCCGGGGAAAACGGGATCAGGACCGTGGCCGTGTACGGCGGCGCGGGCTATCAGGCCCAGCTCGACGCCTTTCGCGAGGGCGCCCAGCTCGTGGTGGGCACGCCGGGGCGCATCCTCGACCACCTCATGTCCCGGGCGCTCATCCTGGACAATCTCCGGGTCCTCATTTTCGACGAGGCCGACCGCATGCTCTCCGTGGGCTTCTACCCGGACATGCGCCAGATCCAGCGCTACGTGCCCAAGCGGCTTTTCGGCGCCTTCATGTTCTCGGCCACCTACCCCCACGGGGTGCTGCGCCTGGCCGGTGAATTCCTGCACAAGCCGGAGCTTTTAAGCCTGTCGGGCGATCAGGTGCACATCGCGGAAATCGAGCACGTTTTCTGTGAAGCCCCGCCCATGGACAAGGAGCGCACCCTCATCCGGCTGATCGAGCTGGAAAACCCCTCCTCGGCCATCATTTTCTGCAACACGAAGAACAACGTGCATTTCGTGACCGCCGTGCTCAAGCAGTACGGCTACGACGCGGAGGAGATTTCCTCCGATCTCTCCCAGAGCAAGCGCGAGGAGGTGCTCGGCCGGATCAAGCAGGGCCGCTTGCGTTTTCTGGTGGCCACGGACGTGGCCGCGCGCGGCATCGATATCCGGGAGTTGTCCCACGTCTTCCTGTACGAACCGCCCGAGGACCCGGAATCCTACATTCACCGGGCGGGCCGCACCGGCCGGGCGGGCGCATCGGGCACGGTCATCTCGCTGGTGAACGTCATCCAGAAGATGGAGCTCATGCGCATCGCCAGGCGCTATGGCATCGAACTGCAGGAGCGCAAGGCGCCCCAGGAAGCGGAAGTGATCGCCGCTGTGGAGGAGCGCCTGACCGCGCTTCTGGAAGCCAAGCGGCGGGGCATAACGAGGCTTCAGGGCGAGCGCATGGCCAGGTTTCTCCCTTCGGTGCGCAAATTCGCCGAGGACGAGGAATCCCTTTCCCTGCTGGCCCTGCTCCTGGACGAATTCTACCAGCAGTCCCTGCACGCCGCGCCTCCCCAGCCCGAGGTCAGGGAAAGCCAGAAACCGGCCACGGCCAAACGCAAACGCCCCAGACGGCGAAAGAAAGATGCTCCCGCCGAATAGATAGCGCAATCGGCGCGTCCCCAGGGGCGCGCCGTTCAGACCTCGTCCGGCGCCCGGTAGCGGCGCTCAATCAAAAAATCCAACCCGTTGCGAAGACATCCGCCCGGAGGGCTTGGTTTTTTCGCGCCCCATGGGCGTGATTCGCGCGCGGTCTGAGCAAAACACGAGGGCGGGGGTCCCGAAAGGCGCATGCAGGGGACGCGCCGCATGCCGTTTTCGGGGAGTACGGCGCGATTTCCCTTTTTCCGCGCCCTTGTCTTTTTTCCGGCAAGATCATAGGGATATCCAGGGTACGACCTCCAGTCCCGCATGCGGGACATCCCAATCCACGGCCGGGGAAGCCATGAATCCACAAGCGCTCGATTTTCACAAAGCCCTTTTCGAGGAACTGGACACGGAAAAACTCCAGCTCAAATTTCTCAATTGTCTCCTGGAGATGCAAAACGTGGAGCGGGGGTCCCTCTGGATTCGCCGGGACGAGGAATACCGCTGCATCGAGGCGGCCGGGTCCGAATCCTCCAAGATCAAGGGCATGCGCCTGCCCTGCTCCTCGCCGAGCATCGTGGGCTGGGTCATCGAAAACGGCAAGATGACCATCGCGGAGCCCAGGAAGGACAAGCGCCATTTCAAGGACGCGGAGACAGGGCTCGACGTAAAGAGCACGCTGATCCTGTGCTATCCGCTTATTCTCAAGGACGGCCGCACTTACGGCGCGGTGGAGATCATCGACACCGCCCACGCCGGAAGCAGGCTCAACCTCGACAAGAACTACTTGGAACTCATGGAGGAGCTCGTCTCCATCGGCGCCATCGCCCTGGGCAATTCCCTGGCCTTCGCCAGCCAGCAAAAGGAAAACACCAAGCTCAAGCGCATCATCGAGGACATGAAAAGCTCGCCGCTCATCGGCGAGAGCGAAAGCTTCATGGCCGCCCTGAAGACCATGCGCAACTACGCCAAGACCAGCTTCCCCGTGCTCATCACCGGCGAATCCGGCACGGGCAAGGAACTGGCCGCCCGGGAGATCCACCGGCAAAGCGAGCGGAAAAACGGTCCGTTTCTCGCCCAGAACGTCAGCGCCATCCCGGACACGCTGCTTGAAAGCGAGCTTTTCGGCTACAAGAAGGGCGCGTTCACCGGCGCGGATTCGGACAAGACGGGACTTTTCCAGGCTGCGAACGGAGGCACGGTCTTTCTCGACGAGATCGGGGAGATGCCGCTGGCCCTGCAGGCCCGCATCCTGCGGGTCATCCAGGACAACGAGATCAAACCCCTCGGCGGAACCAGCGCCAGCCGGGTGGACGTGCGCATCATCTCCGCCACCAACCGGGACCTGTCCCAGGCCATCGCGGACGGGACGTTTCGCGAGGACCTCTACTACAGGCTGAACGTCCTGCCCCTGCATCTTCCGCCCCTGCGCGAGCGCAAGGAGGACATCCCCCTGCTCCTGGACTATTTCATCAAGCGCGACGCCCAGGCGCTTGGCCTTGCGGCGAAAAAATTCTCTCCCAGAACCCGGCGGATTTTGACGGAGCGCGTCTGGAAGGGCAATATCCGGGAGATGGAGAATTTCGTCCGCTATCTGCTCGCCACGACGGAAGCCGATTCGATCGAGCCGGAAGACCTGCCCGAACATCTTTTCGAGGAAAACCCCGGACGCCCCCAGGGCCGCTCTCCTGGCGCATCCGGGGACTCCGGACGGGAAGCGGCCGCCAGCGCCGCGCCGGAACGGACCCCGCCGCGCGCCCTTGGGGATTATTCCTGGGAGGAGCTCGAACGGGCCTATGCGCTGGAACTGATGGAACGCGCCAAGTGGAACATCACCAAAGCGGCCGCCATGGCCGGGGTCAACCGGTCAACCTTCGATTCTCGTCTGAAGAAGCTTGGAGTGCGCAAGGAATAGCCGCGCGCCAAGCGTTCCGTCCAGCGCGCTTCGCCTTGTGAATACGCCGCGCCTGACGGCTCTTCGCGTCGGCGTTCCGGTTCGCGTTACCCGCTACTCTCCCGCACCAGCCCGCTGGGCCACCTGTTGGGCCTCAATCTGGGCGAACCGCGCAAGGGGCGATCCGGGCGGCGGCGCTTGCGCGCCGCAGGCGGGCGCCGTCCCCCGGCCGAACCAATCCGCCGCCATCCGCTCGGCTAAAAGTTCGCCCACCAGCATGTTGCCTTCCTGGGACCAGTGGGTGTCGGTCTTGTAATACAGGCGTTCGCCGGGATTGTTCCGGGCGGCCAGACAGGGCGTCAGGTCGAACACCGCGCCATTGAGACCAGCCGCCTTGGCCAGGGCCCGCGTCACCGTACCGGGCAAAAGCGGCTCGATGGCCTCCTTGCCGATCCCCTGCCCCCGCAATACCGCTTCGTACAGCGTGGGGGCGTACAGGAAATGCGGTCCGGCAACGGCGATGAGAATCCGCTTTCCGCGCCGCTCCTGGTCCCTGGCCATGCGCATCAGCCGGAACAGATTGGCCAACCCATGCTCGAACCGGCCGTACGCCTGGGCCTGGTACGGTTTGGACGCGGCGATCATCTTTTGCAGATAGACATCCCTCGGAAAAGGGAAGGCCGAAAAATACACGGCGCCCTCTTCCTCGCGCAAGGCCAGCGCCGCCGAGGCCACGGTGGCGATGTAGTCGAACATGCGGATCATGCCGTGGCGCGGCACGAAAAGCCCGGGGCCATAGCGCAGGGGCTCGGGCCTGGCGTCCGGCCTGGCCTCGAAATTGGCGCCGGGATACAGGGTGAACACGGCGGCGTCGTAGTCGATGTTTTGCGACCAGAAGGAATACTGTTCGATCATGTCGTGAAATCCGGCGCCGGGACGGCCCAGATTGAGGACCTCGAAACGTCTGTCCTTGACCAGTTCGCCAAGATCCTTCCGCAAATACGCGTTGAAGGTAAATTCCGGCCGGGTTATCCCAAAGGTGAAAGACCCTCCGAAACTCAAAATGCGATAGACATCCTTGGCGACGGCGCGATCATAGAAATTGCCGTCGTTGTATCCCAGGCGACGCAAATCATAGGATTGCATTCGTGAAAGATCGTGCACCAGGAAACGATTTTCATACTGGACGAACAGTCCATCAAAGATGAAAAGCGAAACAGAAAAAGATACGATACAGAGGATGGCGGCCGCAACAAATCGCTTGATGGTTCTTCTCCGTTCCTGCAATGGCATAATCGCTGTCTACAAGGAATTCATTTAATTCCGCGATGATTCTACACTGCTTGACGCAAAATATCTATGGGATCGCGCATTGTCAACGCTTCCCAAAACGTTTCGCCAACTTTTTGCGCCGCCGCTTGCGAAGACTTCAAAGCGTGTTATAGTTCGTCTTCTCCTCTATGAAAGGTGCGACAAAGGAATGGACACCATTATTCTCGGCGTGGGCGATTACGGGGTCAGCAACAAGGCCGGGGGCGGCATCAAAACCTACGCCCTGGGTTCGTGCGTGGCGCTCATCCTCTACGATCCCCGAAAAAAAACGGCGGGCATGGCCCACATCGCCCTGCCGGACTCCTCCATCCGAAAGGAACGCGCCGCGTCCAAGCCAGGCTATTTCGCGGATACGGCCATAACCAGCCTCATCGCCGCCATGAGCCGGTTGCGGGGCGATTCCCGGCGGGGGCTCGTGGCGAAGCTGGCGGGCGGCGCCAACATCATGGACGCCGAAGGAACCTTTTCCATCGGCTCGCGAAACGTGGCGGCGGTCAACGATCTACTGGCGCGCCATGGCCTCTCCCCGCTCGCCCAGGATGTGGGCGGCCAGTTCAGCCGCACAGTGACCGTGAACGTGGATACCGGCAAGGTGACTCTTTCCTCGCCCGGCCGGAAGGACTGGGAACTCTGAACCGCGCGGGAGAACGCCATGCTCCAGGACCTCGTCAACAAGATTCGCGAGATACCGCCCCTATCGGCCAGCGCCATGCGGCTTATGCGCCACGCGGGCGACGAGGACTTCGGGCCTGACAGGTACGCCGCCGTGGTGGAGCAGGACCCCGCCCTGACCATGAACGTGCTGCGCGCGGCCAACGCTCCCGCTCTGGGCATCCGGGGCGAGGTGACGTCCGTGCGGCGGGCCGTGGCGCTTCTCGGCGCGCGCACCGTGCTCGGCATCGCCCTGGGGACCTCCTGCCCGGTCGTCTTCAACAAGGCCCTGGCCGGGTACGAGGCCGGACGCGGGGACCTGTGGAAAAGCTCCCTGTTCACGGCTGCGGCGGCCAGGGCCCTGTCCGAACGGTGCAAAACGAAACTGGCGCCCGACACGGCCTTCACCGCAGGCATCCTGCACGACATCGGCAAGGCGGTCATCGCGGAATTTCTGGCGGACAGGACAACGGCCCTGGTGGGCGCGGTGTCCAATTTCGAGGAAGCCAGCTTTTCGGATGCGGAACGCGCGCTTCTCGGGGCGGATCACGCCGAGGCGGGGTACGTTCTCGGGAAAAAATGGGGGCTGCCCGAGTCCTTGCTCGCGGCCATCCGTCATCACCACCAGCCCGCGCTGGCGGATATAAGCCACCGCCCCCTGGTCTACTGCGTCCATCTGGCCGACATCACGGCCATGTCGGCGGGTTTCGGCACGGGTGCGGACGCCCTGCGCTACCGCCTGGACACGGGCTACAAGAACCTGTTCGACCTGGACGAGACCGCCCTGGCCGACGTCATTCTCACCGCACAGATGGAATTCGAACGGCTGGCCGAACCGCTTGCCGGGGAGTGAGACCGCGGACCCCGCTATTCCCCGGAGGGCAGACTGAATTTCCAGGCGCAACTGAAGGCTTCGGGATGCGGGTCCGGCGGGCAGGCCACGCATTCCATGCGCACGGCCGGATCCACGGCCCAGGCGAACCCGCGATACTCCACGGTTCCGCCGCTTTTGCAGGGATAGTCGTCAAGGCCCTGGCGCTTGCGGGCGAACTGCACCCGGCAGCGCTTCATGCGAAACACGAAGGAGGACCGCGTCTCCTCCACGATGTCCCAATCGTTCAGACGGCTGGCCATGCGCCCCTTCAAGGCTTCCTTGAGGGCCGCAAGCCCCGTGACGCCGGGGAAGCCTGGCCTGGCCATGATGCGTCTGGCCTCCAGGGCGGCGAAGCGCATCCAGCAGGAATCGTTGGTCCGCTTGGCGTCGTCCATGCCCATGGCGCCCTCGATGGCCTGGAACCAGACGCCATCCGCCGCCAGCCACGAAGCGCAAAGGGCGTCCAGGAGCTTCTCCAGCCCGGGCGTATCGAGCCCCTTGAAAAAATCCTCCTTGGGAACGCCCAGAGTCTTGGCCAGACGTTTTTCCAGCAGGGCGAAAAAGCGGTCTCCGGCCTCGGCCTCGGCCGCAAGGGCCGTCTCCAGGCCGAATTGATGGACGCTTTCGGCCAGCCACAGGCCGTAATGGGAGACGGTCAGCCGCAAGGTTTCCACAATGCGCCCGACGAGCTCCTCCCGCGATTGCTCCTGGCTCATATCCGCTCCGCGATGCGACAAAGGGTGAGGCCCGGAAGCCTGAAGCGCCCGGGCGGACAGGTCTCGACTGGCCGGAAGAATCAGGCGGCGTCGGAAAACAGGATCAAGGCGGCGACGAAGAGGGCGGTCGCAACAAAGACGAAATTGCGGTTGGCCCGCATGAAGGTCTTGCGCTTGCCGAGCATGAACTCCGCCATGCCGTGGCGCTCGTCGGGCCGGTCGGCCATGTGGGGAAGCCTTTCGATGTAATGGTCCATGTAGGATTTTTCGCCGAGCAGCAAAAGATAGAGGCGATGCCGGAAAAACAGCCGGTAATAAGCGAAAAAGGCCAGGAAATAAAAGGCGAAGGCGAAAAGGGCGAAACGCAGGCTGATCATAACGAGGCTCCTTGTGCATTGCCCGTCGCGCCTGTTGACGGCCAGGCCGCGCCGGGGAGGGAAAATTCCCATACTTCGCTTCCGAAAACAAGCCCCGGAACGCTCTTTCACGAAGTCTTGCCCGCTTGCGATCGAGCGGCTATTATCCTTTTTTCACTTCAAGCCCCGAGGACGCCCATGCCCCTGCCCAAAACCCCCGCGAACATGCTCAGTCTCGAATTCGCAAGCCTCGGCCCTGTCGGCAAAATCCCTTTCATTTCAGGAACCTGGGGTTCGGCCGCCGCCGCCATCCTGGCGCCATGGCTCTTCATGCCCCTGTCCTTTCCGGCCCGGGTCATCGTCCTGGCGGTCATCTTCCTCCTGGGCGGACTGGCCGGAACCAAGGCGGAAAAACATTGCGGCCGCAAGGATCCCGGGCTGGTGGTCATCGACGAGCTTGTGGGCCAGTGGATCACCTATCTTTTTTTCCCGGCCCTTTCGGCCTGGATGCTGTTTTGGGGCTTCGTCCTTTTCCGGATATTCGACATCATAAAGCCCTATCCGGTCCGCGCCTCGGAAAACTGGCTTCCCGGCGGATTCGGCATCATGATCGACGATGTTCTGGCGGGGCTTTACGCCTACGTCTGCCTGGGCCTCATCCTGCTCCTCGGCCACGGCCCGGCCTGATCCCCGCCCCAAAGGCCACAGGCGCTTTGCGCGCATCAAGCGCGGGCGGCGCGGCCCCGGCGCGAGGACGGTCCGTCCCGTCCGCGCCGACTTTTTTCGTTGCTTTTTTTTGAAATACATACCATCTCGCCTCCCGGCGGCAAATGGCATATGTATATATGACATGAGCGGACCAACCATCGCCGCGCAAGGAACCAATCAATTATGAACGTCCCATTCCGTCCCGAAATCCTGGCCCCGGCCGGAGATCCCGCAAGCTATATGGCCGCCCTGGCGGCCGGCGCCGACGCCGTGTACGTCGGCCTGAAACATTTTTCCGCCCGCATGCTGGCCAAGAACTTCTCGGTTTCCGAGCTTGCGGCCCTGGCCGAACTCGGCCGCCGCAAGGGCAGGCGCGTCTACGTGGCCATGAACACCCTCGTCAAGCCCGACGAGATCGACAAGGCCGGCCGTCTGGTCAAGCGCCTCGCCGACTACGTGCACCCGGACGCGCTCATCATCCAGGACCAGGGCATGCTGGACATCGCCCGCCAGGCCGGTTTCAAGGGCGAGTTGCACATGTCCACCCTGGCCAACGTCAGCCACCAGTCCGAGCTGGCCCTTCTGCCCGATCTCGGCGTTTCCCGGGCGGTCATGCCGCGCGAATTGTCCGTGGATGAAATCAAGGAGATGGCCGCCGCCTGTCCGGACAAGCTGTCCCTGGAGGTCTTCGTCCACGGGGCGCTGTGCCACAACGTATCCGGCCGGTGCTACTGGAGCAGCTTTCTCGGGGGCAAGAGCGGTCTGCGCGGCCGCTGCGTCCAGCCCTGCCGCCGCATGTACGAGCACAAGGGCGAGAAGGGCCGGTTCTTCTCCTGCCTGGATCTGAGCCTGGACGTCCTGGCCAAGGCCCTGCTGACCATCCCCAAGGTCACGGCCTGGAAGATCGAGGGCCGCAAAAAAGGCCCCCACTACGTCTATCACGTGGTTTCCGCCTACAAGCTCCTGCGCGACGAAGCCGACGACCCCAAGGCCAAGAAGACCGCCCTGGAATACCTTGAGCAGTCGCTCGGCCGGACGGGCACCAACTACGGCTTTTTGCCCCAGCGCCCGAAAAATCCGGTGGACCACCGCAACAAGACGGGCTCCGGCATGCCCGCCGGAAAGCTCATCCGCTCGGAAAAGGGCGGTTTTTCCATCAACGCCCGCATAAGCCTCATGCAGGGCGACCTTGTCCGCGTGGGCCACGAGGACGAACCCGGCCACAAGGTGGTGCGCATCTCCCGGGCCGTGCCCAAGGGCGGCCGCTACTCGGTCAAATTCGAATCCGGCGAACGTCCGGCCTCGGGAACCCAGGCGTTCCTCATCGACCGCCGCGAACCGGAGCTTGTTTCCATCTTGGACGCCATGCGCGCGGAGCTCGCCGCCATCGAGCCCATCGAGCCCGCCGCCCCCGAAATCTCCATCCGCGCGCCCAGGGCGCTCCCCATGAAGCGTCGTGGCGCGCCCGTGACCATGGATCTGTGGCGCCATCCGGACCTGACCAAGGTCAAGGGCCATTTCGCCGTGTGGGTGTCCACCAACCGGGCGCATAACCTGCCCCTTGGCCGGGTCAAGACCGCCTGGTGGTGGATGCCGCCCGTGATCTGGCCCAACGAGGAAAGCGAATACCTGCGCCTGACCGATCTCATCGCCTCGCGCGGCGGCAAGCGCTTCATCCTGAACGCCCCCTGGCAGATCGGACTGTTCAAGAAACGCCGGGACCTGGTTTTCTGGGCGGGCCCCTTTTGCAACGTTTCCAACGTGATGACGCTGGAAAGTCTGCGCCGCATGGGCTTTGCCGGGGCCTTCATCTCGCCCGAGCTCTCCGGCGAGGACGCCCTGGCCCTTGGCAGGCAAAGCCCCATCGCCCTGGGCGCCGTGATCAAGGGCGCCTGGCCCCTGGGCCTCTCCCGGGTGCTTTCGCCCGAGATCAAGACCTGCGTCTCCCTGGCCAGCCCCAAGCAGGAACTGTGCTGGGCCGTGCGCTACGACCAGAACTACTACATCTACGCCAACTGGGCCCTGGATCTGTACAAGCGCCGGGAGGAGCTGGCCAAGGCCGGGTACGAACTGTTCGTCACCATGCGCGAACCGCATCCCAGGGAAATCCCCCACAAGGAACGCGACTGCGAATTCAACTGGGAAATCGGACTGTTGTAGTCTCGCCCATCCCGGAGCGCGCCCTTTTCCCCGCGCTGACCCGGAAAAGCGAACATGCGATCGGGATCGCGGCCTCGACCCGCGCGAACGCGCGGTTTGAGGACGCGGCCCGGAAAGGAGCGACGCCGTGAGCCGCAGCGAAAAACTCTACGTCGCCATGGTCGGCCTGCCCGCCATGGGCAAGTCCACCGTGGCCGCCAAGCTCAAGGAAAATCTTGAAAAGGAGGACATCCGGGTCAAGATTTTCAACAACGGCGACGTGCGCCGCAGGCTTTTACCCCTGAATTCCAGCCACGCCGGGTTCTACGATCCGGACAACGACGAGGCTCTGGCCATACGGGAACGGATCGCGGACGTGAACTTCTCCGAGGCCAAGGCGTACTTGAGCGAAGGCGGCCAGATCGCCATCCTGGACGCCACCAACGCCAGCGCGAAACGGCGTCAGAAACTGGCGGAGAGGCTGGACAACCACCCCATCGTCTTCATCGAATGCGTCAACGACGACCCGGAGCTCTTGTCCCTCAGCATCGGCCGCAAGGCCAAAGGACCGGATTTCGCCCACATGTGCGTGGACGACGCCTGCAAGAGCTTCGAGGAGCGCATCAACTACTACCGCCGCATCTACTCGCCCCTTGCCGAAGAGCCCCATCACATCCGGGTGGACACCCTGAACAACCGGGTGATCACGGAGCGCATGGACTCCCATGTGCCCTTCTACCCCCGCATCCGGGATCTTCTGGTTTCGGACTGGGTCAAAAACCTCATCCTTGTGCGCCACGGCGAAACGGTCTTCAACCGGGAGGACCGCATCGGCGGGGATTCGGATCTCACGGATAAAGGACGCAACCAGGCCTGGGCCCTTTCCCGGCATTTTCTCGGCACGCCCATCCACTACATCTTCACCAGCTCGAAAAAGCGGGCCAAGCAAATGGCCGCCCCGCTCTACGAGACCAGAAGCGACTGCCGGATGTTCTCTTTCGTGGAGTTCGACGAGATTGACGCGGGGCGCTGCGAGGGCATGACCTACGAGGAGGTCCGCCAGCGCATGCCGGAGGTCTGGCTCGAGCGCAACAAGGACAAGTACAACTACGTCTATCCCGAGGGCGAGGGCTACGTCACACTTCAGGAACGGGTGAACAAGGGCATCAAGAAGGCGCTTTTTTTAAGCGGCAACTCGGAATACATCGTCATCGTGGGCCATCAGGCCATCAACCGGATGATCCTTTCCCATTTCCTCTTTCGCCGCACCGAGGACGTTCCCTACATCTACATTCCTCAGGACAAGTATTTTCACATCATCTCCACCCAGACGAAAAAACTGCTGGAGCTGCGCAAGTACTGAGTCCGCCCCGGCGCGTCCGGAAAACGCTTGTCCCCCGCTTCCGGCTCGCGTATTTCTTTTTTCATCGTGGCATCGTCTCCCATTTCCGCTCCCCGCCCGGGACGGACCATAAGGACCAGCCCATGAACGCGCGCCTTGCCTTGTCTTTGGCTTCCGCGACTTTCTTCGTTTTCCTGCTTCTGTGCGTTCCCGCCGTTTCCCCGGCCCAACTGGATATTCCCCTGCTCGTCCCCTCCATCACCGTCCTGTCACGCGACCAGGACGGCGACGGACTTCCGGACAAATGGGAACGGGACGGCTACTGGGACGGCCAAACCTTCGTGGACCTGCCCGCCATGGGCGCCGATCCCAAACACAAAGATCTTTTCGTCTGGATGGACTATATGGTCAGACCGGGCGGAGTAAGCCTGGCCCCGTCCCAGACCGTCATCGACCACGTCATCGCGGTCTTCGCCAACGCGCCTGTGGCCAACCCCGACGGGAAGACCGGCATCGCCATCCATCCTCTGCTGAAAAACCAGGTCCCCTTCGCTCAGACCCTCGGCGACACCTCGGATGAAGACAAGGTCTGGACGGATTTCGACGCCCTCAAGAACGCCTCCTTCGACCCCGCCTACAGGAAATCGTTCCGGTACATGATCTGGGCCAATTCCTACGAGTCGTCCACCTCAAGCGGCCTGGCCCGGGGCATCCCGGGGGTGGATTTCATCGTCAGCCTGGGAGAGTGGGATACGCCTGGCGGAACGGTCTGGGAAAAGACCGGCACCTTCATCCATGAACTGGGACATTGCCTGGGGCTGACCCACGGGGGCGTGGACCATGAGAATTATAAACCCAACTATCTGAGCGTGATGAATTACGCCTTTCAAACCAGCGGCCTCTACAAGGACGGCCACTGGGGGGACGCGGGCTATCCTCTGCATTTCGATTACCAGCGCCTGAACACCCCGGCCCTGGACAAGAGCCATCTCAACGAGAGCCTCGGCCTGACGGGCGCGGACGACGTCAGCGCCTATGGAACCGTTTCCATGAACGACGACATTCCGAAGTACTATCTCCACGCGGCCGAGGCTATCGATTGGAACCGGAACGAGATCATCGAGACGGACATCGCCGCCGACATCAATAACAGCGGAGATCTCGGCGTGATCGCCGCGCAAAACAACTGGCCGCACATCAACTACAACGCCAACAAGCTGATCGGCCCATTCGGCGCGCCAGGGACGGCGGTCAAGCCGCCTTTGACCAACGTCATACGGGAGCTTCGCAACGAACTGGATCAGGAAACCGCGCTGAAGCTGAAATCCAGCCGGCCGTTCTGACGCCCGTCCGGCTTGCCTGCTCAGCGCTTCACCAGAGGGCCCGCGCGGTTCGGGCGCGCGGCGCGAACCAGAAGCCCGCCGCGCGGATGAGCGCGCATGGCCTGGGCTGTCCTGACCGGCGGCGCGAGCGGTCTTCTCATGCGGGCTGGCCGCATGAAAGTGGGCTGGCCGGAATCATGAGCGGTCAGCGGCGCCGTTGGTATTTGCGTGAGGAACAGGCGCGGCCGGGAAACGGCCGCGCCGGACGAAAGCCAAACCCTATTCCGTGAAACGAGCCAAAAACGCTTCCAGGTCGTTGGGGTCCCCATCGGCGTATTCCTCGGGGTACAACAGGGCGGACATGTAGAACACGCTGTTGAGGGACATGGCCTGGGCCGCCTTGCGGGCGAAATCTTCCAGTCCCGTGGCGAAGGCTTCGGCCTCGGGACCGTCGGCGTCCATGAGAAAATCCGAGACGGCCTCGGGAAGACCGCTCAAAAGCCGGCACTTTTCAAGCATTCCCGCCCGGTAGGACGCCTCGTCGTTTCCCTCGTGCAGGGCCTGAAGCGCCGCCTTCTCCACATCCCGGATGGTTCTGGCCGCATCCAGGGCGAGAACCAGCGCGGCGCTTGGCACTTTCATCTTCTCCACAGCCTCCTCCTTGCCCGTTTCGGGTCAAACCACAATGCGCGAGCCGAAACGGCCCGTCAAGCGTCCGTCGCCCGGTCCCCGCGAAATCCGCATAGGATCATGGGGATGGCCTCCGGGAAATGCGCCCTGCCGGAAGCTCCCGGCAAAGCGCGTTCTGTTCGTCGCCCGGCCTCTACTGAAAAAGACTTTTGTATTGGCCGTAGCCTTCCTTTTCCAGATCCTCGGCTGGAATGAAGCGGAGCGCCGCGGAATTCATGCAATAGCGCAGTCCCGTGGGCTCCGGGCCGTCGTCGAAGACGTGCCCAAGATGGGAATCCCCGTGCTTGCTGCGCACTTCCGTGCGGACCATGAACAGGCTGATGTCCTTTTTCTCCACGATGTTCTCCGGAGCCAGCGGCCTGGTGAAGCTCGGCCAGCCCGTGCCGGAATCGTATTTGTCCAGGGAACTGAAAAGGGGCTCGCCCGAAACCACGTCCACATAGACGCCGGGACGCTTGTTGTCCCAGTATTCGTTCCTGAACGCGGGTTCCGTGCCGTCCTTTCGGGTCACCTCGTATTGGAGCGGCGTGAGCCGTTTTCGCAGTTGCTCGTCATCGGGCTTGACGTAGGTTCCGCCGCCCGTCTTCTCCTCTCCCCAGGTTTCCTTGAGATAGGGCGCCCTGCCCGAGAGGGTCTTGTAGGAATTGTAGCGGCCGGGATTCTTGAGATGGTAGTCCTGGTGGTAGTCTTCCGCCGGGTAGAAGGTCGTGAACGGCAGGATTTCCACCTTTATGGAATCAAGAAACCGGCCCGAGGCCGCCAGCGCCTGTTTCGAGGCCTCGGCCTTTGCGCGCTGGTCATCGTCGCGCACGAAAATGGCCGGGCGGTACTGCTTGCCCCGGTCCGCGAACTGGCCGTCCCCGTCCGTGGGATTGATCTGTCTCCAGTAGATGTCGAGGAGCTGTTCATAGCGTATGACCTTGGGATCGAAGGTCACCTGGACGGATTCGTAATGCCCGGTGGCGCCCGCGGAAACCTGCTCGTAAGTCGGGTTTTCCTCCGCGCCTCCGGCATAGCCGGACACGGCGGAGATCACGCCGTCCACGCCGTCGAACGCCGATTCCACGCACCAGAAACAACCGCCCGCAAAAGTGGCGGTTTGCAAATCCTTCGTGTTTTCGCCCATGGCAGGCGCTCCTGTTTCCGCGTTGTCCCTCGCCGCCCATGCCGCAAAAGGCAGGACGAGCAGGACCGCTATGGTTATCAAGAGAGATTTCATGTCTCTCCCCCTTTGTTCCGAATCGTTCTCACCACGTCGCCACGTCCAAAAAAACCACGGTAAACAGGTAACCATCGGCGTGTGAATGTCAAAAACGTCCGGTTGTCCAATACTGGGGGGCATGCTAGGAAAGAAAAAAGGCTTGCGCCCCATTTTTCGCGGAGGTCGTCGTGGAAGGACATTACGAATACTTCATTTTCATCCTGATCATTTGCATGCACAGTCTGGGCATTCTCTCCGCCCTGCGCGCCCTTTTCACCACGCGTTCCTCCCAGGGCGCCATCGCCTGGATCATGTCCATGATCACCTTCCCCTATTTCGCCGTGCCCCTGTACTGGGTCTTCGGCAGAAACCGCTTCTACGGCTACGTCAAGGCGCGCCGGGAGGGCGACAAGGAAATCCAGGCCCTGACCGACGACCTGAACAAATACCGTTCGGACATCGCCTGCTCCCTGTCCCGGGATCTCGCCGCCTTCACCTGCCTGGAAAACCTGGCCAAGATGCCCTTCACCGCCCACAACGACGCCAAGCTTCTCATCAACGGAACCGAGACCTTCGAGGCCATCTTCGAAGCCATGGACAAGGCCAGGGACTACATCCTGGTGCAGTTTTTCATCATCCGCGACGACCGGATCGGCCGGGAACTCAAGGAGAAGCTCCTCGGCAAGGCCGCCCAGGGCGTGCGCATCCACCTGCTCTACGACGAAATCGGCTGCCACACCCTGCCCGGCGCCTACCTCGACGAATTGCGCGCGGCCGGAGTCAAGGTCCACGCCTTCGACACCACCAAAGGCTGGCGCAACCGCCTGCAGATCAATTTCCGCAACCACCGCAAGATCGTGGTGGTGGACGGACTGACGGCCTTCGTGGGCGGCCACAACGTGGGAGACGAATACATGGGCCGGTCCAAGCGTTTCGGCTTGTGGCGCGACACCCACGCCCGGTTCGAGGGTCCCACGGCCACCCTCATCCAGCTGTCCTTCATCGAGGACTGGTACTGGTCCACGCATACTGTTCCGGAACTCGACTGGGAGGTGCGCCCGGCGGCCAACGGGGACATGAAATTCCTGACTCTGCCCTCGGGACCGGCCGATACCCTTGAGACCTGCAACCTGCTCTTCGTTTCGGCCATAAGCGCCGCCAAGCGCAGGCTGTGGATCGTCAGCCCCTATTTCGTGCCGGGCGAGGAGGTCATCAGCGCCCTCATCCTGGCCGTGCTGCGCGGAGTGGACGTGCGCATCATGCTGCCGCTCAAACCCGACCACAAGATGGTCTACCTGGCCTCGTTCTCCTATCTGTCGGAGCTCGCCCCCATCGGCGTGAAATTCTATCGCTTCCAGCCCGGCTTCCTGCACCAGAAGGTCTTCCTGGTCGACGACGATCTGGCCAGCGTTGGCACGGCCAATTGCGACAACCGCTCCTTCCGGCTCAATTTCGAGATTTCCATGCTCGGCATGGACAAGACCTTCGTGCGGGACGTGGAAACCATGCTGGAGCGGGATTTCACCCAATGCGTCCAGGTGGATGCGGATGATTACGAAAAGCGCTGGTTCGGCTTCAAGACAGGGGTCAAGCTGGCGCGGCTGCTCTCGCCCATCTTGTAGACGCAAAGGGGGGACGGAAGAAGTCCCGGCTGGCCAGGGCGCCGCAGCCGGGCCGTATGGACTACAGGGGCAAGACCACGGTGAAGACCGTGCGCCCGCCTTCGGAGAAAAATTCCAGCGAGCCCTTCAGGTATTTTTCCGTGAGCAGTCTGGCCACGTAGCAGCCAAGACCCCGGTCCTCGGCTTTGGTGGAGACGTAGCGCTTGAACAGCTGCTTCTTGATGTCCGCGCCCATCTCTCCGGGGTTTTCCACGCTGATGCGCGCCGATCCGCCCTCTTCCACACAGGACAGGACCACCGTCCCGCTTGAAAGCGCACAGGCTTCCGCCGCGTTGATCATGAGGTTGCGCAGGACATGGCCCAGGAGGCGCTTATCCGTTTTCACCAGGCCGCACAGCGTCCGCGTTTGGACGTTGCTGATGAAATCGGGATAAAACGCCTTGAAGCTGCGCAGCATGTCCTGGAAGAACTCCGTGATCTCCACCGGCTCGAAGGCCACCACCAGCCTGCCCGCCTCGGCGGCCGCCACGTCGCGATGATAGATGGCCTGCCCCACCAGCCGTTGGGCGCTTTCCGCGAGCAGGTCCATCCCGTTGTCTTGCGTCCCGCAGGCCTGGTCCATGAGGCTGGTCAGCATGGAGATGCCGCCCGAAACATTGATCAGATCGTGATAAAACGAGCGTTCCATGTATTTCAGCCGCTTTTCATGGCTGATGTCCACGGCGCTGAACAGCGCGAACGGGGCGCCGGAAAACTCGATGCTCTGGGTGAAGACCTGCAAGTCGAGCGGGCTCACCCCTACGTCCATGATCCGCAACATGCGGCATTCCTGGCAGTCATTCCGGCCGCGCAGGCCGCTTAATATGGCCTGGGCCGCGCCGCAAAGGCGGCAAAATCCGGAACAGCCGCACCCCCCGGGCTCGATTTCCGCATGCACGCAACGTAGGGCCTCGCCGGGCCGAAGCCCGATGAGTTCCTCCATGTCCAGCCTCCCGGACAGTTTTCTGAAGGCCTGGTTGCAAAACACGATCTGCCGGTACGCATTGATGACCAGCACGCTCAAGGGCACGGCGTCGAACCAGGGCAGCAGAATCTCGGCGCGCAATGTTTCAGCGATGCGCTGGACCTCTTCCTTGGGGAGCCTTTCGGCGGGCGCAAATTTGGTATCCATAGGCGCTCCACTATGCGATTGCTCGTCCTGAGGCAAGCCGAAGCCTTCAACCGCCGGGGCCCCGGCGATCCCGGACCATGTCCGTATAATAACCAGGGCTCAGGTCATCCTGGGAAAAGCCAAGAGCGGCGGCCAGACAGGCCGCCTCCTCAAGCGCCCTTCGCGCCTCCTCTTTCGAGGCGCATTGGCGCTCGATTTCGACAAACGCCCCGTCCAGGCCGTCCACTTCCGCCAGGGTCAAGGCGTAGGTTCGCCCCTGATGGCGCACGGTTGCGTTCAGGCAACGCTTGGTCAGGCATACGCTTTCGCGAAAGCCCAGCCCGGCCAGGATGGCGCGCAAGGTTGCGGCGTCGCTTACCGCAGTCTCCCATTCCGGCTTGGAGCGCGAGGCCGCGTCGAAAGGCGGCTCCTTGAAGGTCAACGCCGCTTGGGCCACGCCCGTAGTCTCATCGCGCCGCTCGCGCACCCGCAGCTCCCTGCCCGTCTTTTCCAGGGACCCGGCCGGGTCGTCGAAATAGACGTCCAGATAGCGTTCCCGCACGGGCGCCTCCCGGGCCATGGCGAGCATGGCGCGCGTGATGGCGGGCATATCGGCCCGGCGCGCCCGGTATTTCAGCTCGGCCTCAAACATGGTGCGGAAAACCGTCTTCCGGACAGCGGCCGCGAGCCTTGCCCTGGCATGCGAGTTGCTTTGCATCCATGCGGGATAGTGATGCAAACCGTAAAGGAGATATGACCATGGCCCCGAAAAAGTCAGCAGGCAAGCCCTCTTCCTCAGGCGGCGTCGTCATCAACAAGGAGCTTTTCAAGAGCAAGAAATTCATCCTGTCGGCCCTGGCCGTGGCGCTGCTTGTTTCACTTTATACGAAAATCATACAGGTCAGCGCCGTGGACAACGGCTTCATGGTGACCTACCACAGCGACCGCACCGACCGGGCGCTTACCGCCTTGAGCGAGATCAAGGTGGCCACCCAGGAACAGGTCAACAAGGTCGGCGACTGATACCGTATTTTGCGGCGGGGCGAAATCCTCGTCCCGCCGCGTCATCGCATTTTGCAAAAACAATGCATACGCATCGTCTTCGCGTCAACGAAATTGCAGCGGCGCCCGATCGGCGCCGTGTTCACGGGACGTCCTTTTTCCTCCTTGCCGCCTCGTCCAGCAACCGCTGAGAGGCAAGGCCTCGCCTTGTCGCCTCAGGGCCAGGGACGAAATGCAGCCGAACGCCAACGCCGGCCAGCTAAGCTCCATCCCCGCCGCCCGCTCTTTCTGGCGCCCTTCGTTTCCCTGGTTGCGGCCCAAGGCGCCGCCTGAGGAATTTCTTAAGAATAACGCGTCATCCAACTCCAGGACCGCGTCCTCGCGGGCGGGAGCGGATGCGGTCCCAGCCGATAGACGTTCCTCTTCCCTTCTCAACCCTTCGTTCCGGATACCCGGCCTCGGCGGCGATGGCTGCTCTCTGCCCGGACCTGCCCCGGCGCTGCGTCCATACTCCCGGCTCGCCCTGGATAGCGATGGGTGGTGCGGGACGATAGCCCTTTGCGCGGCCTCAGACGAACAGGGCATAAGCCGTGGCGCCGACCATGAGCGCGGCCATGCAGGCCGTGACCGCGGTCTTGGCGGCGCTTGATCCCAGGGCCCGCAGCATGGAAGCCCCGGCCAGGCACCACAAGCTGTGGGCGCTCAGCATACAGACGAAATAGGTCAGGACATAGGCGGCGGCCTGGGCGGGGAAATCCTCGCCGGGCGCCAGGAACTGTCCGGCCGAAGCCACGAGCATGCCCCAGCTTTTGGGGCTCAGGGGATGCAGCATCAAGCCCTCGGCGAAGGTGAATCGCCGGGCGGCGCCAGGCGGCGCGATGCGCAGCCGCATGACCTTGACCGCCAGATAGAGGATATAGGCCCCTCCGGCCACTTTGAGGACCATGCCCGCCGCCGGGGAGGCGTTGATGGCGCTCCCCAGTCCCAGGCCCACCACCACGGTCAGGCAGACCGACCCCAGGGCCACCCCACACAAAAAGGGGATGGCCGCACGAAATCCCTCGGTTTGCCCGATGGCCATCAGCGATAGATTCCCCGGACCGGGAGTCCCGGTCATGATCATGACGAACAGCAAAAACGCGAAGTAATGCTCGAACATGCCTCTTCTTGCCCTCCGGAATTTTCCCCGTCCGCCCGGCGTGGGCGGGGGATTCATGATCCGTCTAGGCTTGACATTGTGTGGCGTCAATTTTTATATTGTATGCATGACAACATGGAAACCGGACATACAAGACGGCAAGGCGCCACTCTACAGCAGACTGGCCGAGGCCATCGGGCGCGACGTCGCGTCCGGCGCGTTGCCGCCCGGATTCAAGCTCCCCCCTCACAGGGAACTGGCCGACGCTCTCGGGATAAACGTGAGCACGGTCACCAGGGGCTATGCGCAAGCGCAGCGCCTGGGGCTGGTCTCGGGCACGGTGGGCCGGGGCACCTTCGTATCCGCCGACGCCGGGGCCAACGTGTCCATGGTCAGCCTGGAGCCCGCCTTCGCGGGATTCCTGGAAATGGGGCTCATCGAGCCGTTCCACCATCTCGATCCGGATCTGTCCCTTGGTCTCAAGCGGCTGGCCAAACGGCGCAACCTGGACGTCTTTCTGCGCTTCGGCGATCCGCGCGGCCTGCCCGAACACAGAAAAACCGGGGCGGAATGGGTGGCGCGCTACGGGGCGTCCGTTTCTCCCGAGCGCATCATCGTCTGCTCCGGTTCCCAGCACGCCCTGACCTGCTGCCTGGGCGGCCTTTTCCGCCCGGGAGACCGCATCGCCACGGCCAGTCTCTCCTATCCCGGCCTCAAGACCCTGGCCGCCATGCTCGGCCTGCGGCTCGTTCCCGTGGAGACGGACGAGGAAGGTCTTTCGCCCCAGTCCCTGGATGCGGCGTGCGGACGCGGCGCGGCCAGGGTGAAGGGGGTCTATGCGAATCCCGGCGTCCACAACCCCACCACGGCCCGCATGTCCCTGGCCCGTCGCAGGGAAATCGCCGCCGTGGCGAAAAAGCGCGACCTGATCATCCTCGAGGACGAGGCCTTCGACCTGGCTCTGGGCGGCGACATTGCGCCCCTTTTCACGCTGGCGCCCGAGCGCGCGGTTTTCGCGGCGGGCGTGTCCAAGGTCATGGCCGGGGGCTTGCGGGTGGGCTTTCTGGCGGCGCCGCCCGCCTTCCAGAGCGCCTTGGCCCAGGCGGTCCTCAACACCATCTGGATGACCCCGCCCCTGACCGTGGCCCTGTTGCGTCAATGGATCGAGGACGGCGTGGCGGACCGGGTTCTCGCGGAGAAACGCGCGGAAGCGAAGGCCCGTTTCGCCCTCGCCAAAGACATTCTCGCGGGCTGGACCATCCTGGGCGATCCCGCGGGCTATTTTTTCTGGCTTCCCCTGCCGCGGCCCCTGACCGGAGCGGCGTTCGAAGCCGCCTTGCGCGAGCATGGCGTGAACGTGTTCGGCGCGGAGAAATTCGCCGTGGGCGAAGCGCGCGCCCCGGCCGCCGCCCGCATCTCCCTGACCGGCGCGCGCGACCGCGAGGAGCTTGCGCGAGGGCTGCGGCTCATCGCGGACCTCCTGGCTGGACGGCTGGCCAGCCCGGCGCCCATGGCCTGACGGCGCGGTTTTCTCCTCCCGGCGGACCCCGCGCGCAAACGTCGCCTTACGGGATGACCTTTCCTCAAAACGGCGCATCTCCCAGTTCTGGAAAACCGGTCCGGCCCCTGGCCCGCAATAATCCCGCGGACGTTTCCAAAGGCGCGCCGTCGTACGTTTCCCCAGGACCCCTCTCCTGGAGCCCTCCGGGCGGCCCGGGGACCCGCTTTCGGCTCCCCCACCTCTTGACGCCTGGCTTTTCAAACGACATAGTGCGGCCTTCTTCTCAGGGCGGGGCGCAATTCCCCACCGGCGGTATCCCGGCCTAGGCCGGGGAGCCCGCGAGCGCCCTCCTCATCGGGGGGAGGGGTCAGCAGATCCGGTGCGATGCCGGAGCCGACGGTGACAGTCCGGATGGAAGAGAAGAGACGGAAGGCCGCCCAGCCTCGGGCGTCCTTGGCCTTGCCATGCCCGGACGCGAGTCCGGCCTCTGTCTTTTTCTGCGCCCTGATTCAGGCAACTTGCCGCAAGCACAAAGGATTTTGCCATGAATCAGACGATTCTCTCACGTTTTGGCGACCCCTTCGAGCGGGTCGAACGGGCTCTGGCCGTACTGAAAAAAGGCCAGGGCGTTCTCGTTGCGGACGACGAGGACCGGGAAAACGAAGCGGACCTCATTTTCCCGGCCGCAACCCTGACCACGGACCAGGTGGCCCTGCTTATCCGCGAATGCAGCGGCATCGTCTGCCTGTGTCTGACGGATGAGAAAGTCCGCGCGCTCAATCTCCCCATGATGGTGGAGAACAACGAAAGCCCCTACGGCACGGCCTTCACCGTCTCCATCGAGGCGTCGAGCGGCGTGACCACCGGGGTTTCGGCCTACGACCGGCTGCTGACCATCAAGGCGGCCAGTTCCCCGAACGCCGCGCCCGGCGACATCCGCAGACCCGGCCATGTCTTTCCGCTTCGCGCCCAGCCCGGCGGCGTGCTCGCCCGGCGCGGGCATACCGAGGCCACTGTGGACCTCATGCGCCTGGCCGGGCATGAGCCTTGCGGCGTGTTGTGCGAATTGACCAACCCCGATGGAACCATGGCCCGGCTGCCCGACGCCGTCGCCTTCGCGGACCGCCACGGCATGACCGTGCTCACCGTGGAGGACCTTGCGGCCTACCGCCAGCAAACCGGGAACTGATCCCCCGCCCGGCGTCCCGTCTCGCTCGGGACGCCGGGTCAACTCCCGTTGCGGCGAGGCCGGGTCCTTGCGCCGGTCCCCTTTTCCCCATGCGGCCGCGCCGCATACGATCAAGCCGAAACGCAGCGCACGATCTTTGCTTTCTATTCCAACCCGTTGAAAAGACAGACCAGTTCTTCCTTTTTCCGGAAACGCTCTTTCCTCTTCACAATAACATGCTATAATACCTTGCTTTTTCAAAAAATTTGCTTATTATGAACGTAAAAGGGAAACGACGTCTTTATTTCTCCTTTGTGTGCGTCCATATCGCGTACGTTCCCGGGGTGTTCACACAACCGGCCACTCGCTCTTTGGGCGTAACGCTCTGTCTCGAACACGAAACCTGATGCGATGCTTCATCGCCATGCGGCGAAATAGCGGAAATTCATAGCGACGCCGAACTTTCTTCGCAATTGGAGCCGGGAATGGGCTGGATCAGCCGAAAGAACGTCGTGTTCCTTCTCATGGCCGTGGATGGCCTGAGCGCCCTTCTCGCCGTATTTCTGGGCATCTGGTGCTCCGCGTTGAAGCACGGTCCCATCCCCCCAGAGCACGCCTTCGCCCATGTGTTTTTGAGCGGAGCGACCCTTTGCGTCAACGCCGCCTTTTTTTCCATTTTTTCCCTGTACACGGGCGCGGCGCTTTTCCGGCGGGGCGAGATGGTCAAATTCCTGCTGGAAGCGGTCACGGCCACGGCCATGTTCATGACGGTCTTCGGCGCGCTTTCTCCTCCTGGCGCCGTCACTCCGGAACTCATCCTGACGTATTGGCTGGTCATGTCCCCCCTCGGCGCCGTCGCCCGGGTCGTCATCCGCTCCCGCCTCGTTTCCCGAGGCGGGTTTCAGGAAAACGCCCGGGCCACCCTCATCGTGGGCGCCAACGCCCGGGGACGCAAGCTGGCGAAAGAGTTCCTGAACGATCCGGCCCTGGGCAGGCGTCTTCTCGGCTTTGTGGACGACGGCTGGCGCGAGGATATGGGGCCGGACGAACCTGCGCTCGCCATCGTGGCGGATTTCGCCTCGTTCAAGGAGTATCTGCGCAACAATGTGGTGGACGAGGCGGTCATCTGCCTGCCGCTGGAATCCCTGTACCAGACCGCCTCGGCCGTGGTGGCAGCCTGTCAGGAACAGGGCGTCACGGTCACGGTCTCCACCCATCTGTTCAATGTGGAGGACCCCCGCATGCGTCCCACGGCCTATGCCGGGGACCTGACCCTCACGGTCTATTCCAGCGCCCTGGACGCCCGGGCCATGATGATCAAACGCATCATGGACCTTGTTCTCGGCTCCCTGGCCCTCCTCGTCCTTTCCCCCATATTGCTCGCGGCCTGGGCGGCCATCCGCCTGACCAGCCCGGGGCCCGCGATCTTTTCCCAGAAGCGGGTGGGCCTCAACAAGCGCGTGTTTCGTTTCTACAAATTCCGCACCATGGTGGAAAACGCGGAAGCGCTGCAATCCCAGCTCGAGGACCAAAACGAGACAAAGGGAGCGACCTTCAAGATGCGCAACGACCCCAGGATCACGCTCGTGGGCCGCTTTTTGCGCAAGACCAGCATCGACGAACTGCCCCAGCTCGTGAACGTGCTTAAGGGCGAGATGAGCCTGGTCGGTCCCCGGCCCCTGCCCCTACGGGACGTGCGGCGCATCGAAAAGGACTGGCCGCGCAGGCGGTTCAGCGTGAAGCCCGGCATCACCTGCATCTGGCAGATCAGCGGCCGCAACCGGATTCCCTTCGAGGGCATGATGGCCATGGACATCGAATACATCGACCACTGGTCCTTGTTGCTCGACCTGGAAATCCTGGCCAAGACCATCCCCGTGGTTCTCTCCGGCAGGGGCGCCTACTAGCGAAGAGCCTCTCGCTTCATTCGCCGCGCGACGTTGTCCCGTGATCCCCAGGCCGATGAAACGCCTCTGGCGCGCCGCGTCGCCTTTGGCTATGTTCAACGCGTCTTCCCGCATCCTCCTCTTCATGAACGACGCAAACGCCCAAAGGAGCGTCCCATGCCCGATCTCGACAAAGCCGGACAAACCGTAGCCGCCTTTTCCGCCTTGCTCGACGATACGCCCGCGCGCGCCGCGACGGCGCGGATTTCACCCGACGCCTGGACGCTTGGGGAAATCACCGGGCACATGGTCGATTCCGCCTGCAACAACCATCTGCGCTTCGCCTGGCTGCTGCTCAAGGACCTTCACGGATTCCCTCCTTACGAAACCGAGGCCTTCGTGGCGGCCCAGCGGTATGCGGACTACGATTTTCCGGCACTATGCGACCTGTGGAAGTCCTACAACGCCTTTCTTCTCCATCTTCTCTCCATCGCCCCGAAAAAAGCCCTCACGAACGTCTGGATACGGGAAGACGGCCGCTTTACGCTGGATTTTCTCATGGACGACTATTACGCCCACATGCGGATTCACGCGGAGCATTACGCCACGCGCAAGGCCGAGGTCATGGCCTTTCTCGAATCGGCCTGATCCGCCGCCCGGCGGACGAAGAAAGCCCCCGGCGCCGATGACGCCGGGGGCTTTTGCATTTTATTGCGCGCAACGTGAGGATGCGAAGCTAGAACATCTGCTTGAGCAGGTCCTCGCCCTTGGCCAGGGGGGCGTTGGGGTCGGCGAAGAGCACGCGTTCGGTCTCCTCGTCCACGATGGCGTAGGAGCCGCGCTCGGTGCCTTCCTTGAACGGCATGGGGATGCCGTCCACCTCGGCCATGACGATGCCGGGCGGCTGGGCGAAGTCCTCCACCGGGTAGTCGTTTTCCACGACCTTGCGGTAGTTGAGCCAGATGGGCAGGGCCGCCCTGCCGCCGGTCTCGCCGTTGCCCATGGGTTTGGGCTGGTCGAAGCCGATGTAGACCCCGGTCAAAAGATAGGGGGAAAAGCCCATGAACCAGGCGTCCTGGAAATCGTTGGTGGTGCCGGTCTTTCCGGCCAGGGGCCGCTCCAGGACCTTGACCGCCGTGGCCGTGCCCGCCCGGACCACTTCCTTCAGCATGCTGGCCATGACGTAAGCGGTTTGCGGAGACATGACCGGCTTTATTTCGGGTTTGGAGATGTAGAGGTCCTCGCCCCAGGCGCTTTTCACGTCCAGAATGAAGCGGGGCTTCACGATGGAGCCGTCCCGGGCGAAGGCGGTGTAGGCCTGGCACATATCGAGCAGATTGACGGCAACCGCGCCCAGGCTGATGGGCAAAAAGGGCACGAACTCGCCCCGAAGCCCCAAGGCCTTGGCCCGCTCGATGACCTTGTTCATGCCCACCTGCTGAGCCACCCGGATGGTCACCAGATTCTTGGATTTGGCCAGGGCGCTGCGCAGGGTCATGGGGCCGGAAAAATCATGCTGGTAGTTGCCCGGAGCCCAGACTTCGCCGGACCAGGGGTCCTTGTAGTAAAAGGGGGCGTCCATGACCACCGTGGCCGGGGTCATGCCGTTGTCCATGGCCACGGAATAGACGATGGGCTTGAAGGACGAGCCCGGCTGGCGCAGGGCCTGGGTGGCCCGGTTGAACTGGCTGCGGTCGAAGGCGAAGCCGCCCACGCAGGCCTTGACCTCGCCGGTGCGCGGATCGAGGGAAACCAGGGCGCCCTCGATGCGCGGCTCCAGCTCCAGGGCCATTTTCCACATGTCGGCCGTCTCGGGGTCGTACTGGGGCGCTTTTTTCGGGGTCTTGGCGCCGGGCTTCTCTTCTTCGTCCGGCTGGGGTTCCTCGCGGGGACCTGCCAGGATGGAGGCCCAGACCACGTCGCCCGGCTCCAGGGGCTGGCGCAGCCAGCTCATCTTGTCCTTGGCGATGAAGCCGTATTTGTCGCCGAAACGCACCACCATGCCCGAACCGATCTGCCGCACGGCCAGAGCCTTGACCCAGGCGCCCGGGGTGAGAGCCTCTTCGGGCATCTGGCTGCGTTCGAGGAACTCGTCGAACTTGGATTTATCGAGCTTTTCCAGCTGGGGCTTGTATCCCCGGCGCTTTTCCGAGGCCACCAGCCCCATGCGCAGGGCTTTCACCGCCGCGTCCTGGTGTTTCAAGTCCACCGCCGTGTAGACGTGCAGCCCGCCCGTGTAGACCATGTCCTCGCCGAACCGTTCGATGAGCTGGCGCCGCACTTCTTCCAGATAAAAGGGCGCGACCTTCCAGGAGGGATCCTCCATGCTCTTGAAGACCAGCGGTTCGCTCACGGCCTTGTCGTGCTGTTCCTTCGTGATCCAGCCCAGGGTGAGCATACGGCCGAGCACGTATTTCTGACGGTTTTTGGCGGACTGGAAATCCCTGAAGGGGCTGTAGCGGGTGGGCGCCTGGGGAAGACCGGCCAGAAGCGCCGCCTGGGCCAGGGTCAGGTCGTTCACGTGTACGCCGAAATAGGTCCGGGCCGCGGCCTCCACCCCGTAGGAACGCGAGCCGAGGTAGATCTGGTTCAGGTAGATGGTGAGGATCTCGTCCTTGGTGAGGAATTTCTCCAGGCGGTAAGCCAGGATGGCTTCCTTGAGCTTGCGTTTGTAGCTTTTTTCCGAGGTCAGCAGCAGCCGCTTGATGACCTGCTGGGTGATGGTGCTGCCGCCCTGCTTGATGCCGCCCGCCCGCATGTTCTTGATCATGGCCCGGAAAATGGCCGTGAGATCGACGCCCTCGTGGTGGTAGAAGGCGTCGTCCTCGGAGGCGAGAAAAGCCTTGGGCAGGTAATCCGGCATCTCCGAGAGGGTCACCAGGAAGCGTTTTTCGGAATAGAGATAACCGAGGACATGATTGTTCTTGCTGTAGACGGTGGTGACCAGGGGAGGCTTGTAGTCGGTGATCTTGCGGAAATTGGGCAAGTCCCCGGCGGCCCAGAAATACAGGCCGGTCATGCCCATGACCGCCGAGACCACCGCCAGGAAGCCCAGCAGACAAATCACGATAACAAATCTTCTCACTTCATTAACCCCGCTAATGAGGGAGTGACGTTTTGCATTCCTTCCTTGGGCGGCAAGCCCCAGGCCATGCGCAGGCGGCAGTAGAGGTCGATCATCTTCACGGCGGCCGTTTCCAGAAGCTCAAGCATGGGTCTTTCCGAGCGCCCTTCCCTGTAGGCCAGGCATCCGGGAGGCGTGAAAATGGTAAGCCTCGAACCGGAGACCCAAAATGGAAACAAGCGGCAATAATACGGCCGGACCTCATTTGGCAAGCCGCAGCCGCCTGGCCCCAAAAAGACGCAGCGCCCGGTTTTGTCCGTGGCCAGCCGCAGATGCTCGCCCTTTGAGGGGAAGAGCGTCTCCACTATTTTGCGCTCTCTGGGAAAAAGGCGCACGAGATTGTTGACGAAGGCCCTGGAGTTTCGTTCGTGGGCGAGTCCCCCGAGCTCAAGCCCCAGAAACTCGTCGATGCGCCGCTTTTCCATCAGGGAAACAGGGAAGCACAGTTCCTCCTGGCCTGGGGTGAGTTCGCAGCAGGTCGGTCCGAGCGCCGCGCATCTGGCGCACACGGCCGCGTCCAAGGAAGCCTTTTCCGGTCTTTTCCCGCATTGCGGTTTCAACATGTTCTCCTGGCGGCCACATCCGTTTGAAAAGGAAAAACGCCGGGACCGCCGCGTTTGGCCCCGCCATGTCCCAAGCAAAAAACGCGCCGGAACCCCGGCCTTTTCTCCATTGAAATAATACCGATTAAAATGGGCGTAAAGGGCGCCGGGATTGCGGCCCATGGCGGGAAACGGGGATGGGGCCGGGTCAGCCTCCGATCCTTCCCAGGCGTTCCTCGCCCTCAGCCGTAATCCGGTAGAGGCCGTCTGATTCCACGGCGAACCCGTATCGCAGCATCTCGCGCATGATGGCCCGGGCCTGGAAAAGGGGCCGGCCGAGCGCCGCCGCCAGGGCCTCGGAGCCGATGGGCGAACGGGCCGCGTCAAGCGCCGCGGCGGCCGCCGAGGTCAATTCCCCGTTGGGTTTGACGCACGCCATGGCTTGCGAGACGCTCCGGACGCGCTATTTCAGGTTCTTGAGGCAGAAATACCAGTCCTTGCACGAAGGATCGCCCAGGGCCAGGCGTTCGCCGGCCAGCTCCACGGTCCTTGGGGGCGGCGTGATGACCGGATCCCCCGGCCGCCAGCCCTCCGGGGTGGCCACGCCGTGCCTGTCCGTGGTCTGAAGCGCAGCGACCAGCCGGGCGAACTCCTCGACCTCGCGTCCGGTGGTCATGGGATAATAGACGATGGCCCGTATGATCTGGCGGTCATCGATCACGAAGACCGCGCGCACGGTCTCGGTTCCGGATTCGCCCGGCATGACCATGCCGTATTTCCCGGCGATCTCCTTGTTGAGATCCGCGGCCACGGGAAAATCGATCTTGACCTTGAATGTTTCCTCGATGGAGCGAATCCAGGCGATATGGGAAAAGATGGAGTCCACGGACACGCCCAGAAGCTCGCAGTTCATCTCCCGAAGCCGGGGGTGCAGCCTGGCGAAGGCGACGAATTCCGTGGCGCATACCGGGGTGAAATCCGCGGGATGGGAAAAAAGGATGAGCCAGCCGCCCTTGAAATCCTCCAGGCGCAGGACGCCCTGAGTGGTCTCTATCTCGAAATCAGGAGCCGGTTCGCCGATACGCGGCATGGCGGCGGCCTGAAGGGGGGATTCCTGCTCGGTCATACGCGCTCCTTGGTTTCGCCTTGCAAAACACAATCCAGGTTCACGTCTTAGCCGGGCCGGGACGGTCCGTCAACGGCGGTCAGGGCGGGTTTTCGGGGCTTCTTCGCCCAGCCTCGCGTCGCGTCCTTGAAAAACGCCCCAAAGTTATTTCAAGGAAAAATTGTTATATTTTAAACCATTATCCTCAAAAAGGCATCCAATCAATTTGAGGGCGCGACGCTAGGCGGACAGGCGATGGGCCAGGGCCCTGCGCAATTCCGTCAGCCGGACCCGGTCCTCGATCTTGGCGCCCTCGGCGCCGCGTACGTAGAACACGTCCCTGATCCTGTCCCCGCTCGTGGCGGCCTTGACCAGGTGCACCTCCAGATCGAGATCGCACAGGACATGGGCGATGTCGTACAAAAGCCCGATCCGGTCGGCGGCTTCCACCTGGATGAGAGTGAAAAGCTCCGAAGCCGCGTTGTCCACGGCGATGTCCGGCCCCCGGCCGCTTCCGGGTCCGGCGCGCCGGGCCAGGGTTCCGTTGCGCTTTTCGGCCAGCCGGTAGTCCAGGGAGAGCTTGCCCGTCTGGGCGTACTTGATGGCCCGGCGCACCCGGGCCCAGACCTCGTCCGCAAAGAGGATATCGGGAGGATCGTCCACCCTGAAGCGCTGGATGACCGCGTCGTCGCCGAAAACGTAGGCTTCGCCCGAGACGATGTTGACGTCGTGCAGGGCCAGGACCCCGGCCGCGGTGACGAACAGACGCCTGGCGTACATGGCGGCCAGGGTCAGGGTGAAGCCGCCGCAGGGAGCGGGCTTGCAGTCGAGCACGGCCACCCCCCGGCCTCCCCTGCCCCCCGGAACCATGCGCTTGTCCTCGGCGATGGCCGCGTCGAGCTCCCGCAACATGGACAGGTGGGCGGCGATGTCCTCCGGGGCGACGTTGACCAGATAGCGCGGGGGCATGTTTTCCAGACGCGCCTCCAGCTCCTCCAGGGGAAACGCATCCGCGCACAGGCCGCGCACCTTGTCCCTTGCCCAGAGCATCCGGCTGGCGTCGTGTTCGTCGAAAAGGCGGCCCGAGGCGATGAGGGTCCGAAGCCTGGCGTGCAGTTCGGAAACAAGACTCTCCTTCCAGGAGGACCAGGCGGACGGCCCGGTGGCCAGGGAATCCGCCCAGGTCAGAAGGACCAGCATGTCGAGCCGGTCCACGCCGCCCATTCTGGCGGCCCAGCGGGCCAGGGCGTTCTTGTCCGTCAGGTCGCGGCTTGTGGCTCTCTCGGCCAAGAACAGGTGGTTGCGCACGAGAAAGACCACATCCGCCACGTCCTCGTCCGCGAAGCCCAGGCGGCGCATGACCTCCTCGGCGATGCGGGCGCCCTTTTCGGCATGCCCGCCGCCCAGCCCCTTGCCGATGTCGTGGAAAAAAGCGCCCCAATACAGCCGCTCTGGCTTGCGCAGCCGGGGAAAGACCCAGGCGAACGGCCCTTCCCCGGCGGCGGCCCGGCGCAGACGCCGAATGGCCTCCACCGTATGCCGCCCCACCGGATGAACGTGGTAGACGTCGAAGCGCACCAGATCGGAAACCCGGGCGAATTCCGGGACCAGGGCCGCGAGGACTCCGGTTTCCAGCATGACGTCCAGGGCCGCGTCCGAGGCGTCGCGCATCATGATGGCGGTCGCGGCCTCGAAAGCCGCCTTGCCGAAGCCCAAGGGGTCCCCGGCCGCGAACCCGGCCAGGCGCCGGACTTCCCGGCGGACCCGCCGCCTGGTTTCATAGTCCAAGGGGACGCCCAGACGGGCGCTGGCCCGAAAAAGCTCCGGGATGCGCGCCCCGGCCTCGTCATCGGAAAGGCCCGGGAGGAAGCTCAGGCCCTCGGACGCGCGCGCAAGACCGCAAGCCGCCAGCTCCCCGTCGCCCGATTCGCTCGAATTGTCCTGCCCGGCCGTACTGGCCGAATCGGGCGAAGGCGCGCCCGCCTCCCCCGCCCCCAGGGCAGCAAAGAGCACGGGCCAGAGCGCCTCGCGCAAGGCCTTCACCTCGGCCATGCGCCGCAACAGCGCCGCCAGGAAGACTTCCACGGCCAGCGCCCCGTCCATGGCGGAATAGCCCAGGACCTCGGCGGCCTTTTCCTGATATTCGAAATGGAGTTTGTCGTTCTTGCGGCGGCTGACCACGTGCAGAACGCCCCGCACGGTCAGGAGAAAGGAGGCGTGGTCGCGAAGCTCCTCCCATTCCTCGGCGAACAGGGAATCCCCCCGCCCGGCCGCATTGCCCCGGGCTTCGGCCAGACGCATGAGCCACAGGGCCTGATGGTAGTCGCGCAGCCCTCCCAGCCCTTCCTTGAGATTGGGTTCGAGCATGGCCCCGGCCTCGCCGAAACGCGCGCCCCTGGCCTTGTTGGCCTCGGCCAGCCAGGCCAGGAAATCCCCGGACAGGGACGGGAAAAGCGCTTCGTCCAGCCGCCGGGACAGGGTCGCGAAAACCGTCCGGTCCCCCGCCAGAAAGCGCAGATCCAAAAAGGAGGCGAACACCTGGAAATTCCCGGCCGCCAGCGACAGGCACTCGTCCACGGAGCGCACCCCGTGCCCCACCTCCAGGCCCATGTCCCAGAGGGGATGGAACAGGCATTTGGCCAGTCCGGCGGCGGACAGCGGGAGATCGTCCGCATAGATGACCAACACGTCCAGGTCGGAGCCGGGACACAGCTCCCGGCGGCCGTAACCGCCCACGGCCGCCAGGGCGAAGGGGGCCCCGGTCGCAAGATCCGCGCATTCTTCCAGGCGCCGGGTGAAATACGCGTCCGTGGCGTCCGAGGCGTCCGAGGCGTAGGCGGCGCCCAGGCGCCCGGCCATGAGCCCGTCGGCCAGGAGGTTTCGGGCTTCGCCGTAGCGGACGGCGCTTTGGGGAAGAGAGGCGGCGCTCATAAGAAAAGTCCATGACAGGGCGTTCCGCCCTGAAAAGAGAAGCCGGTCCGTCCGCTCGGGGCGTCCGGACCGGCTTTTTCGGTTTCGAAGGTCATGCGTCGCAACGCGCGTTAGATGGCCGAATCTCCGGTCTCCCCGGTGCGGATGCGGATGACTTCCTCGACGCTGGAGACGAATATCTTGCCGTCCCCCACCTCGCCGGTGCGGGCGGCGTCCTGGATGGCCCGCAGGCAATCCGCCGTGATGGCGTCCTCAACCACCACTTCGATCTTGACCTTGGGCAGGAAATCCACCTGGTACTCGGCGCCCCGGTAGACCTCGGTGTGTCCGCGCTGGCGGCCGAACCCCTTGACTTCCGTAACGGTCATGCCCTTGACGCCCACGTCCGTGAGCGCGTCCTTGATGTCGTCCACCTTGAACGGGCGGGTGATGACTTCGATCTTTTTCATGCTCGCCTCCTTAGATCTGATAACCGACTTCGCTGTGCTGGCTCACATCCAGACCCTTGGTCTCGTCCTCGGGGCTTACCCGAATGCCGACGATGGCGTCCACGATTTTATAGAGGGCGTAGGAGACGATGAAACAGAACGCCCAGGTGGCCACGACGGACACGAGCTGAATCATGAACTGGCCGGGATTGCCGTAGAACAGACCGTCCGCCCCGGCGGGGTTGACGGCGGTGGAGGCGAAAAGACCGGTGGCCAGAGCGCCCCAGGTGCCGCCCAGACCGTGGATGCCCACCACGTCCAGGGAGTCGTCGTAGCCGAACTTGTGCTTGAGCAGCACCCCGCCGTAGCACAGGCCGCCCGCGATCAGTCCGATGAGGATGGCGGGCATGACGCCCACGAAGCCGGCAGCCGGGGTGATGGCCACAAGCCCCGCCACCGCGCCCGAGGCCATGCCCAGGGTGGTGGGCTTGCCGCGATGCATCCATTCCACGATGATCCAGCCGAGCGCCGCGGCGGCGGCGGCCATGTGGGTGGCGGCGAAGGCGCTGGCGGCCAGACCGTTGGCGGCGAGCGCGCTGCCCGCGTTGAAGCCGAACCAGCCGAACCAGAGCATGCCCGCGCCGAGGATGGTGAGCGGCAGGTTATGCGGGATGAAGGGCTCCTTGCCGTAGCCCTTGCGCTTGCCCAGGCAGAAGGTGGCGGCCAGGGCCGCCGCGCCGGAGCTCATGTGGACCACGGCGCCGCCCGCAAAATCCAGGGCGCCCATCTTGGCCATCCAGCCGCCGCCCCAGACCCAGTGACACATGGGGCTGTAGACGCAGATGATCCACAGGGCGGAGAAAATGAGAAAGCCGCTGAATTTGATACGTTCGGCGAAGGCGCCGGTGATGAGCGCCGGGGTGATCACGGCGAACATGCACTGAAAGATCATGAAGGCCAGGTGCGGGATGGTCATGCCCTCCAGGGGCTCCTGGCCCACGCCCGCCAGTCCGAAATAATTGAGACCGCCGATCACCCCGCCGATATCTTCGCCGAAAGACAGGCTGTAGCCGACGACGGCCCACAGCACGGAAACCAGTCCAAGGAGGATCATGCTGTGCATGAGGGTTCCCAGGACGTTCTTGCCGCGCACCATGCCGCCGTAAAAGAGGGCGAGCCCCGGCATCATGAACATGACAAGGCCTGCGGAAATCAGGACGAAAGCGGTATCCGCCGCATTCATAAACACCCCCGGTCTTGAAGTGGTGAACATGCCCCGGACGCGTCGCGGGCCGGGCGAGCGGCTATCCCCATCCGTCATCGCCCGGGTCCGGACCCCATGGCCGGACGAACGCATGCGCGTCGAGTTCGTGGCTTTCTAGGTTATAATTTACAATTTTGCAAGATTATTTTGTAAAATGCCTTCTCTTTTTTGAAACTACAATTTTGTAACTCATAACTCCTTGAAAACAGACGACATTGGCCGGACACCCCAACCAACCGGAATTCAAATAGAATCTCGTAGGCTTCGCCAACCGCTTCCGCCCTTGCCTTCCGCGCCCCGAATCGGCATAAGATGAAAGTGACGCGCTTCAGGACTTTGAAAAAAGGACCGCCCGTGACCGTAAAACCGCCCAAAATCCTTACCGTGGACGACGATCCGCAAATCCGCCAAAGCGTCGCCATGTGGCTCGGCGACGCCGGCTACGAGGTGATCGAAGCGGAAAATGGCCGGGAAGGTCTGGAAGCCCTGCGCGCCCACGCGCCGGACGTGGTCCTTCTCGATCTGCGCATGCCGGTCATGGACGGCCTCGGTTTCCTGAACAATCTCCCGGCCGTGAGCTCCGACCCGCCGCCCGTCCTCATTTTCTCCGGCAAAAGCGACCTCTCCGAAGTGGTGGAAAGCTTCAAGCTCGGGGTCCTGGATTTCATCCCCAAGCCCATCGAAAGCTTCGACATCCTGGAACACGCCATCGAGAACGCCCTGGAGCGTAACGCCCTGGCCCGCAAGGCCACCCTGGCCGAACGCCGCTATTTCAATCTGGTGCAGAACCTGCCGCTCATGATCTACGTGCTGCGCCGGGACTTCCGCCTGGAATTCATCAACAAATTCTGCCTGGACCTGCTCGGTTTCTCCCGGGTGGAGGTGTTCGACGACCCGGACTGGCTCCCGGGGCGCCTCCATCCCCAGGACAGGGAGCGGGTGATGAAGATCCTGCACGACACCTTCGACAGGGACATAAGCTACACCGTGGAATGCCGCCTCATCCACAAGGACGGCCGGACCATCCACGGCATCCTGAAATCCATGCCCTCCTCCCTGAACGTGCCAGGCCATGAGGAGACCTTCATTGAGGGCATTCTCATGGACATCACGGACCGGGTGGAGCTGGAAAAATTCGTGGTGCAGGAGGAAAAACTCAAGACCCTGGGCGTGATGACGGCCGAGCTCGCCCATGAAATCCGCAATCCGCTGTTCTCCATCGCCGGATTCGCCCGCCGCCTGCAACACAAGGCTCCGGAATTCAAGGAAACGGACATCATCCTCTCGGAGTCGGCCCGGCTCGAGGCCATGCTGAAAAAAGTCAGCGACTACCTGCATCCGGTGCAGATGAGCCCCAAGCCGTGCTCCATCAACGACGCCGTGCGGCGGGCCGTGGAATTTCTCTCGGCCGAATCCGTGGATCGCGGAGCGGCGACGGCGCTTTTTCTGGCGCCCCACCCTCCGAAGATCGTGGAGGACCCGGACCTCCTCGTCCAGACCGTCATCAGCCTGACCGGCTACGCCCTGCGCAAGGCCAAGCCGCCGGGACCGGTGGTCCTGCGCACCCATTACGACGCGCATTTCATCCATCTCGACGTCGGCTTCCCCATGGAGGCCGCCCTGACCAACCCGGAGCTCATGTTCCTGCCCTTCGACGAGGACGAGGAATACCGGGGTCTGCCCTTCGCCTACCGGGTGATCAAAAACATGGGCGGAGCCTTGACCTTTGAGCTGGAGCGTGGTCAAGCGTCCTTCGCCATCTCGCTGCCCCTGCAAAAGAACGCGGAGCAGAGCCCCGATCCGGACGCGTCCTGATTCCCGCCGATCTGAACCGCCGGAGCGCGCCGCAATCGTTTGCCGAAGCGTGACGCGATCATCTGCCGGGGCGCGCTCGCGATTCTTTGCCGGAGAGACCGCGATTCTTTGCCGGGGCGCGGCCCGGCCATCTGGAGGACGCGCCATGCGCGATACGAAACAGTCCCGTCTCGTCTATTCCACCGATTCCGGCCGCATGTGCCCGAAATGCGGGCAGGCCGCCGCATCGTGCCGCTGTCCGAAAAAAAAGACCGGAGAGCCGGACAAGGCCTCCCCCAGCGTCCTCAGGGACGGCGTTGCCCGGATCATGCGCGATACGAAGGGCAGAAAGGGAAAAGGCGTGACATTGGTCGCCGGATTGCCGCTCGGGGCGGCGGAGCTGGCCGCCCTGGCCAAGTCGCTCAAACAGAAATGCGGCGCGGGCGGCGCGGTCAAGGACGGGGTCATCGAAATCCAGGGCGATCACCGACAGACCGTTCTGGACGTCCTGAAGGCGCTCGGACACAAGGCCAAGCTGGCGGGGGGGTAAGGCTACGGCGTAAGGCGCCGGCCTTCAGCCGATCCCGCCCAGCGCGGCGATGAGGGCGGCCGGATCCTCGTACGCGCCCAGATCCTCCTCCATCCGGGCCAGACCGTCCGCCTCAGGTCCCAGGACCGCCCGGGCGGCCAGGCGGGCAAGCGTCAGCTCCCGAAGGACGCTCTCCTCGTGGATATGCGGCAGCCGCACCCCCTGACTCATGAGCGTCTCGAAATTGCCCTTCTCCATAAGCTCCCGGTTGCGCCGGGCCGTCTTCAGCCTGTCATCGAGACCGCGAATCCAGGGTGAAAGCGCCGCCGCGGGATCCGCATCAGGCGAAAGCGCGTCCAGATAGCCCAGGGCCCAGGTAAAAGCGTCCATACGGTCCGCCGCATCCCCGGCGCTTCCCGTCCCGCTATCCAGGCCGCGCAGGAGCATGGAGAGAAAAAAAAGCCGGGGCTGGGTCCAGGACAGGCGGCAATGGCGCAAGGCGGCCAGCATCCGGGCCGCGACGTCAGCGCTATCAATGCTATCAGCGCATTCCGCGCAATCCGGAGCGGGCCGCTCAGCGAGAAGCCCGGCCAGAACCCGGGGCGGATTATCCGCTAGCCGCAACCTGGCCGTGAATTCCCGCACGTCCCCGGGCGTGAGGGAAAGGGCCAGGCGCGTCCCGTCCGGGAAAATCGCCTCGGTCCGGGAAACCCGGTTCGCGGCCGCTTCGCCCACGGCCCGGGCCTCCTCCTGATCGCACGCGAGTCTTGAAAATAGCGGCTCCAGCCGTTCTTTCATGGCCGCGTCCGGGAAAACCAACATGGCGAGAAGCGTGGCGCCATCGCTTTCCTCGCGCCGGGACAAAATATCGGCGAGACCGGCCGGGTCCAGAGTCCCGAAAAGCCCCTGAACGGCCGCCGCCGTTTCCTCGTCCTGGGAAAGCCCCCGCGCAAGCTCCTCCGCCACAGCCCCGGCCGCTTCCTCGATCTTTTCCATGTTCATGCCCCGGTCATAGCCCCGGTCCGGGAAAGGGTAAAGCCCGCACGACCCGGGGCGGCTGGGGGGTTCTGGCGCCCGCCTGTCCGGATCGCCCCGTCCGCGCGCAACGCCCGCGCGGACGGTGAACCCGCTCCCGGACCGTTGACCCAGCGGCGCGATCGTGCCATTGCCCTCAGCCATGCGCGAATGGATTGCGGAACTCAAGGCCCGGGCCGTCGCCCCGAACCCGGTCATCGTGGACGGCGGCGCCAACAAGGGCCGCATCGCCGCCGAACTGCTCGAGGCCTTTCCCACGGCCCGCATCCTGGCCTTCGAGCCGCTTCCCGCCCTGGCCCGCAAACTGCGCAAACGCTTCGCGCACATCCCGTCCGTCACGGTGATCGAGGCGGCCCTCGGCGCCGCGCCCGGCAAGGCTATTCTGCGCATCCCCCAAAGCCGCACCCTCTCCTCCCTGCTCGCGCCCACGGGCATCCGGGACAAATACCCGGGCCGTGATCTCGAACATCTCGAAACCGCGGACGTGACGGTAGTCAGGATGGACGAGGCGGTTATGGAAACGGCGGGAAGGGCGGACATGATCAAGCTCGACCTGCAGGGCTTTGAGCTTGAAGCCCTCAAGGGCGCGACCGGGCTTCTTCCGGGCGTACGCGCCATCCTGACCGAGACGGCCTTCGTCTCCCTGTATGAAAATCAGCCCCTGTTCCCGCAACTGGAGACCTTTCTCAGGGGCTACGGCTTCAGGTTCGAGCGGTTTTTCGAGCCGTTTCTGAACGAAGACGGCGAGACCATCTCAGCGGACGCCCTGTTTCTGAAAAAATAAGCGAAGCGGGCGCCCCGCATCCCGGATTTCGCCCAGCCGCGTCGCGCGGCCAGCGTCAGGAGATGCGAGGCGCTAAGTCCGTTTTCTTCCCGAGCGCATCTTTCCGCGTCAAAACGACAGCTTGATCTGCGCCCGGCCTCCGATTCCCCCGTCCAGCTCATAGCGATCGATGAGAGAGCCGCTCGACCGGTAGAGCGCCTGCTCTCCCGCGAAATTGTACTCGCAGCCGATCGAAAACTGCGCGTTCTTCATGGGCGTGATGTCCAGATACGCTCCAGTCTTGTATCCCTTGTTTTCCAGAAAGCCGCCCCGGGAGACCGGACTGTCGTCACGCAGCTTGTACAGACCGTAATCGTAATTCCCGAACAGGCGCACCCCGAGGTACTCGTTGAACGCATACGAAGCCGAGGCGAAGGGGAAGCGCAGCTCAGCATTGAGCCCCTTCACGGATTTCGAAGCATAGGTCAGGCCGGCAGCCGGGAAGAACGTCGTTTCGACGTACGTATAGCTGACGCCCGCGCCCAGGCTCGCCACCCATTCGTCATTGAACGCGTAAGTCAGCCCTCCGTAGGCGGCCAGGTTCTGCGCGTCGTTTATTTCCCTTTCAAAGGACAGCCCGCCGGAAACGCCTGCGAAATACCCCCATGGGCCGCTGATGCCGCCATGGTATCCAAGATCGATGCCCACATGATGCAACACCTCCCAGGGAGCGCTCGCCTTGTCGCCGTAGGGAAGTCGGCCCGTATTCTCCCAGAAGTAGTTCACCGCCTCATACGCCAGCGCCACGCTCACGTTGTCGCGTTCGTATACCGCCTCCGCCCGGGCCGAGGAGGTTATCGCCTTGGCCCCGGTCCCGTCGATCTCGCGAGGCGCCGTGATGACGCCCGTGGTTTTGATCTTGAGATTCCGCTCCTCTCCCGCATCGGTTCCGAGCGTCTGCGCCGCGGCCGGCGGACACAGGCACATCCCGAGCGCCAAGAGCAAAAACGGCAGCGACCGGACAATTCCAACTTCCCGCTTCATAACCATCTCCCTGTTTAACGGTTTCCATCCATCAATGTCACCGTACGGTGACTCGGCCGGCGAAGAAAAACCGCCGCAACGGTTCACCCCGCGCTCGCAAGAACGCGGCCAACGGGCGGCTCCATCTCCCAGATGATCCTCGCCCCCCCTTGATCAGCGGTCAGCGGGCGGCGCTTTAACTCAGCCCCGTGGGCAGGCCATGCGGCTGATCCCTCTGCTTGATCAGCGGTCAGCGAGCGGCGTTTTAACTCAGGCCGGCCTCGGCGAACACCGCCTTGATCATGCGCTCCAACATGTCCTCGAGACGTTTCCAGCCATCCCCGTCAACCAGATCGATCCCTGCGAAATACCGGATCTTGTCAGCCCTGGCGCAAAGATGGTTCACGGCGGCGCCGATGATCGCCAAAAGCGCCGGAACGTCGATGGAAGAGGCGACGTCCGGATCGTTCATCCCGCACAGTTCCAGAAACCCGCGCCCCACCCGTTCCCTGACCTCGTCCAGTCCCTTGGTCGTCTCGGACTGCTCCTTGAAGACCCAGGTCAGGATCTCCTGCGTCAGCGGCCTGGCGCGAATGGCCCGCATGAAATGCCGCGTCCCCAGGGCGAGCCGGTCGCTGACCGGCAATGTCCGGAATGCGTCGGCGTCGCCGCCCACAAGCTCATCAAGCGAAGGCCAGAAATCGTATTCCACCGCAAAGGCGGAAATAAGACCGGGCAACCCGCCAAAATACCGGTAGATAAGCACCTTGTCCAACCCGGCCCGGCGGGCCACGGCGTTGACGCCCATGCCCTGAAAGCCTTCTTCCGCCAGGACGGCGCCTACGGATTCGATCAGACGCCGCCGCGATGCGTCCCGATCCCGGTCCGCTCCGCTTTTCATTCCCTGCGCCTTCATTGCGACCATGCGACAGTCTCCAGTAGAGATTTGTCACCGTATGGTGACAGTGTCAAGCCCTTTCGGGCCGCGCTGTTTGGTTCGAGACATCGGCGTTTCCGGCGAGAGGATCATAGGGCCTATCGGATGACGGAAGGCCGCGCGGCCCCGGGTTTCTGGGTGGGGAAAATCCGGGAGAATGCGCGCCTGGAAATACGGGTCCGCCGCGTACGTACAGGGATTACGCCTCGAGCGCCCAGCGTTCCAGGATGGCGGCCGTGTTCGCGGCGCCGTTCAGATCGATGGCGCAGGCCCTTTCGGCTCGCCCCTCGCGCAATATCCGGCGCATGCGTTCGGCCATCCTTCCGGGATCGAGGTCCGCCTCTTCAAGAACGCCGAGAAGGCCCAGCCCGGCCAGCCGTCCGGCCCGCATGCCCTGCTCCCTGTTCTGGGCGAACGGCCGGACCAGGGCGGGCGTCCCGGCGCGCAGAAGGGCCATGACCGTGTTGTACCCGGCCATGCTCACGGAAAGGTCCGTCTCGGCCAGGATGGCCGGAAAATCCGGGGAAAAACGCTCCACGCGCGCATCCTCAAGCTTCGCCGCCCGCTTGCGAAGGCCCGCGAACGCCGCGTCCGAGGCGAAGGGACCGGTGAAAAGCCGCAAGGACAGGGGGAATTCGCCGGCAAGGAGCGCCCCGGCCGCCAGAACGGCCTCAAGGACCTCGCCCCCCACCTTGCCGCCCCCGGCGCTGACGGTCACGAGCTTGCGCCCGGGCGCGACCCCCAGGGCCGCGCGCATGCCGCCCCGGACCGGGCCCGGGTCCTGGGCCACATAGCCCGCATAGGCTATGGGGACGGTTATTTCCGCCGTGCGGGAAAAGGTGGCCTCCAGAGGGAAAAGAGCCGGATCGGCGTGGACGACAAGGCCGTCGAACAGGGCGTTCAGGCGTGAAAGCGCCCGCTTCTCGAATTTGTCCTGATCGCTTTTCTCCACCAGGATGTCGCGCAGGCCGCAAACGCACAAGACCTTGCCGCAATCCCCCCGGCGTACGGCCTCAAGGACCGGCAGCAACTCGAATTCGAAGGCCTTGCGGCCGAAGGGATAGAGCTCCACGAAAAAGACGTCGGGCCGCTCCCGTTTCATGAGTTCCAGAAGAAGGCGGCGGCGCTCGTCCTTGACGCGTTCCAGGACGTCCCCGGCCTGGCCGTCCCCCCCCGAAACGCCGATCGCCCGGAAATTCTCGTCCATTTCGATGGCGGGCAGACGCGCTATCCGGATTTCCGGCCCGGGCGAAACCGGCGCCTCGGGGCCGCCTGTCACGAAAACCACCTCATGACCGGAAAGCGCCTTGAGAATTTCCAGACTGCGGAAATAATGCCCCATGCCGAGCACATGCTGGCAGTAGAAAACGATTTTCACGAATGGTGATCTTTTTCCAGGGAAAGGTTGATGGCGTCCGCCCGCAGGATTCCGCCTTCCACGACGATGCGGTGCATGCTCGAGGCCTTGAGGAGCTTGGGCTCATCCGGCAGATACTCCCGGCGAAACAGAAAATACAGCAGGCTTTTCAGGACGCCTTCGTGGCAGACCACCAGGATGGCGTCCCCGGGGAACCGCGCCGCCGTCTCGAGCAGGGCCTCCCGGGAACGGCCCAGCACCTCGGTCCGGCTCTCCCCTCCCGGCGGTCTGAAATCCCAGCCCCGGGCGACCTGGGTTTCCAGGTCGCGGCGGGCGATTTCGTTCCAGCGCTTTCCGGTCCAGCGGCCAAAATGCTGTTCCCGGAGCCTGCGATCGTAGATGACGGGGATGTTCAAGGATTCATTCAGGATGTCAAATGTTTGCTTCACCCTCGGCAGGTCGCTGCACAAGGCCCGGTCAAAGGGCGCGTCGCGAAGATTGGCGGCCCAGAGCCTGGCGGCGGCCATTCCCTGGGGCGACAAGGGAGAATCGCCGTGCCCCTGGATGCGCTTTTCCAGATTCCAGACCGTCGCGGCGTGGCGCGTCAGAGAAAAGATCACCGGCTGGGGCATGGCGCTCCCGGAAACCCACGGTCCGGGAGCCCGTCGCCCGAACCGGCTGCTAGCAAAGGCGCTTTATGAAATCGTCAAGCGCCGCGACAACATCATCGCTTTCCTTTAGGAGCGATGCCAAGGCGCCGTCAAGCGCATCCCAATCCTCTTCCCCGGCCAGCCGCTCCGCCTCGATGGCCAGGGAGCGCAGACGGTAGGCCCCGAAGAGCGAGGCGTTGCCTTTGATGACGTGGGCCAGGCGCGTGACCGGCTCCATGTTCCTCTGCGCAAAAGCCTCGCCCATTTCCCGCGCGTATTCCGGGATGCGGACCATGAATTCCCGCCCCACCTTGCGCAACAGTTCCCGCTTGTTCCGGTACTGGATGAAAAGTGCCGCCGTATCCAGCGTCCGCTCGTCGCGTCCGGTTTCAGGAGATGCGCAGGCGCCGCCGCCCGAGGCGTTTCCCCGGCCGAGCGCTCTGGCCATCACATCGAAAAAACTCTCGATGTTGATGGGCTTGGTGATGTAGCCGTCGAGCCCTTCAGCCAGAAAGCGATCGCGCTCCTGATCCATGGCGAAGGCGGACAGGCCGATGATGGGAATATTGGGGTCGAAGGCGCTTCCGTCGTGCGCGCGGATGGCCCGGGTGGCCTCCACGCCGTTCATGACCGGCATCTGGATGTCCATGAGCGTCACGTCGTAGACGTCCTTCTCCAGGGCCTTGAGGGCCTCCAGACCGTTTTCCGCCACGGTGACGCGATGGCCCCGGCTTTCCAGAAGGTCCACGGCGAACATCTGGTTGATGCGGTTGTCCTCGGCCAGAAGGATATTGAGCCGGCCGATGTCGTTCGCCGGGGTTTTCAGAGGACGCCAGTCCGCCTCGTCCCGGCATTCGGCCTCCAGGGATTCGAAGGATGCGGAAAAATAAAAAGCGCTCCCCTGTCCCTCCTCGCTTTCGAACCACATGGAACCGCCCATGAGTTCACTGAGCTTCTTGCAGATGGCAAGACCCAGCCCGGTCCCGGCGTGGCGCTTGGACAACCCGGAATCCACCTGGGTGAAGCTGTCGAATATCCGGTCCTGGTCGGCCGCGGGGATGCCGATGCCGGTATCGGACACGGTGAACAGCAGGCGTACGATGGGCTGGTCGCACGTACGTTCCTCGTCCGGCCGCTTGTACGCGGCCTGGACCTCCACGTCGATATTCCCGCGCTCGGTGTATTTCACGGCGTTGTTGAGCAGGTTGCTCAGAATCTGTCGCAGCCGCAACGGATCGCCCTTGAGCCAGCTCGGCGCGAGCGTGTCGATGGACAGACGTATGGGCAAATCCTTGCTCATGGCCAGGGCTTCCTGCTCGCGCACGAGGGTCTCCAGCAGGATGCGCAGATTGAAGGCCTCTTGCTTGATTTCCAGCTTCCCCGCCTCGATCTTGGAATAGTCGAGTACGTCGTTGATGACCGCCAGCAGGGTTTCGGCGGACTCCTCGGCCACGCAGAGCCGCTCGCGCTGCCGCGACTCCAGCTCCCCGTGCAGGACGAGCTGGATGTAGCCCAAAACGGCGTTGAGCGGCGTTCTGATCTCATGACTCATGTTGGCCAGAAAAAGGCTTTTGGCCTTGCTTGCCTCTTCCGCCCGTTCCATGGCCTCGATGAACTCGCCTTCGAGCTTTTTGCGCTCGGTGATGTCGCGCACGAATTCCACCACGCCTGAAATGTCTCCGGCCTCATCCACGATGGGGTAGGAAAACAGCTCCAGCCAGCCCTCGCGCACCCCGCCCACCATCTTGGGCACGGCCTCGCAGTGCAGACGCCCGTCATGCAGGGACCGCAGGGAAGGGCACGGCCGGCAGGGTTCGTTCCGGCCGTGGTAGACCTCGAAACATTTGCGGCCCTCGATCCCGGCCGCGTTTCCCCGTCCATACCAGACCCGCATGGCCGGGTTCACCCGCAGAATGGTCATGTCCTTGTCCAGAACGGAAATGCCGTCCTGGATGGCGTTGATGACGGTTTCCAGGAAATTGTCGCTGTCCCTGAGCTCCTCCTCGGCCCGTCCCCGTTCGAGCGCTTCCCGTTCGAGCCGCTCGTAGCTCGAGCGAAGCTCCGCCGTGCGCCGGGCCACCGTATCCTCCAGATCGTCCCGCAGACGTTTCAGGGCGTCCTCGTCGCGTTTGCGTTCGGTGATGTCGGTGATCACGCCCACAAGTCCGGCCGTCTCCCCGGCGGCGTTCACGTACCCGGCCTTGTTGAAGATCACCTGGTGGATGGTCCCATCGCCGCCACGGACGCCAGCCTCGTAGCTCTGGGCCCCGCCGGACGACAACAGTTCCTGATCCCTGGCGTGGTAGACCTCGGCCAGTTCCCTTGGGGACAGCTCGAATACGGTCTTGCCGATCACGTTCTCGCGCCGCACGCCCAGGGCTTTTTCAAAAGCGGCGTTGCACCCTTGGTAGACGCCCGCGGCGTCCTTGAAAAAGACCGGCGTAGGCAGCGCCTCCATCAGGGTATTGAGCAGATTGCATTGGCTTTGCAGCGCCTCCTCGGCCCGCTTGCGATCCGTGACGTCGTTGCCCACGGCCTGGTACTCGGCCAGCGTCCCTTCCGGATCGAAAATAGCCCGGTGGGTCCAGGCCTGCCAGCGCGTTTCGCCGTCCGGCATGACGATGCGGTGCTCGAAACGCGCCGTGGGAGACGTGACGGAGAGCCGGGCGACGCCATCGGCGATGCCCCGCATGTCCTCCTCGGGGATATGGGGCACGAAATTGGCGTTGATGAGTTCCTCGCGCTTTTTCCCGTAGTAGCGGGCGTAGGCCTCGTTCACGAAGGAAAGACGCCCGTCGGGCCGGTAGCGGCAAATGAGCTCGCTTTGGTCCTCCACGATGGAACGGTAGCGGGCCTCGCGCTCGCGCAGACGCTCCTCCTCTTTTTTCCGGCTGGTGACGTCCATGCAGAACCCGTCGATGAAAAGCGGCGCGCCCTCGTTGTCCCGGGCCATGCGAAAGGAAAAGGAAACCCAGATGGCCGTCCCGTCCCCGCGCAGACAACGCGCATCGCATTGCAGCGGGTCGCTCGTGAGGGCCAGCCTGCCCGCGATATCTGAAAACAGGGTCTTGTCCGCAAAAAGCCGCTCCCCGAAATCATGGGCCTCATACAGGAGCTGGTCGCTCGATGCGAAGCCGAATATCCGGGCCATCGCCGGATTGGCCGTGAGCAGGCGGCCGGAAAGCGAAGCCTGGAAAATGCCTTCCACGGAATTGAGGAAGATGTTGAGGAAACGCTCTTCCTTGTCCCGGATGATTTCATTGAGGATTTCGACGTATTGCCACTCCATGGAGTTGACCACGTCGGTCTGGGTGAGCACCCCGGCGAGGCGGCCGTCCTCGTTCACCGCCGCCAGTCTTCGGACTTTTCGCCGCCGCATGAGGGCCAGGGCCTCGTGCACGGGCGTTCCGGGCGACACCGTGGCCACAGGCGCGCTCATGACCTCCCGCAGGGGCGTCTGGTCGAGGTCCGTCCCGCCAAGGGCCAGGCCGGCCGCGTCCCGCTCCGTGATGATGCCCGCAGGCGCCCCATCCTCCTCCACAAGCACGCAGCTGATGCCGCGCGAGGCCATGAGCCGCAGAGCCGTCATGACGGAATCATCGGGCGCCGCCGTGGATACGGCCCGGATCATTTCACCCGAGACCTTGCGCAACTGCACGAAATTCTCGTAGCCCATGTTGGCCACGATGTCGGACTGGGAAACCACGCCCAGGCAGCGTCCGTTTTCATCCGCCACGGCCAGATGGCGCAGGCGCCTCGCCTGGAGCAGGCTGTAGGCCTCATGGCCCAGGGCATCCGGGGAAACGCAGACCGCGGGCGCGGACATGACCTCGCGCATGGGCCGGTCCAGGAACGGTTCGCCGCTTGCGGCCAGACGGACCACGGCCCTCTCGGTGAACATGCCCGCGGCGCGGCCATCCTCCAATACGGGGACGCATGAAATCCCCCGCTCGCGCATGAGCCCCACGGCCTCGCGAACCGGCGAATCCAGCGAGACGCTCACAAGTCCGGCGGATTGGATATCGCGAATACGTTTTTTCAGCATGGTTTCCTGATCCTTTGCGGCCTGGCGCGTTACGGGAAACCCGGGAAAACACAGCATGGCGATCCTATCACGTCCGCGCGTGGGCAGGCCACCTAAAAAACGCGCGCGCGCCGTCTTGGCTGACGCCCCGGTCTCGCGTATGCATGGGGCTCCACGAAACACCGTATGCCAGTTATGACGAAACCGCCCTGTATCATTCACGCCAATTGCCAGGGCGAGCCCCTGGCGCGGCTGCTCCTGGCGCATCCGGATTTCAGCCGGGCCTTCACGGTCCGCCACTACGTCAATTACGCCCGCCAAATCATCCCGGAAGCGGAACTCGCCTCCTGCGGGCTTTTCCTCTACCAGCGCCTGGAGGACAAATGGGGGGAGCTCGCAAGCGACGCGCTGCTTTCCCGGCTCGCTCCATCGGCCCGGGCGTTTTGCATCCCCAATTTCCTCTTCAAGGGCTACTGGCCCTTTTGGAGTTCCGATCCCGGCTTCGATTTTTCGGATTTTTTCCTGGACGATCTCATTGCGCGGGGACTTTCCAAAAAGGAAATCCTGCACATCCACCTGTTTACCGATCCGGCCAGATACTACGACCTGGACGCGATCTTCGCGAAATCCCTTAGAGCGGAGCGGAGTAAGGAACGCGCCTGGGACGTGAAGCCCCTGGACGTCATCGAGGAGCGTTTCCGGCGGGAACGGCTATTCAACACCATCAACCATCCGGGAAAGCGGCTGTGCCTCCTGGTTGCGGACGAGGTCTTGCGGCTCGTAAACATGCCGCCCCTGCCGGAAGCGGTCCGGGAAGGATTTCCCGAACCGTTCCCGGAATTCGTCCTGCCCATCCACCCCGCCGTGGCCAGACGCCAGGGGCTCGCCTTCGCGGGCGAAGGCCGGACCTACAACGTCTTCGGCAGGCCAATGGACTACGCCGAATACGTGAACTGCTATCTGGAATGCAAACGCCTGGGGGAGACGGATTTCACGTCGTTTCTGCGGCTGCGCGCCATGACGGCGGGGAAATAGGCCGTCAACGCGTTTTTGCCAATTCCAGAAGACGCTCTTCCATGATCCCGTAGTTCTTGTCCAGGTCGTGGCGCTCGCGAACCCGGCGCTCGGCCTTTTCACCCATGGCCCGGCGCAGGGGCTTGTCATCCAGAAGCCTCACGATGGCCTCCTTGAAGGCCTCGTCGTCGAAGGGTGGGGTCAGGAAGGCCGTCTCGCCGCGCGCCGTCACCTCGGGCAGGCCGTCGTTGTCGAAGGCGACCACGGGCAATCCCACGGCCTGGGCCTCGAGATAGACCATGCCCAGGGACTCGTTGATGCCGGGAAAAACGAACACGTCCGAGGCGCTGTAGAAAAAACGCAGCTCATCTCGCGGCACGAGCCCCAAAAAGATCGTCCGGCCGGGCAGTTCCCGGGCCGCCAGGGCCTGGAGGGCCCCGCGCATCTCCCCGTCCCCGGCCACGACCAGAACAAAGCGCTTGTCCTGGCGCGCAAGCTCGCCCAGCCGCTCGATCAGGTAGCAAAGCCCCCGCGTCTTCACGTCGTCGCGGAACATGGCCGCCGTCATGATCACGGGCCGCTTGTTGACCCGCCACGTCTCGCGCAGATTGCGCCTGGCCTTGCCGCTGAAGACGAAATCGTCCGGCCGGATGCCCGGGGCCACATAGGTGAGCCGGTCCTCGGGGATGAGGCGCCGCAGATTCTCCAGGTCGCGCAACTTGTTGGTGAATATCCGCCCGGCCGCCAGAAGCGACGCCTTGTTGAGTTCGAACCCCGCCCGCGTCATCAGCTTTTTGCGCACCTTGGTGGAGTAGACGCCCTGGAATATGGCGTAGGGAACGCCGAGCGCCCGGGAACAGGCCGGACCAAGGAGATCGGGCGCCTTGTAATAGGCGTGGTAGGTGAGCCACGCCTCGGCCCGCATGGCCCGGGCCTCGGCCTGGGCCCGGCGGCGCTCGAGAAGAGCCGATGGCCACAGCCAGGGCTTGTTGAAGATCCAGCGCGTCCGAAAGGAACTGACCGTCTGGAGATCGTGGCCGCGTTCGCGCAAAAAGGAAACCACCCCCCGGCCGATGGTCCGGTCCCCCGAGGGGCTCGGATGGTCCAGCGGCTTGAACGGGGCGTAAAAGGCGATCCGCAGGGCGGACTCAGGGTCGCGAGCCATTGGCGAAAATCCCCGGCGGGTTTCCGGCCCGCTCCATGAATATCCTGCCGAGTTCCCGAATATGTCCGGCGTTGTCGAATCCCTCGCGCACGCGCGCCATGGCCGCCGGAATCATGCGCCGCCGCAGGGCCTCGTCCGTAAGAAGGCGCCGCAACGCGCCCGCCATCGCTCCCGGATCGTCCGGGGGCGTCAGAAGCCCCGTCTCGCCGTCCGTGATCAGCTCCGGGATGGCCGAGACCGTGGTGGCCGCGCAGGGTACGCCCATGGCCATGGCCTCCACCAGCACGTTGGGGATGCCGTCCCGGTCGCCGTTGTCGAGAACGCGGCAGCCCAGGACGAAGGCGTCCGCCCGGCGGTAATGGGTCAGCACCGCTTCATGGGGCATGGCGCCCAGGAACCGGACCTTGTCCGCGATGCCGAGCGAAGCGGCTAGCTCCTTGAGCATGGCCTTGTCCTCGCCCTCGCCTACCAGCTCGTACGTGAAATCGACCCCCTCCCCCGCCAGGACGGCCAGAGCGCGCAGGACGTTGGCCAGGCCCTTCTTGGCGGTCAGCCTGGCCACGCTCAGGATGGCGAAAGGAGGCTTCGGCGAAAAACGCGGCTCGCCGGGAACGAACAGAGAGAGGTCGATGCCGTGGTAGACCTTGAAGATGGCCGCGTCCGGGGCGAGCCTGTCCAGGTACTCCTTGTTGTGGCCGGTGCAGGTGACCACGAAGGCGGCTTCGTTGACCTTCTCGGCCAGCCGCTCGGGGTCCTGGGTGTAGACGTCCTTGGCGTGTCCGGTGAAGCTCACGGGCAATCCGGCGAGCATGCCCGCGTACAGGGCCACCGAGGTGGGCGAATGGGCGAAATGGGCGTGCAGATGGGCCAGCCCCCCGTTTCCGGCCACACGCACGAGATACCCGCCCTGGAGCAGATGCTTGATGGTCGCTGACCGGCGCACCTTCAGGAACCGCGAAACCATGTAGGCGAAGGCCTTCAGATAGGTTCCGGGCTTTTGGAGGAAAAGGACCGCGTTGTGGTAGAGGAGCGAGTGCAGATGGGGCAGCATGTTTTCCGGCAGATAGATCACCTGGGCCTTGATGCGCTTGACCGAGGCGTGGGAAAAGGATTCCCGGGGCTTTCGCATGGAGATGATGCGCACGCAAAGCCCCATTTCCTCAAGCAGTCTGATTTCATTCGAGATGAACGTCTCGGAGATGCGGGGATAGCCTTTGAGCACCATCCCCAGAACCGGTTTGCGGGTCGTCATGAGAAAAGCATGTTCCTTTTACGCGTCGCGTTCCTGGTCCGGGAAGCAGGCCCGGCCCTTGTAGTGAAACAGAAAGGAGAGTCCCTTCCTGACCTTATCCGAAAAGAGCTTGGGGGAAAGCGCGGTCCCGGCCGCGCGTTTGTTGATCTCGGCCAGGGTGGGATAGGGGTGCACGGCCCCGGCCAGCTTGGACAGCCCCACCTTGCCCGCGAACACCGCCGCCCACTCGCCCATGAGCTCCCCGGCCAGGGGACCGAAGATGCGTACTCCCCGGGGGCGTTCCTTGTCATCCAGCAAAAGCTTCAAAAATCCCCGGGTTTCGCCTTCGGCGAAGGCCCGGTCGTTTTGGGAGAATTCCTCCCGCACCACGGAGTAGGCCATCTTTTGTTCCCGCGCCTGCTTCTCGTTGAGCCCTACGCCGCCGAGCTCGGGTTCGCAGTAGACGCAGGACGGCATGAAGGCGTAATCCGCGCGCCGGGGCAGCCGCAAGACCGCGTTGGCGACCACCACCCCGCCCTCGTAGCCCGCGGCGTGGGTGAACTGATATTCCCCGGTGATGTCGCCCGCGGCGTAAATATGGGACCGGCTCGTGCGCAGCCGCTCGTCCACGGCCACGCCCCGATGGGTATGGGCCACCCCGGCCTTGTCCAGATCGAGCCCCTCCACGTTGGGCAACCGGCCCAGGGCGGCCAGGATGTCCGTGCCCTCCACCCGCTCTTCCTTCCCCGCCCGCTCGATGATCACGGTCTTCAGACCGTTTTGGGCCTCGACCCGGCGTACGGCGGCGCCAAGGTAGAACCGGACGCCCTCCTCTTCAAGGACGGCCTTCACGGCGCCGGCCAGGTCCTCGTCCTCCTTGGAAAGGAGCTGCGGGCTTCGCTGGATGACGCTTACGTCCGAGCCCAGCCGCCGGAAGGCCTGGGCCATCTCCACGGCGATGGCCCCGCCGCCCAGGATGATCAGGCGCCTGGGCAGGGCGTCCAGGGAAAAGAGATGTTCGTTGGTCAGGCAACCGGCCTGGGCGAGCCCCGGGATGTCCGGGACCATGGCCCGCGAGCCCGTGGCCAGGACCCATCTGGCGGCGCTTATGGTCTCCCCGTCGAGACGGACGGCGTGATCGTCGAGAAACCGGGCCTCCCCGAAGCGGACCCTGGCGCCCAGGGCGCAGAAGCGTTCCGGGGAGTCGTGGGTCTGGATGGCCGCGACGACCGAGGCGATGCGCGCGGCCACGTCCTTGAAATCAACAGGCGCGAGCGCGACCCCGGGCAGGCCGAAAAGCTCGGCCCTGCCCATGAGATGGCGTACGCGGGCGGTCCGTATCAGCGTCTTGCTCGGTACGCAGCCGTAATGCAGGCAGTCGCCTCCAAGACGCGGGCTTTTTTCGATGAGCAGGGTCTTCGCCCCAAGCCGGGCCGCGCCCGAGGCCGTGGTCAGCCCCGCCGCCCCGCCGCCGATCACGCCGATGTCGTAATCAAAACTCTTCGCCATGCTCGTCTCCCGGCGCCGTCGCGCCTTGGCGTCGCGTCTTGTCGCCGCCGCCCTTTTCCTTTTCGCCCCGACAGGCTACCCTGGCCGGAAACAGCCGTGCAAAGGGTTTCATACCAGTTCGCGCACAGGCGGTAAATCCAAGAGGGAGGCGCAAATGGCCCATACGTACGATCTGGCGGTCCTGGGCGCGGGTCCGGCCTGCGGTCCGGCGGTCCGGACCTGCCGGGAAGCGGGCATGTCCGTGGCGGTGATCGAGGAACGGTTTTTCGGCGGCGTCTGCCCCATGACCGGCTGCAATCCCAAAAAAGTCCTCATGGCCGCCTCCGAGGCCATCCGGGCGGCGGAAACCTTGCAAGGCAAGGGACTCGCGTCATTACCCAATTTCGACTGGGCGGCTCTCATGCGCTTCAAGCGGGAATTCACCGAGCCCATCCCGGATCTGGTGGAAAACGCCTACTGGGAAATGGGCGTGGACACGTTCCACGGCCGGGCGCGCTTTACCGGGACAAACACGCTCGAGGTAAACGGCGAGATCATCGAGGCGAAAAAATGCCTCATCGCCACAGGCGCCCGGCCAAGACCGCTTCAGTTCGAGGGCGCCGGGCTCGTCTCCTCCAGCGACGACTTCCTGGACATGGACGTCCTGCCCCGCCGCATCATCTTTCTGGGAGGCGGGTTCATCTCCTTCGAATTCGCGAGCCTGGCCTCGCGGCTGGGGGCGAAAACCGCCATCGTCACCCACGGCGACCGGGCGCTTCGGGCCTTCGACCCGGACATGACCGAGATTCTCGTGGGCGCCATGCGCGCAAGCGGGACCGGCGTCCATTTCAACGCGCCCGCCCAACGCGTGGAGGAGAGAAACGGCGCCCTGGTTCTCACGGCGGGAAAAGACGGCGAGATCGTCATAGAGGCGGACATGATCGTCAACGGGGCGGGCCGCGTCCCCAACGCCGACGCCATAGGCCTCGAGAAGGCTGGAGTGCGCTTCACGAATAAAGGGGTGACGGTGGACGCGTATCTGCGAAGCGTCAGCAACCCCAATGTCTACGCGGCCGGGGACTGCGCGGACACGCCCTTCGCGCTCACCCCCGCGGCGGACATGGAAAGCGCGATCATCGGACGCAATATCGTGAAGGGCGACGTGGAGCGGGCCGATTATTCAGGCGTTCCCAGCGTGTGCTTTTCCCTGCCTCCGCTTGCGGCCGTGGGCGAAAGCGAGGCGGCGCTCATCGCCTCCGGAACCGGATACGAAAAACGGGAGAGCGACCTGGCCCGCATGTTTTCCTGGAAACGGCTCGGCGAGACCCCGGGCGCGGCGAAAATCCTCCTGGACAAGGCGGACGGACGCATCCTCGGGGCGCACATGACCGGCCACGACGTCCAGGAGCTGATCAATTATTTCGCCCTGGCCATTCGCAACGGGCTCACGGCCGCCCAGTTGCGCGAGAGCGTCTGGGCCTATCCGACCAGCTCGTATTACGTCAAAAAACTGTGCTAGCGTTCCCGCTCGAAGCGGACGCGGCCCCATTCCGAGGGCGCCGGGAAAGCGGCGTCCTCTTTCTATTTTTGAATGACCCCGGGAAAACGGAGGACCGGAGCAGACCGTAGGGGGAAAGCGGCGTCTTCTTTCTTTTTTTGAATGGCCCCCGCGCGTATTGAAGGACGCCGGACAGGGACGCGGGGGTCCGGGCGCGGATCACCCGTGCGCGCCCATGCCCTGGGCCAGCCCGGAAACGGCCAGCGCTTGCCGTGAAAGCTCCAGCACGGCCTGACCGGCCTCTTCCATGGCCTGGGCCGTTTCCTTGGCGATGACGTTGATCTCCTCCACCGAGCGGTTGATCTCCTCCGACGTGGCGGACTGTTCTTCCGACGCCGTGGCGATGGAGCGGACCTGATCAGCGGACGCGTCGGCCAGGGACACGATTTCGCGCAGGGCCGCCCCGGACTCGTTGGCCAGCCGAGTGGCCTCGGCGATGGATTCCACCGCTTTTTCCACATTGCCGATGTTGAGCTTGGCGCCTTCCTGAATGCCCCGGATGGCCTGGCCCACCTCCTGGGTGGCGGTCATGGTCTTTTCCGCGAGCTTCCTGACCTCGTCGGCCACCACGGCGAAGCCCCGGCCGGCCTCGCCCGCCCGGGCGGCCT